>NZ_RJVR01000069.1 GCF_003999195.1 Streptomyces soli
CTGCATCGCTGCGGGAGCAAACACGACGTACGACAACCGCATCGCGCTCGACACCTGGACCATTGAACGCGTCATCTCGCTCGCTGGCGGCAACGCGGCATTGGGGCTAACCCCTCACGCTTCGGGCGATCCAGGCGGATAGTCGGAGGGCAGCCATTCGCCGACGGCCATCATGCGGCTTTTGAGCTGGTGCTCGTCCGGCACGGAGAGCCGGTTCAAGATGCCGTGATCATCGACGTCCAACCAAGCCCGCTGAACGCGGTTGACGGGCTGGTTGACGTTCCCGATGACGTAGGTGAGGGCACCCTGAAGGATCTCCGAGTCTTCGTCGGGCCTCTGCACGCAGGCGACGAATGGTACGTAGAGAGCCACCCGGGTCAGGACGAACATCTCCTCGCCCTCGCCTTTGGCATAGCTCCTGTGTCCGTCGGCCAACGGTGTCGGCTGGTCGGTGACTTTCACCCATTCCAACACCGCGCCGCGCTGCCGCTCGCGCAGCAGGACTTCGACCTCGTGCCGCACGCGAGCAGGCAGATCCTCGCCCACTCCCAGCCCGTGCAACCACTGCAGAACCAGCGGATTGATCCCGGCCAAGGCCGTGAAGTCGTCCTTCTGGCCGTAATACGGGTTGTCGACGTATTCGCCGGTCAGCCTGCCTTGGTTGTCGACCCTCCAGCGTCGGATGATCGCCTCATCAGGAATGAAGCGGCGGTCCATGACGAGCGCCGGGTTGATCTCGGCGAAGAACCCCGATGGATCCGCGGCGGCCTGCGTCAATTGCTCAGCGGTCAGGACCGGCATCCGTGGCGGTCGGGGCGGCTGCATGCCCACGATTGGCACCTCCTGTACGCGACAACTCCTGGCGCGTCGTCCTGTGAAAACCTACAGGAGCCCTTCCCGTCCGCGGCGAGCAGTCCGGAAGCCTGGGCGCGCACGAACGCGCGCCACGTAGGTCCTCCGCTCGAGGTCTGTCGAGTTGTCGGGCCGAGGCCGGCGCTGCGCAGGACGCGGCGGATGGTGGCGGCGCCGACGCGGGGCCCGAGTCGGCGCAGCTTGCCTGGGAGGTGTCGGGCGAGGGCGGCGCGTAGGGCGCGCTCGCGCCAGGTCAGGCGTGGACGTGCGCCGAGCTGGCGGCGCAGGACCGCGTTCTCGTGGCGCAGCGCGAGCAGCTCGACGTCCTTGGCCTTGTGGGTGCGGGAGATAGTAGTGCTTTGTCAGGTCGGCCTGACCTGCGGCGATTGCCTCTCGATGTGCCCGGTCGGCAAAGATCGTCAGAATCGTCCGCCCTGGTCAATGGCGCCTGTCCGGCGAGGACATCTCCCGAGCGCGCCGAGTCCAACCGGACCTGACCAAGCGCTACTAGGGGGCTGCCGATAAATAACTCATCGGTTTGATCGGAGAGTTGGAGTCGTATGATCCGGGTGTGGCGGAGGAAACCGAGGCGGTGCTGGTGGAGACGTTCACCAAGTTGGTGCCGCATCTGGACGAGCGGCAGCGGCGCCTGGTGCTGGGAGCGGTGGCCCGTGTTCTGGGCCACGGCGGCATCCGTGTCGTCGCGGGTGCCGCACAGGTGGCCGAGTCCACGGTTTCACGCGGCATCCGCGAGCTGGACTCCGGCCAGGAGCCGTCCGGGGGCGTCCGAACGGCGGGCGCGGGCCGCAAGCGGCTGCGCGAGAGTGATCCGGGCCTGGTCCCGGCCCTGCTGGCGCTGGTCGAACCCGATCAGCGAGGCGACCCGGAATCCCCGCTGCGGTGGACGGTCAAGTCCACCCGGAACCTGGCTGCCGAGCTGACCCGCCAGGGGCACCGGATCGGCCCGGACACCGTCGCCGCCCTGCTGAAGGCCGAGGGCTTCTCCTTGCAGGGGACCTCGCGGACCACGGAGGGTGCCCGTCATCCCGACCGGGACGCGCAGTTCCACTACATCAACGACCGGGTCAAGGAGTTCACCGCGGCCGGGCAGCCAATCGTCAGCGTCGACACCAAGAAGAAGGAAGTGCTGGGCAACTACGCCGTCGCCGGGCAGGAGTGGCAGCGCTCTGGGCAACCGGTACGGGCGCGGGCGCACGACTTTCCCGAGAAGGATGCGCAGAAGGCGGTGCCGTACGGCGTCTACGACCTGAACGCCGACGCCGGCTGGGTGTCGGTGGGCTGTGATGGGGACACCGCCGCGTTCGCGGTCGCTACCCTGCGCCGCTGGTGGCACGGCGAGGGGCAGGGCCGCTATCCCGCGCGACCCGGCTGCTGATCACCGCTGACGCCGGCGGTTCCAACGGCTACCGCGTACGGGCCTGGAAGAAGGAGCTGGCCGACTTCGCGCTCGCGAACCGGCCTTGAGGTGACGGTCTGTCATTTTCTGCCAGGCACGCAATGCCGTTGTCGACGCTCACGCGCAGCTCGGTGTGTTCCTCATCGAGGTAGACGAACACCATGGCGCCGGCCACCTGGAGGGCGGGCACGGTACCGGGCTCGTCACGGCGGGCGGGTCAGAAGCGGGCGGTGCGGTGGAAGCGTTCGCGCAGCCGGGCCGAAACGCGCATGGCGGGCCGACCGCCCAGGTGCTCCGGCCCCGAAAGGGCGCGCAGCACCCCGTCGGCCTGGCCGGCAGACAGCCCGGCCAGTTCGATTGCGACGTGCTCTGGCAGGAACGGCTATCGATTGGCCGGGAGTTGCGCTGCGCCCGTACCGGTCAGGCAGGCTTTGCGCTGCGAAACGAGCGCCGGTAGCTGTCAGGTGGGACCCCGACGATCCGTTTGAACTGGCGTCGAAGTGTCGTGGCGGTACCCATGCCGGTAGCGAGGGCAACCGCCTCGATGCTCTCGTCGGTGGCCTCTAGCAGCTCCTGGGCGCGGCGTACGCGCTGGGTCAGGAGCCACTGAATAGGTGTCTGCCCGATCACTGATCGGAACTGCCGTCCGAGATTGCGCGGACTCGTATTCGCCCTCCGTGCCATGTCGGTCACTGTCAGCGGCTGGTCCAGCCGTTGCTGGACCCAGGCGAGCAGGTGGGCAAGCATGTGGTCGCCCCTGACCTGCATCGGCGTAGCCACGAACTGGGCCTGACCGCCGGGCCGATGTGGCGGCATGACGAGGCGACGGGCGACGGAGTTGGCGATGGTGGCGCCGTGGTCCAGGTGGATCAGGTGTAGGCAGAGATCCACGGCGGCGGCCTTGCCCGCAGCCGTGAGCACGCTGCCGTTATCCGTGTACAGCACGTCCGGGTCGACCACGGCCCGCGGATGGCGTGCACTCAGCTCCGCGGCATGAGCCCAGTGGGTGGTGGCCCGCCGACCGTCCAGCAGGCCCGCGGCGCCGAGCACGAACGCTCCGGTGCAGAGGGAGGCAACCCGGGCACCCGACTCGTGGGCCGCACGCACGGCTTCGATCAGCTCCGCTGGCGGCGGATCGTCGATGTCGGCGCACGCAGGCACGATCACGGTGTCGGCGCCGGCCAAGCGCTCCAGCCCGTGGTCAGGCTCGACCATGAACGGGCCGACCTGCACCGGCCCGGGCCCGCAGAGCAGTACGTCGTACCAGCCCGCCGTGGCTTCGCGCGGGGGATTGCCGAAGATCTCGTAGGCCACCGCCAGCTCGAAGTGCAGCAGGCGACCGGCGGCCAACAGCGCGACAGTGGGCATGTCCGAAAGTGTACGCGTGATGTCGTTCCGGACCATCACAGTCGGGTCCCGCCTGCGGCGAGACTGGACTCATCAGAACATCGAGATCGGGGAACTATGAGTGCAGCGGCCGCAGTAGTGGTCTACGGGGCGACAGGGCACACCGGTCGCTTCATCATCGCCGAACTACGAAGGCGTGGCTTCGCCACTGTCATCTCCGGCCGTGACGCAGCTCAGCTGGGGGTGCTGGCCGCCGAGTGGGGAGATGTGGTGGTGCGGCCGGCCACCGTGGACGACGCGAGCTCGCTGGACCGGGCCCTCGCCGGCGCAGCGGCTGTCATCAACTGCGCCGGACCGTTCGCGGTGACGGCAGGCCCGGTCGTCGAGGCAGCCTTGCGCGCTGGGATCCCGTACGTCGACGTCGCGGCAGAGATCGAAGCGAACGTTTCGATGTTCGCCGACTATGCGGAAGCAGCCCGAAAGACAGACACACCCGTGGTGCCGGCGATGGCTTTCTACGGTGGACTGGGTGACCTGTTGGTGACCGCGGCGATGGGGGAATGGACTGCTGCGGACGTGGCGCACGTCGCGTACGGGTTGAGCAGCTGGTATCCCACGGCGGGCACCCGGGCGGCCGGTCAGGTGTCCCATCAGCGTCGCGCGGGCCGTCGGGTGCGGTTCGCGGACGGCGCGCTGCAGTACCACGACGACAAGGCATCAGAGCAGGACTGGCTCTTTCCAGAGCCACTGGGCCGACGAGTGGTGATCGCGGAGTTCACCATGGCCGATGTCGTCACCGTTCCCAGCCACTTGGCCGTGCCTGAAGTCCGCACCTACATGACCGTCGAAGCCGCGAGGGACTTGGCCAAGGAGGACACGCCGGAGCCGGAGCCGGTCGACGCTTTGGGGCGGTCGAACCAGATTTTCGTCGTCGACGTCCTGGTCCGCGCAGGTGGCGTCGAGCGACGCGCCACGGCCCGTGGCCAGGACATCTACGCGGTCACCGCACCACTCGTGGTGGAGGCCGTCCAGCGAATCCTGGCCGGGCACACGCGCACAACGGGCGTAGCCTCGGCCGGCGCAATGTTCGACGCAGCGGGCTTCCTCCGGGCGCTGACCCCGCACCTGTCGGTTGAGCTTCCGCACTGACCGGCCACGCGCTTGTGTAGCTGTGCCAGCACCACGAATATTTGATCTTGGGATCGAACGGTCGGCCCGCGTGTTCCCCGTCGGCTTGGTCGTCACGCCGCCACCGCCTCTTCCTCGCCGAGAACGCTGAAGTCCACGTCCAGGCGGCTGTCGTAGTCCTCGGGCGCGAGGGCGAGCTCGTGGGTGGAGTACTCGCCGAAGCGTTTGATGTGTTCCGTCAGGTATGGGGAGACCTGAGCCAGGTCCTGCGGCTCGACGGTCCAGCCTTCGCCCTGGAGCTGGACTGGGGGGTGTGGAAGGCGGCCAGGGCGGCGCGGGCGGCACGCTCACTGACAAAGAACACGAGAACCTCGCAAGGGCGGTGACGGAAACGGGGGGGGCCGGTCGGTGCGGGCGGTGCGGCCCGTGCCTGGCCCTGAGGCCGCGGGGCTTGGCGGCGCCGGTCGGCCGTGCGGGCTGGGGCCGGGGCCCGGCCCTCCCCTGAGCTTGTTCTTTATGGTCTGGCCTGGTCGCGTTCAGTGATGCTCTCGGGGCGTTTGGCGGTTTTGCCCACGTCGTAGCGGGTGGCGGGCCGTCGGTTCTTGGAGCCAAGCGCTTCCGGGGCCTGGTCGTGTGAGTTTCGGTGCACGGGCCGGGCAGGGCAAGGTGGCGCGGAGGTTCCGGAACCCTCTGCGGACGCGGGCCGGGGTGAGGCGGGCGGGTTCGGCGGGCCGTTCCCAGGGGCGGCGGAGGTCCTCGACGAGCGGGCGGCCGAGCCGTAGTTGGGTGTGGGCGGTAATGACCAGCCACGTCCAGCGGTCCGCGGCCTCGGGGGTGCGGAGCTTCGGGCGGGTCCAGCCCAGTGTCTGCTTGGCCAGGCGGAATGTGTGCTCCAGGTCGAATCTGCGGAGGAACGCCTGCCAGCGCAGATCGACGTCCTCGCCGGTCATCCCGGTCCTGGAGGACCACAGCCAGACCGGCAGTGGGTCTCCGCCGCCGGGCAGGTGGTCGACCTGCAGGCGGATCAACGTGCCCTCGATGAGGGGGAGTTCGCCGTCGTGGTCGATCCAGGCCGAGCGGGTGGTGAGCCGGGGGTGGATACGGTCCCAGGCCATGGTCCGCGCGGTTCCGTAGCGGTCGGTGACCTGCGCGGTCGCCGTGTCCGGCTCGCCCCAGGTGCCGGGCTTGGCGAAGCTGAACTCTTTGCCGTGCTTCGGGGGCCGTCCGCCCTGCGCGGCGAGATCCAGGGGCGGGGCACGGGCTTGCGCATCACCCGGTCCGAACGCAGCCGTCCCAGCACCTCCACCGGCAGGCCCTGAAGGAGATGGGCCATGCGCGGGGTGTCGTAGCCGGCGTCGAAAACGATGAGGATGTCCGCGTCGCCCCCGCGCCACTGCCCGCCCGCGATCAGGTCCTCCACCACGCGGCGGACCTGGACGGCGGTGACCTCGGCGACGTCGTCCTCCGGTCCGAGGCGGACCGCGTCCAGCAGTTGGCACCAGGAGTGCGGCCGGTCTCCAGCGCTGCGACGAACGAGTACGGCCAGCCGGGGATCATCACGTGCTGGTCGCGGCCGCGGCCGTAGGTGCGGCAGAACAGCCGCTCCGCGCTGGTCGGCGCGTCCGGCCGCAGCCAATTGCTCACGTCCACGGCCAGGACGAGCCGGTCGTCGGCGGCCCGGTGCTGGGGCAGCGCGGCCAGCACCCGCCGCAGCCGTCCGGCGTCGATGCGGCCATGGTTGAGGGCGTCGTACAGCGCGCCGTGCCCGCGGCGGTGTTCGGCCAGCAGCGTCAGGTCCACCGGAGTCGTCACCGGCCCGTCGGCGCAGAGCAGGGCGTCGGTCAGCTCGAACAGTTCGTCACGGCGAACGCTCAGACACGCGTAGAAGTCGTCCCGGAAGTGTGACGCCACAGCGAACGGCTCCCGCTGGGCATCGTGATGCAGCAGACTCATTTCCCCACGGCCTTCGTACTGGTCAGGTGCGTCCTTGGTCGGAGCACAGGATCAGGCGAAGGCCGTGTTCACGTCCGGAGAATCTCCTTAGCTTGGCGTTTATGCTGCCTGCCTTTTCCCAGTGGCTTTGGCCGTGTCCGTTTTGGGCTGCTTGCCGACGGGGTGGTGCGGGGCTTTTCGCTTGTTCTTGGAGCCGATCGGCCGTCCGGGGCCTGCCTTCCCGGGTTTCGGTGCGGCTGTCGGTCCAAGGATCTTGGCGTGGAGGCGGCGAAATCCGCGCCGGACGCGGGCGGGCGTCAGTCGGCCCGGCCGGGCGGGGCGTTCCCAGGGTTTGCGGAGGTCCTCGGCCAGGGGGCGGGCCAGGCGGAGTTGGGTGTGGGCGGCGATGACCAGCCAGGTCCAGCGGTCGGCTGCCTGCGGATCCCGGAGTTTGGGGGCGGTCCAGCCCAGGGTCTGTTTGAGCAGCCGGAAGGTATGTTCAAGATCGAATCTGCGGAGGAATGCCTGCCACAGGCGGTCCACGTCTGCCGGTGAGGCGCCGGTGCGTGACCACCACAGCCACACGGGCTTGGGATCGCGGTCCCCTGGCAGGTGGTCGACCTCCAGCCGGATCACCGTGCCCTGGAGACACGGCAGTTCGCCTTCGGGGTAGTCGGCCCACGCCGAGCGGCGGCTGAGCAGGGGGTGCAGCCGGTCCCAGGACCGTGCGACGGCCTGCCCGTAACGCGTGGTGTCGGTTGTCGTGGTGATCGCCGGGGCGGGCCAGGTCGCCTCGTCCCCGAACGTGAAGTGCGCCCCGTGCTTGGGTTTGCGTCCGATTTTTCCTGGCGGTTGCGGTGGTGGCGGGAAGTACAGGACGCGGTCGGAGCGTAAGCGGCCGAGCAGTTCCACCGGCAGGTCGGCGAGGAGGAAGGCCAGGCGGGTGACGTCGTAGCCGGCGTCCAGGACGACCAGGACCGGCAGGTCGCCGTCCTGCCACTGCCCCGCCGCGCACAGCCGCCCGACGACCTCCCGGACCTGGGCGGCGGTGACGGTTGTCTCGTCGTCGCAGGGCCGGAGCCGGACCATGTCCAACAGCGCGGTCCACGAGGTCCGCCCCGGCTCCAGGGCCGCGACGAAGGAGCAGGGCCAGCCTGGGATCATCTGGGCCGCACCTCTGCCCCGCGCGTAGGTGTGACAGAACAGCCGGTCCGCGCTGGTGGGGGCGTCCGGCCGCAGCCAGTTGCTGATGTCCACGGCGAGCACGATCCGCCCGTCCGCCGCCCGAGGCAGCGGCAGGGAGGCCAGGGCTGAGCGCAGCCGGCGCAGATTGATAACACCGGAGTTGACCGCGCCGTACAGGGCACCGTGCTCGGGCGCCAGCGACAAGTCGACGAGTGTCTTCACCGGCCCGTCCGTGCACAGCGAGGCGTCGACCAACTCGAACAGCTCATCACCACGCGCGTCCAGACAGGCGTAGAAGTCCTGCCGAAACTCGGACAAAACACTCAACGGGTCGACGTGGGCAACGCTATCCAGCACACTCATCATCACGGCCGTTCTGTGGCACTTCGAAGCTCGACACTCCGAAGAATCACGGGCGGCCGTACCCGTTGTCAGACAAACAGCAAACCCCGACAAGAAATGATCTTGCCGGGCTTAAACGCCAAGCTGAGCCTCGGCGCACGGGCCAACGACGCGGCCGCGAGCCCGCGGACATGGTCGTCCGCCTCGCACGGCAGTGCCCTGCCCCGAACCCGCCCGGCCACCAGTCGCCAGCAGCCCCCTTCCAGCCCCAGCGATTAGACCGGACGGATGACTGCCACGCCGTCCGGCGATGCGGCAGCGCGGGCGCTCATAACCAGCGCCCGGCTCGCCCGCTGCAGCGCCAGATAAGCCTTGACCCACTCGTAGGTGTCCCGGCCCGCGAAGAACGGGTGCTCGGCCACGGCGGCGGACAACTGCGGCTGCCGGGCCCACAACATGTCGATCACCCGCTGCTCGTCACCACCCAGGTGGGAGAAGGCCGGCGGCCACCGCGCCAGCTCGCGCCGCACCTCGTCCAGCTCGCGCTGCAACTGCAGGAGATCGGCCGGGAAGTCGAAGGCGGCGTCCGCATCGGTGTCGTCCACATCCGGGATCGTAGGGTGGCCCGGGCCAGTGACACCAGGGCCGACCGGGTGACGCCAGGCACCCCCGGCCCGGAGCCGTCACACGAGCGCGGCTGGCGCCGCACCACCGCCTCAATCCCCGACACGCCCGCGGTTGCGGTCCCCCTCCCGTGGCGCAGCCCATCCGCCGAGCAGGCCGTCGATCAGGGTGACGCGGCCCTCGGTCTTCCGGGTTGTCCAGGGCGGCGCCGGTGTGGGTCTTACGCGCGGCGATGGTGAACATCACGGTGGCGGTGTCTGATCGCCTTGCAGCACGGTTGTTGCTCCCGCGCTCCCCCTCAGCAGGGGACTGTAGGCGTTCCTGATCTGCGAGCCAGTGCACCAGCTCACACGTTTCCGCATGCTTGTGCGGCCTTGATGCTGCCGCCGGCCTTCGTGATCTCATCGACGGACGTCCGTGTTCCAAGGAAGACTCATGATTTCGTCAGTAACCGGCAACCACCTGCCCCAAGCAGCGCCCCTGTGGCATCCGTGGTGCGATGGAAGAGGCGACCGCACACAGCGGAACGCTTTCACGCAAGCCCTCGCTGCAGGTGGGAGGAAGAACAACATGGCCAGGAACACACAGCTCAAAGCCCGCGACATCATGTCCCAGGGGGTGAAGTGCATCGGCGAACACCAGTCACTGCAGGACGCGGCGAAAATGATGCGCGACCTCAAGGTCGGCTGCCTGCCCATCTGCGGTGACGACGACCGCCTCAAGGGCATGATCACCGACCGCGACATCACCGTACGGTGCGTCGCCGAGGAGCTGGACCCGGCTACCGTCCAAGCTGGCACCCTCAGTAGGGCACTGCACTGGATCGACGCCAACTCCTCCGCGTCCGAAGCCCTACAGATCATGGAACGCGAACAGGTTAAGCGGCTGCCCGTGATCGACGTGGCCGACGACCACCGGCTGGTGGGGATGATCTCCGAAGCCAACCTCGCCAAGAACCTCAGCGACGAGCAGATCGCGGAATTCGCCTCCACTGTCTACGCCGACGCCCCCTGACCCCTTATGGTCGGGTCGCCCGGGGGGATTTCACCCCCGAGCTCCCACAGAGTGAAGCCGTGCGTAACGGTCTCCCGCTTGGGCCGCCACTGCGGCCGCGGCGGGGGGCAACGCCAACGCCTGCCACCCCGACGTCCTGGCCGTCCACCGCAAGGAACGCGCCCGAATCCCCAGCCAGAAGGGCATCCGCTGGGGCGGACGAGCGCCGGTGGCGGCCTGATCAATCCCTGACGTTCAACGTCGCGCACTCCATGACTCCGAGGTCGGACAGCACGCCCGTGCGGGCCCGTGGTGCGGTCAGCCGCGCCACGGGCGGGAGGACCGGAGCCAGGACAGCGCGCGGGCGTCCCTGCGTGCGGCGGCGCTGCCTAATCCTGAGCGGGCACCGTCGATGACCAGCGCCACCGAGTTCCGGGTCCGCACCTCCGGCCGCCGGCGCCCCCGTTCGCGGGCGACTTGGTGCGGACGATCCAGGAGGCCGGCACGGCGGTTCGGGTCCTCTCCGCGCTCAACGCGAACAGCGATATCACGGTGAGCGCGCATACGGCGCTGGTGTGCGCGGGCAACACGTCGGCTGACGCGCTGCAAGCTGCCGCCGACCTGGCCAGGGAAGCCCTCATGGATCTTGTACAGCGTGTTGATCTGACGCCAGTCGGTCTCGCCGGTGCTGGGCGCCTCGTCGTGCAGCGCAGCGATGGCGGCCTGCAACTGGTAGGGGCCGAGTGTCGAGCGGGTCATCGCGTCGGTGACCAGTGCGACGCCCTCGGCGATGCGACCGCGGTCCCAGCGCGAGCGGTCCTGCTCGTCGAGCGGGATCAGCTCGCCGTGCGGGCCGGTGCGGGCGGCCCGGCGGGCGTCGGTGAGCAGCATCAGGGCCAGCAGGCCGGCCACCGCGCCGTCGTCCGGCAGCAGCCGGTGCAGCAGGCGGGTCAGCCGAATCGCCTCGGCGGCCAGGTCGTCGCGCCGCAGCCGGTCGCCGGAGCTGGCGGTGTAGCCCTCGTTGAAGATCACGTACAGCACGTGCAGCACGACCCGCAGTCGCTCCACCCGATCCTGCCCGACCGGCATGGTGAACTCGCTGCCGACGGCCTTGATCCGCTGCTTGGCCCGGCTGATCCGGGCCGCCATGGTCGGTTCCGGTACGAAGTAGGCGCGGGCGATCTCCGCGGTGGTCAGGCCGCCGACCGCGCGCAGCGTCAGCGCGACCTGCGAGGCCGGGCTCAGCGCCGGGTGGCAGAACAGGAACAGCAGGGTGAGCGTGTCGTCCCGGTCGGCCGGGGTGTCCTCGCCGGGGCGGGCGACGTCGGATCCGGCTCCAGGGCGGCCACCTCGTCCTCGCGCCGGCGCCGGGCCTGTTCGCTGCGGATTTGGTCGATCAGGCGGCGGCCGGCGACCGTGGTCAGCCAGCCGCGCGGGTTGTCGGGGACACCCTCGGTCAGCCAGCGCGTCGCCGCGGCGAGCAGCGCCTCCTGCACGGCGTCCTCGCTCAGGTCGAACTGCCAGTACCGGCGCACCAGCGCGCCGAGGGCCTGCGGCGCGAGCGCGCGCAGCAGGCCCTCGACGGTGGCGCGGTCGGCGCTCAAGCGGCTTGGCCGCCGGAGAAGATCACCTGGCGGAGGCGCACGACGCGTTCACCGGCGGGCTGCACGTGGCCGGCGTCGCCGGCGCGGTCTTCTTCGCGGGCCTGGCGGTGTGGTTCCTGCGGGTGCACCGCCGATCCCGGCAGGGCTGACCGGCGCCCGGCGCCCCGGGGCCGGAGACCTTCACCCTGCACATGCACGACGGCGGGCAGCACCTGCGGCACCACCGCCGCCGAGACCTTGGCCGACGGCGTCCACCACACCACCACCGTCGCCGCCATCGCCCACCTCCCCAAGCCCATCAGCGCCGCCACCGAGCTCTCCGAAACCCTGGACGCCCTCGTCACCGCCGAAGGCGCCGGACTCCCCGTCCTGGACTACGGCCGCACCCGCTTCCTCGGCTTGATCACCCACCAAACCGTCCTGGCCGCACTGCACCCAGGCCCTTCAGGAGGTGAAAAGGCCCCCAAGAATTGAACCCGCCGCACGTCGGGTGTCATCAACGGTGATCAGCTCCGCCTGCCGGACCGTCGGGCCGGGCGACCCGACCCTCCTACCCGATTTCGCCGCGCACGGGATGGCCTACACACGCGGTTCCGTGGATCGGAAGATTCCAGCACATCGAGTGTCTTTACGGGCGCGCCGTGGCTTCCTGCGCAGGACTGGGGGCGACGGTTGCCCTGCCCAATCCGTGCAGGCGCTCCGTGCGTCTGCTGTGACAGGAGACAGTTATGCGCGTTACCCGCTTTGCTGCCGCGCTCGGCGCGGCAGTCGCCGTGATGCTGGGTGGTGCTGGAGCTGCCAGCGCCACCACGCAGGGCGTATCCGCGTACGCCTCGCACGACCACGATGGTTGGCACCGGGGTGGGGACGATGACCACGGCCGGTGGAACGACGACCACGGCCGGTGGAACGACGACCACGGCCGGTGGGACGACCACCGCGGTGGACACGAGCACCGGTGGGATGAGGACCACGGTCGGGACGACCACCGTTGGGACGAGCACCACCACGACGGGCACCACGACCGCTGACGCGCGCGCAGCGAAGGCCGGCTAGTTAATCCTAAAGCCCAGGGCGCTCTCCGTGACTCTGGAGGGCGCCCCGCCCCGACCGCGTGGGACATCTCCGTGGCCACTGCCCCGCGCTAATGCTGTGGCTGAAGACATTCGCCGGGTTGCGCGGCCGACGGCGCGAGCCGGTGAACCAACGCGGTCACCGCACTGGGGACTAGATCAGGTCCCTAACTGACTACGGTCTGCCGCTGCTCGTCCAGGACGGGCAGGCCCGGACCGAACCGCCTCACCGCGTCGACGATCCGGGTCATGCTCGCGTCAAGTTTTGCCGGCAATGGGACCAGCGGACCGCCCCAGCGGGGTGCCGTGTGGGCCGCCGCTGCACTGGGCCTGACCCAGAACAACACGACCTCGAAGAGTGGCAGCTCAAAGCCTTCCCGCGCGATCGGCACCAGCCCCTCCCAGTACCCCCGGCGCACCTCGCGGACCTCGCAGATCTCGTCCCAGCCCACCGTCCGGGCCCCGGTGACGGTAATCCCGACCTCGTCGATCCGCACCAGGCACCCGCGTCGGCGCCAACGCAGGTGGCGAACAAGCACCCCAACCTGTGCCGCTCGAAAATACGATTCAGTCCTGTGAGCTGCGGCGATGCGGGGCGGTCAGGCAGCGTGGTGGTATTCGTTTAACAGGTGCCGACGACTCTTTCGCAGATCGCGTTCGCTCTCGGTGCCCGGGGTGGGCTGAGCAGGATCTCCACGTCGTCTGCCTCGAAGACGGCGTCGAAGGACCTGGTGTACCTCGAGTCGCGGTCCCGGAGCAGGAAGCGTAGTGAGTCCATCCGGCGCCCCAACGTCATGGCGAGATTCCTCGCCTGCTGCGTGGGTCCATGCGGCGGTGGGGTCGGCGGTGACGTCGGCGAGGTGAACGCGCCTGACGAGTTCCCGGTGCCAGCGCAACAGCGTGGTCGGCGTGGCCGCGAAGACCTCGCACCATCGCCCGCGAGGGACCAACCGCGACAGCGCGGCCAGCCAGATCCGATCGGCTGGCTCGTAGTGGACCCGCGCGATCTGACGGCGCAGCACCGCGTTCTCGTGCCGGAGCGCCAACGCCTCCGCGTCTTGGCCACGCGGCTGCGCAGCACGGCGGCGGGGACCATGACCAGGTTCCTGGCCAGCGCGGTGACGATCGACAGCACCATCGAAGGATCGTCCCAGATGCTGTGCGGACTCTGCTCGAGAGGATGAGCTTGCAGGTCACACCCAGAATCGTGTTTCCGAGCGGGACACGCCCCGTCTACGCGATCAACCCAATGGCCGCCGCCCGCTACCTACCGGCACACCGTCGCCGGCAAGAAGTCCGACCACCTCGACGCCATGGTGCTGGCGAACATCCTGCGCACGGACGCCGCCCCCCACCGCAAGCTGCCCGCCGACTCCGAACTCGCCCAAGCTGTCGCGGTCCTTGCCCGCGGCGAGCAGGACGCAGTCTGGGACCGCACCCAGCCCGCCACCAAGCTCACCTCGCACCTGCGCGAGTACTTCCCCGGCTTCCTGGCCGCAGTCGGCATCCGCCGCGAGGGCGTGTGCCACCCCATCGCCCGGACCCTGCTGGCTGCCTGCCCCACCCCCGAACAGGCCGCCCGGCTCACCCGCCCCCTGCTGCGGTCCCTGTTGAAGAAGGCCGGCCGCAAGAACACCATTTGCCCGTGCCGAGAACGACAAGTTCTGGCTCGGGCCGTGACGACTCCGCCTTGCGGCAGGCGGTCACCACCGCCACCGTGCCGACCGGGAGTTGGCACCACTACTCGGCGTGCCATCACGCATATACGCAGGTCAGCGGCCTAATTCCTGGACTAGGGCGGCACCCCAGCTGCGGAACCCAGGATCATGGTTCTCATCAACGCGAAGGCGCCGTCCCGGTGCCGTTGAGATTGCCGCCACAGGGTCATGCCAGGGTTTTGCAGAGGTCCTCGTACGGGCCGTGCAGGGCCAGCAGCGTCCTTGATGTTTGGCCGTTCACCGTGGTGACCTTGACCGACATGTAGCCGTACGCGACGATCCAGTGGTTGTGCATTGGGCGGTCGGTTGTGTGGAATCCGGCGCTCCAGTTGTCGCCGCTCAAGATGAAGGAGTTCGGGTCGGGGTAGGTGAGGGTCCCGGTGCCGGAGATGTCGCGCTGTACGGTTTCGCCGTTGGCCAGGTTCGTCACGCCCATCACCAACGGGCCACTCTCGATGGAGAATACGGGCTTGCCGCTCGAGTCGGCCCATGTTCTCAACGTCAGGTCGCTCACCGGGAAGTCCACGTGGGCCGGGAAGGCGCATACCTCGCCCGCCGTGTAGTTGAACGATTGCTCGACCGGATGCGTCACCACCGGCTCGCCGCTTTGTGTGGTGGCCTGAGCGGGCGCGCCCGCCGTGCACAGGGCGAGGATTCCTGCCGCTGCGGCCACCCCTGTGGCCCGGACACTGCGCTTCATGCGATCTCCCTCGACGACTGGCTTCACAGCGTGGGATGCGCGGCCGACAATCGCCATGGTTTCGATCCTGGCCGAATCCAACGCGCGAGGTGAACGGGGGAAGGCATTGCTACGGCTGCGGTTCACGGCGGAGGATCTGCTGCAGGTGACGTTCGCCGGCCATCCGGTGCCGTTGATGGAACTTGGGTTGGCCGTGGCGATGTTGCAGCGCTGCGACGCGCCCGCGGTATTCGGCAGGTGACAACAACGGCTGCAGCATGCCCTCCCGGGCAGCGCGCGGCCGCTGCTGGAGCTGATTCCGCCCTCCGGTAAGGGCCCGCTGTTCCTCGACCCTATGAGCCGGGGGCTGGAGGACGGCCTCGATCTCGTCATGTCGGCGTCGCCATCCAGCTTTGTGTGCTCGGAACTCGAACGCGCGTGCACTATCACGGGCCTCCCGCCGACCCTGTGGATGCGTCAGCCGGCCAAGCAGGAGCACGCCGCGTGGCGCGTTCTGCGGGACGCGCTGGGCGCCGCACACGCGTGCCTCGTGGAACCGGCCTGGGCCCGAATCCGGTCCGGATTCGACGCCGAACACGCCTGGCGTACCAGGATGTTGGCTGATCTTGGCGTTCAGGTGACGTTGGCCGGTCTCACGCCGCGGGGACGCTGGAGCGGGACGACGCTGGAGCTGGACGCCGCGGATACCCGAGAGTTCATCCTCAAGGGGTGGGGCCGGAATACGAGCGAAACGTGCCACGTCCTTGTTTCACCGCTGGTAGAGGCCAGCGCCGGTCGCCTTGATAGGGATCGTTAGGATTCCGTCATCCTGGCCCCCGTGATCTTCGAGGTGTGTGTTGGCATCGATCGACCGCACCGCCTACCCGAGGTTCCGCGGAACCGTCACGGCGCGGGAGCTGGTCGAGTCGTTCACACCCACGGTGGACGAGGTCGGCTGGGCGCGAGGGAAGACGACCGCTGACCAGACCTTCCTCGTGCTGGTGATATGGCTGAAGTGCTATCAGCGGATGCGCTATTTCCCTGGCCTGGACGAGGTTCCCGACGCGGTGGCCGGTCACATACGCACCGCGCTGGGACTGCCGGACAGTGTGGCGGTCGGGGTGGAAGCGGTGCGGTCGGCTGCGCGGTATCGCGACTACGTGCGCGAGCGCCTGGGGGTGAAGTACGACGCGGCGGATGTGCGCGGCATCGCCGATACGGCGATCCGAGCGGCAGCGGTCACGAAGGACGACCCGGCTGACCTGATCAACGTAGCGTTGGAGGAGTTGCTGGAATCCGGCCGGGAGCTGCCCGGATACACCACGCTGGACCGGATGGTGGCCAAGATCCGCGCCGAGGTGAACCGGGACGTGTTCGCCACTGTCGCCGGCCGGATCACTCCGGGGCAGCGCGCGAGGCTGGCCGAGCTGCTGGTGGTGGACCCGTCCAGTCGGCGCAGCCGGTTCGACCGGCTGAAGGACCCGGCGAAGGCCGCGACGATCGGCAAGTTCAAGGTCCGCCTGGCGCATCTTGGCGACGGGTCGACCGCGACCACCGACGGCTCGCAGATCGACACCTGGGAAGACAGCCTGCGGGCCGAGTCCCACGTCAGATACGGCGGGACATTACCGATGCCGCCAACGCCCTCGCCGCTGAGGGCGGGCCGGGTGGTTCGTCCGGGCCAGTGGCGGATCAGGGGTGTAGGCGAAGTGCTGGACGGTGTGTTCCGGTCGAGTTCGACGCGCGATTCTCGGCATTTCGCCGGCACTACGCGTATCGCGTCACGGACAATCCGTTCGGCGCGCTGCCGTTGCAGCGCCGGGACACACTCGGCTGGTTCCGGCTGCTGGACGAGGATCTGCTGAACGCGGCGTCGGCGCTGCTGGTGGGCGAGCACGATTTCGTGGCGTTCTGCCGGCGGCGCGAGGGCGCCACGACGATCCGCGAGCTGCAACGCCTTGACTGGACGCGGTTCGACGGCGCGCTGGTGGCACACGTGTCGGCGGACGCGTTCTGTCACTCGATGGTCCGCAGCCTCATCGGCGCGTTGCTGGCGGTCGGCGAGGGCCGGCAGCCGGTCGAGTGGCCGGCGTCGCTGTTGCGCGCGACTATGCGGCCCAGCACGGTCGCCGTTGCCCCACCCCACGGCCTGACCCTGCTCGGCGTCGACTACCCGCCGGACGACGAACTCGCGGCCCGTGCCGAGCACACCCGAAACGTGCGTCAATCGCAGATTGACGATTGATGGATCGTCAATCTATGATTGACGCATGAGTCCACTCAACATCAGCCTCGCTGACCTGATCGCCCGTCTCGACGAGGAACTCCCCGACGCCAACAACCTGGCCCGCATCAGCGAGGCGCACCTACATGCCCAGACCCTGTCCGACCTCGGTGACCAGCTCATCGACCACTACGTCGTCAAGGCCAAGCAGGCCGGCGCGTCGTGGACCGAGATCGGCGACGCCATCGGGGTGTCCAAACAGGCCGCCCAGCAACGCCACACGCCCGCCGCGTTCGAGCGGTTCACCAACCTGAACCGGCACAGCATCGTGCTGGCGCAGGAGGCCGCCCGAACGCACAAGCACGACTTCATCGGCACCGAACACATCCTGCTCGGCCTGCTCGGCGAACCGCAGGGCCTGGCGTACGAGGTGCTGATGGCGAAAACCGAGTCGGAGCAACGCATCCGCGACGCGATCGAGGAAGCGATGCCGCCGGCCGGGCAGAAGGCGCTGCGGGGTCACATCGCGTTCCGGCCGGAGAGCAAGGAGGCCATCGAGCAGGCATCCCGCGCGTCGGCCGACCTCGGCCACGACTGGGTCGGCACGGAACACACGCTGCTGGGCCTGATCCGCGCCGAGGGGAGCCTGGCCGCGCAGATCCTGCGCAACCTCGGCTTCACGTCGGACGAGCTGCACGAGACGGTCAAGACCGAGATCTCCAAACGGGTCGCCGCGCGCGACAAGTAGTAACGAAACGATCAGTCGCCGCGGCGGACCGGGCCGAGGATCGCCTTCTCCCGGGGGGAACCGCCATGCGGAACCCCCGGTGAGCGGTTCTCACTCTTCGTCGACGGCGTCCTTGTCACGGCCCCGGTGTCCTAGCTCAGACACCAGCCGCAAAGTAGCGGGGTGATCATGCGTTCGCTGCCGTGGCGGTCTGCTCGTCGTGTTCGCGCAGCATCCGCATGACGGTGGCGGGTGAGGGATGCAGGCCCTTCTTCGTGCCGGTGGTGATGACGAGCCGTTTGGCGATGTCGCGCAGGCTCATCTCCTGGTCGCGTAGGTGAAGGGCCATGGACAGCATGGAGTCGTCGGTGACGCCCGCGCCGCCGATGGTCTTGCCGCGCTTGCGGGCGGACTCGTGGCCTTCGAGGGTGCGGTCGCGGATGTACTCGCGCTCCATCCCGGACATGGCTGCGAGCACGGTGAACACGATGCCGGACGGGTCGTGCGAGCCCTTCAGCTCCCCGGTGAGGAACTCCAGCCCGACATCGCTCGCCTTCAGTTCCTCGGCGAGCATGGCGAGTTCGATGCCGCGGCCGAGCCGCTTGTGTTCGTGGACGACGAGGGTGACGGCGACGCCGGAGGAGCGGATCTCCCCGGCGAGCTTCACGGCGGCCTCCAGCTCGGGCCGCTTCGTGGCGCGGGTGGAGATCTTCTCCGAGAAGACGCGCGTCACCCCGGCCTCGGCGAGGGAGTCGAGCTGTGCGTCGAGGGACTGCCGGGCGGTCGAGGCACGGGCATAGCCGAGGCGGACGTGCCCGACCGGTTCGGCGCCGGCGTTCACCGGCCGGGTCAGCTCGGCCCACACCGACCCGGGCTTGCGTACGGCGGGGGTCGGCACGCTGAGTGTCTTGGCTAGCTGGGGCACGAGGCGGAAGCGGGCGGTGTGGTACTGGATGGCCACCTTGCCCTTGCCGGTCCGGCACGGGGAGCCCGCCGGGGCGGCGCAGGTGGACATTGGGCAGTCGTGCGCTTCCACGCGCTTGAAGTCGTCGCTCACGACCCGGGACTGTTTCATGAGGGTGTTTCAGAAGTCCAGCCATTTGCAACAACTCATGAAACATGATCGCCGCAGGTGGACCGCCGGGCGGCGGGATGTTTCACGAGCGAACACCTATGAAACAACCTCAGTGTCCGCGTTGTCGTCTCTTCGAGTCGGCGGACGTCCTCGCCACCGCCTACGACACCGGTTCGTGCCTGTGACGTACTGGCCGCTGGCGTGTGGCACGTTTCGCTCGTATTCCGGTCCCACCCCCTCAACGGCCGCGGGCTCCTGCTGCTGCCGTCGATGATCTGGGCCGGTACCCCGCTGGTCGCCCCGACCGCCGACGGCCCCACCCTCCTGATCTACTCGGCCATCACCCCGCGGCCACTGCTGGACGCCCCCGCCGACGCCGATCCGCTCGCCGGCCGCACCCGGGCCACGGCGCTGCGCCTGCTCACCCGCGCTCACACCACGACCGACATCGCCCGCGCGCTCGGCGTCAGCCCATCCTCCGCCTCGGAACACGCCACGGCTCTTCGCAACGCCCGACTGATCACGACGCGACGCGAGGGAAAGGTCGTCTGGCACGCCTGTACCCCCCTCGGCCTCGACCTGCTCCGGGCTCGATAGCGGGCTGGAGCGCCGAGCGCCCCCTCGACCCATTGGCCCAGCATCTTGGTGGCCAAACGGATCTGCCGCGCGGGCTGGTAGAAGTCGTAGCCTCGCGGTCATGACGCACAGAGCCGGTCGGACCGTTCGGATCTGCCGCGCGGGCTGGTAGAAGTCGTAGCCTCGCGGTCATGACGCACAGAGCCGGTCGGACCGTTCGCCGCTGTTGATCACCTTCTGATAGAGGCCCGGTTCGGTCGGCCGAGATGATCGCCTTCGCCAGCTTCGGTGATGCAGTTCGCAGAGCGGCTGACGGACCGCCAGGCAGCGGCCCACGTTGGCCACACGCGGAGCTGTCAGCCCAGTCCGGCAAGACGTGGGAACAGTACTTCGGCGCTGCTGCGGCTGATGGCCCGTGCCTGGGCGGGATCGATGCTGGAGTCGGTCTCGAGATAGCCGTTGAAGTAGCTCCCGGTCTCCTCCGGGGCGAAGGGCCAGTCGCTGCCGTACCAGGTCACACTCGAACTTGCGACGTGCTTCCACCACGCCGTGCTCGGGACTGCCGGTGAGATGACCGCCACCATCGCCCGCCTGAGCGACCTCACCCAGAGCGGCGACGACGCCGACTACGTCGACATCGCCCTCTTCATGGCCGACCTCCCTCTCCGCGGCCCCTCCTCAGCCCGGTGGCTCGAAGGAGAACAGCCCACTCGCGAACGGTGGCACGCCCTGGTCACCGCCCGACGCGATCGCCTGAACACAGCCCGGTAACGTCTCTCGCCATCGGACACTGCCTGCGTGTGCGGGTCAGACGGATGCGAAAAAGGGCCCGAACTTCCCGGTGACCGGGGTTCGGGCCCTTCCTGTTTCGCTTGGTCGCAGCGGCTGCGGCACAGTGGTCAGTCGGCGTCCGGGCTCTTACCGACCAGTTGCGTGAGAAGCTCGACGATCTGCGCCTGGTCACGGCTGATCTGCTGGCCAAGCGCTTGGAGGCGGCCGTCAAGCCGGTCCACCTTCTGATCAAGATTGCCGACCTACAGACGCACCGCCGTGAGGTCGGACTTGATGATCCCGAATTCGCGGTCGCTCTTCTCCGTGACCTCTTCGAAACGTCAAGTTGACCGGGCCTGGTGCTGGGCTCCGACGTGGACGCGGTGGCCATGGTGCGGGGCTCCGGTCCACTTGGACGCGAGGGGTGTGCCCAGCAGGGCAATGGTCAGTCCGATGGCGAGGGATCCGACGAGCAGGGACCAGCGGATTGCGACGTGGCCGGGCTGTGGCTCGCCGTGGCGGGCGGGGTGGCGGCGCACGTCGGCGCCGATCAGTCGGGGCAGTCGCCAGATGTAGGCCAGGACGTGGATGGTCATCACGGCGGCCCAGCAGACGAAGCTCGCCTTGTGCAGGAGCAGCAGTGGGAAGGGGCCGATGCGATCGTTGGTTCCGAGGAGGCCGAGGGCGACGCCGGTGCCGACGACGGTGACGCTGGTGATCACTACGAAGGGTCCGAGGATCCGTAGCAGGGGCTTGGGTGGGCCCTTGCGGCGGTAAGCGGGGGCGTCGGTGTAGTAGCGGGTGAAGCGGTAGATGGTGGAACCGAGTTTGAGCAGGACCGGGCCGATGAGTAGGAACCCGAGGAAGTAGTGCCAGGTCAGCAGTCGGGTCAGGGAGAGGATGGTGACGCCTTCGGCGGCGAAGAGGACCAGGAGGACCGCGCCGGTGCTGGCGGTGAGGCGTTCGTTGCCCGCGGGTCCGGGGTCTTGGTCGGGCGCGGGGAGGCCCTGGGTGTGTGGTTGTGCCGCGTCGCTGCCGATCGGGGGCATGGGGGCGTCCTTTCGCTGGTGCTGGGCTCGCTGGTGCTGGGCAGCCGAGCAGGGAGCAGTCTGTCGACAGTGGTCCTAAGAACTGGTTCAGACGTCGATGGCGGGCGGTGTCCGTTTGGTCAGGAGCGGGTTCGTTCCAGGCGCAGGGACGGGACCGGGCATCTTGCGACGGCGCGTTTGGCGTGAGTGAGCAGGGGTGTAGGGATGGTGTGGTCGGGGATGACGGGGTATCCCCATTCGTCCAGGTTGATGCCCCTGGCAGGCGATGCGGTCGATGCCGAGCAGGTAGGTGCTCATCGCCATCCCTCCTGTTCGAGGCCGGGCAGGTCGGGGACGGTGACAGTGGCCGGTTCGTTGGCGGCGGCGCAGGGGCCGCCGCGCAGGTGGCAGTGGACGTCGTCGGCGAAGGCATGGAGGGCGGTGGCGGCCAGGCGGGAGGCACCGTCGGGGTGGCGGGCAGGCGCCGCGTGCGGGGAGCAGGCCGACGCGGCTGTGCAGCCGGTCCATCAGCTCGTGGTCGGGTGTGCCCCAGGCGAGGGTGGCGAAGTCCTCGGCGACGGCGGGCTCCGCTGGCACCGGATGCGGCAGGCGGCCATGCGTGATCGTTTGGGCGAAAAACGGGAGATCACTCACGTGTTCGCCACCCGAACCGGCAACCCAGTCGAGCCGCGCAACCTGTACCGGTCCGGTGGACGACGTCGAGCTGCCCGGTGTCCGCGTCGAACTTCACCGCCTGGACGTGACCGGCGAGTTCGGGCACGGCCGCGGCGACGATGCTCTCGAACTGGGCAAGAACGTCGCCGCCGCCGACCGGTGCGGCCCAGGCCCATTCGGTCATCATCGCTGTGATTGCCTCGCCGAGACCGAGCGGGTCACGGCCGTCGCGCCGGGCCTCACGGGTGCGGCGCCGGGGCTTCTCCGTCTGGCCGCCGCCGTTCTTCTTCGCCGCCTCGCGGGCCGCGAACAGCGCCTGGCGGGCCAGGTCGGCTCCGCTCGGCTCCGCTTCCGTGGTCACGTGATCACCGCTCCGGCAAGATCGTCGCTGATCGGGCGGGCGGCGAGGGTGGCCAGGCGGTCCGCCCACGGTGCGGGGGCGGCCGCATTGGCGCGTCCGCCGGTCAGCTCGCGCAGCTGCTCCAGCCGCGTGGCCAGCAGATGCTGCGCGGTGCGCTCCCGGGCCTGCTCGGCAGCCTTGGTCGCCGCGGCGACCGCGATCGGACCGTCCGGGTACCAGCGGTGGTGACGGCGGCCCTTCTCGGTGTCGTACGCCCGCTTCGCCTCCGCCTCCGCCTCGGCCTCCGGCGTGCGGGCCAGCATCGCCAGCGCGCGCCGGCGGCGACGGGGCCTCCGCTCTGCCGCAGACCACGGTCCACCAGCACACCGGGCCGACCTACGTGCAGCACACGCAAGTGCACACCGACACCCGCTGGTTCGGCAGGACCGCCAGCCACCTTCCTCCCGGCCAGAGCTGACGCTGACGTCTGCCTGTCCCCTCCCGCGCCCGCAACGGGCCCGGGGCGGGCAGGGAGCCGCAACAGCCACCACACGTGTCCCGGCCGCGACACGCACGCCGCTCCCCTCACCGACGACATACGAAGGAGCTTCCCGACCGTGCCTGACGACAACAAGCACCAGATGCCGCACACCGACCAGACCGCGCAGGTTCCGCCGCTGGACGCCCAGTTCGACAAGGAGTCCCGTTTCGCTGACCTGCGCCAGTGGTGGACCGCCGCCTGGACCGACGGAGGCGTTCTGTACGAGCGGTGGGAGGAGCTTCGGCTCGCCCCCGAACTCGGCTGGCACGCCATGGCGAACTGGATCAAGACGGCGCTGGGTCTCGCCGGGATCTGCGCCGCCATCATCCTGGTGACCGCCGCCTCCAGCATCGTCGGCGACACGCTGGACCGCCTGCTGACCGCAGCCCCGACCGTGAAGGTCGGCGTCGACACCACGGGCGGCGTGCGGGGCGTCATCGACAGCCCGGTGCGCTCCTACATCGCGACCCACTCCGCCTCGCTCGCGATCAGCGGCTCCACCGTCTACACCGTCTGGCAGCTGGTCGGTCTGTTCGGCCTGGTCGGCGGGTTCTGCCGCAGCACCGGCGCCCGCCTCACCTGGACAGCCTGGGGCGCGGCCAGCATCGCCATGGTGTGGTCAAACACGCCCGCACCCGGCCGCCAGGATGCCGCTGGCATCGCCGTCCTGGCCTGGCAGCCCTGTCCAGCCTGGCGCTGCGCGGCCTGCGTTTCTCTCCGGTCGCCTTCGTCCACGCCGACAACCAGGCACCCCCCGCCCCTGAGGTGGCGGTCCGCGCGGAGATCCACATGCCGCGGGTTCACACGTCGCGGCGCCGCACGACGACCACCGCGAGGACGACCGCGACGAGCGGCCAAACTGCGTACACGATCCGGGAGCCGGCGACCGTGGCGGTGTAGCCGAGGGATCCGGGATCCGGCTGCCAGTCCTGGACCAGGCGCTTCCAGGCGGTGACGACCATCGCGTGGTTAACGTCGGCAGACCAGCGCTTGCTCTGCGAGAAGATCGTGGGCAGCATCAGCAGCGTGAAGACGCTGGTGACCATGGTCGCGGCGCTGTGCCGGATCAGGACGCCGAGCCCCAGGCCGACCATTGCGCAGACCGGGGCCAGCAGCGCGGATGCCGCCAGCGCCCGGAACACCCCGGGATGGGTGATCGGCACCCCTGCGTGCCGACCGTTCAAGATGGCCTGGGAGGACGTGGCCGGTCGAACAGCGAGATCGCGGAGGATCTCTTCATCACGGTGGCCACCGCCAAGTCGCACGTGTCACGGCTGTTCACCAAACTGGGCGCCCGGGACCGGGTTCAGCTCGTGATCACCGCCTATGAGGTGGGGCTGGTCAAGCCGCCTCGCTGAGCACGTCGCTGGGCCCATCGCGAAGTCGGAAAGGTCGTGTCGCCCCCCGCATCAGAATCCTGCGGCGCTTCGCCCCTATCGCCTCCCACCCCGTCTGCCCGCCCATGCTCGAAGTCGGACGCGCGCGTCGGAGATGAATAGCGCACGGTTGGAATACTGACTCCTCACCAGTACGCCGCCCCCGCCGACGGCCGTACGATCGCCACCAGCATCGCCGTCCTCGCCTGGACCCTCGCCTCCGCGTTCGCCCAGCGCGGGCTGAGCCTGCGCCCGACCGTGTTCACCCACATCCACAACGCCGGTCACCAGGTCCAGCCGCAAATCCACATCCCCGCCCGGCCCGCCGACGACACCCCCCGACAACGTTCACCCGCTCCAGCGCTGACCCGTCGCCCTGCCCGGTCCTCGGCCGCCCCCGCGGCTGCCGAGGACCGGACAGGCCGCCCGGCCGCCCGCCTCACCCCGCGCCCCGTCGACGGACTCTCCGCCGGCGGGGCGCAGCACTGTCCGCTCGTCACTGACCCCTGGAGGACCTTCCGTGCTCACGCTCCGGCCGCGCCGCAGGATCGGCCGGCCGCGCCCCACCCGCCCCGGGCCCCGCTACCCGCGCCGCTCGCACCAGCTCCCGGGTTCCTGGGGCGCGTGATGGCCGGCCAGGGACAAGGGCCTGGTCGACGTCAATCTGTACGACGACGGCAGCTTCCCAAATGGAGTTCCAGCGTGTTCCTGAGCCGTTCGCGATGAGGGGAACGGCGCAAGTGAGGAGGTGAGAGCCTTCCCGCTGGCTGTCACTCGTGCGTGTGGAGTTCTCCGAGCAAGTGGCAGATTCTGCGAGTTGAGCCGGTAACTTGCGTGACTGTGCGGGATTCAGGAAGTCGCCGCCGTCTGACGTTGCGCACCGGGCAACCGGAGGACGGCGATGCGCACGGCCCCGGCGAGGCGGATGACAACGGCCGGCCGCCTAGCGGTCGAAAGTGATCACGTCAGCGACGAGCGCGTGCCAGCAAGGCCGCGTGCGGAAGTGTCAGCACGCCGTCGGAATCGGCGAACTCCAAGCTGAACAAGTCGAAATGGCGTTTGATCTCAGCGCGGGTCTCAGGCGCCTGGCTCTGCACGAGCTGTCCGGTGAACGCCACACCGGCCGCAGGACCGCTCCACCATTCCTCGGCACTGGCACGGTGGTCCCACAGGAGCGTCTCGCAGCCCGCGTCCCGCAGTCCCGCCGCCCCAAGCAGATCCGTTAGCCCGCTCTCATCTCGGGGGAAGTCCTCTTCAGACGGGAGTGGCGGAAGGTGGAGCGGCCGCACCGCACCTGCGGCCTGAATGGCGCGGCCGAGTAGGGCCTGCCCCGCCGCAGGAGGGACCGTCCAAATCGTCAGCGATATACGTCCGTTGGGCCGCACGACGCGGCGCAACTCGGCCAGCGCGGTCTTGGGCTGTCCCACGTGGTTCAACACGAAGTTCGCAACGACAGCATCGAACTCGCCGTCATCAAAAGGAAGCTCCGGCAGGGCAGCGACACGGATATCAGCCGCAGGCTCCGCCTGCCTGGCCAGTTCAACCATGCTTGGCTCCGCGTCCACTGCCGCCACCGTCGCCCCCCGGGAACGCGCGGCAAGGGCGACCGTCCCGGGCCCGGTCCCCACATCCAGCACCCGCACACCCGGGCCTACCTCGGCGGCGTCCAGCAACTGCGACACCGGATAGGCGCACAGCTTGGCGAAGCTTCCGGCATACGCGGCAGCCCGTCCCGCCCAGATCAGCCGCTCGCTCTCATCGAAGCCCGTCACCGCCACCAGCCACCCCTCCCAAACCGCGCTGAAGATCAACGCGCAACCGCCAGGACCCTAACGCACCGCACTCTCATGGACATGGAACGGCCAGAAGCAGGCACGGCCGACGGCCACCAACCCGCGTGCCTCTCTGGACAAGGGCAGCCCTACTACCAGCGGGTTCCCTCCACCAAGGCGTTGAGAAGTCACGAACCCGCTCGGGGAGGACGGGAACCGCCAGGCCCTGGCCCACTTCGTGACCACCAGCCCTTGGGACCCGTCCCATGTGCGGGCCCGGCTGGCCTGGACGATGGAAACCGCCGTCCGGCCGACCGTGCTGATCTTCGACGACACCGGGTTCCTCAAGGACGGCAAGGCCTCGGCGTGTGTGGCGCAGCAGTACACCGGCGCCGCGGGCAAGGTCACCAACTGCCAGGTCGGCGTGTCCTTGCACCTGGCCGCCGACCACGCCTCGGCCGCGGTCAACTGGCGGCTGTTCCAGCCCGAGGCCTGGGATCCGGCCTCGCCGAAGGCGGATCCGGACCAGGTCGCCCGTCGTGCCGCCTGCCAGATCCCCGACGACGTTGGGCATGTGGAGAAGTGGCAGCTGGCCCTGGACATGCTGGACGAGACCCGCTCGTGGGGGATCGAGGTGCCAGTGGCCGTCGCGGACGCCGGCTACGGCGACGCGGCGGCCTTCCAGCACGGTGTGCAGGCCCGCGGCATGCATTACGTGGTGGGGATTGTGCGCAGCACGGTGTCGAGCAGCGCGACCCCGCCGGGCTCGGCGGTGGCGCCCAGGACCTGTTCCAGCTGGGTGGGGTCGGCGTCGATGGCGATGGTCTCGCCGGCGCGGCGGCGGCCTCGCGGACCAGGCGGTCCGACGTGGTCCACACCGAGCCGAGCGCGAAGGGCTCGGCACCGGGCCGGTGCAAATGGGCGACCTTCCAGGTCTCGGGTCGCTGACGGTCCTGATGACGATCCGTGAACGCGGCCAGGACTACTCGTCGCCTCACTTGCTCTGCTGCTCAACCATGTGGGGAGTCGCAGCGTGCGTAGAGAAGGTGGGAGTACTGGGGCGCCCGCTCGCGGAGTGTTCGGTCCGTGCGGGCCGGTCAAGGGTGCCTTCGGGCACTGCGGGCCTCGACGGGGTGGGCGTCAGGCTCAGTGACTCGTTCGAAACCACCTTGGGCTCAACCTGCCTCGCAAGGGTTACCGCCGACGGCGGCCGGTTCGTCGGCGACAGCCGCTGCAGGCGGCCGGTTCGGCACCGCCTGATCGGCGGTATGCGCCTCTGCTTCGGGTGGCGAGTGTGACTTCAGTGACATGTGATGACTTCGAGTAATTCATCCGATTTACCAAGGAGCGTCTCCATGGCACAGCAGTCGTC
>NZ_RJVR01000021.1 GCF_003999195.1 Streptomyces soli
TGCGTTGGCCCTGGGCGCCGTCGGCGCCCTGGCTGCCGTGTCGCCGCCCGAGCCGGGGCCGCCGTGGCAACGGCCGGACACCGGCTTCCGAGAGGTCGATCTCGTCTCTGACATCCCGGGCAGGGCGGAAAAGACGGATCCGAACCTGGTCAACCCCTGGGGTCTGGCATCGTCGCCCACCGGAAGGGTGTGGGTCGCGGACAATGGCGCCGACAAGGCCACGATGTACGCGGGAGCCCAGCGGGGGAGGCCGGTCAGGATATCGCCGCTGGTGGTGTCGATCCCGGAGGGCGGCGCGCCAACCGGGATCGTGCGCAACGACACTGACGCGTTCCGGTTCAGCGGCTTCGAGAGGGCCGGCGTCGCCCGGTTCGTCTTCGCGGGGGAGAACGGTGACCTCTTCGCGTGGGATCCGGGCGTATCGCGGACGAGCGCCGTCCGGGTGGCGCACGAGAACAGCGGCAGCGAAAACGCCGTGTTCAAGGGGCTGACGCTGGTGAGCTGCGCGGAGAAGCATGACTGCCGCGGGAGGGACCAGTGGCCGAGGCTGCTCGTCGCGAACTTCCGTGACGCGCGCATCGACGTCTTCGACACGAACTTCACCCTTGTGCCGTCCGCTGCCCGGTTCGAGGACCCCAACATTCCCAGCGATTTCGCGCCGTTCGACGTCAAGGTGATCGGCTCGCGGGTGTTCGTGACGTACGCCAAGCAGAATGCGGACAAGGAGGATGACGTCGCCGGTCCGGGCAACGGCTTCATCGACGTGTTCAGCACCGAGGGACGGCTGTTGCAGCGCTTCGCGACCCAGGGTGTGCTCAACTCGCCTTGGGGTCTTGAGGTAGCACCCCGGGGATTCGGGAAGTTCTCCGGTGACCTCCTTGTCGGAAACTTCGGGGACGGCCACATCAACGCCTTCGACCTGCGCACCGGGCACTTCGAGGGAACTCTCAAGGATCGCAAGGGGCACCCGATCGAGATCCCCGGGCTGTGGGGGCTTCTGCGCGGCACCGACCGGTCCGGCGGCCGGGACGCGGTCTGGTTCGCTGCGGGAATCAACGACGAAGCCAACGGGCTGCTAGGCGTCCTGCGCGCTCAGCACTGACCCCTGGCGCGTTGCCCCGGGCCGTTGGCGTGGGTCCGCGATCCACGCCGACGGCGTTGCCCTGGTGAAATTCGAGCCGGCGCTCTCGCGCGGCCGGTGGCCCGCTGGGCGGCTTCTCTCCGCCTTCGGCGAAGCCGCCCAGCGGCACGGCCGACGTGACCGGCTACCTGCCTGACGGCCGCAAGATCGTCATCCAGTGCAAGAGGTACGCGAGGCACTGCACGGTCGGCAGCCGCGACATCCAGACGTTCAACGGCACCGCCCGTGCCGAGCACGGGGCCGACGTCCCCAACTTCGTCGCCTCCTGTGTCTTTACCGATCCCGCCCGCAAGTTCGCCGCCCGGCACGACCTGTGCCTGATCGACATCAATCTGCTCGGCCTCTGGAACAGCGGCACCGTGCTGACTTCGTTCCTGGACTTGGACATCGGCCGCTCCGGCACCAACCGCAAGCTCCACCCGGACCACGACTGACGGAGCATCCACGACCGGGATTCCCAAACTTGGGAATCCCGGTCGTGGCACCGCTTGTGCTGCGCAGCACTTACACGCCCCTCGCGCTCGGCCCGCGCGCGACTCCGGGAGCAGCCGTCGTGGTCCGTACGGAGGCACCGCCGGGGGAGCAGCACGCGGTCGGGACGGCAGGTCCTGCAGGCGACCGCGTCGTCGCGTCCGAGGGCGGCCAGCGCCTGGCGGTCATCGGCGGGCCGGCGTCCGCCGCGGCCAGCGTGGCAGTCAGCGCGGTGAACAACCCACTGGGCCGGGGCACTGATATCCGGGCGCTGCTCGATGCGCCAGGCAGGCGTTCGCCCCTGCCGCTGAGTGGGCAGGGGCGAGTAGTCCTCTCCCTCGATCGGCGTGCACACGGCGGCGGGCGCGGCGAAGGCCACTGGCGACGGCTCGCCGACGAACAAGCCGCGTACATTCGCCTTCGCGTACACCGGGACCTCGACCAGATGCCACCACGATCCGTCCTGTTCCTGGAAGCGGCCGCGTACGACGGCATCGAGCGCCTGGCCGTCCGGCAGCGTCACGCGGGCGTAAGGCCTCGCGCCCTCCTGTCGTTCAGCACCACCCTCCATAATTCGGATTCTAGTTCGAATAGGTGCTTCAGCAACCACGCCGGGTTCGCGACTCGTTCCTGCGGCCGGCGAGGTCATGGGGTATCGAGGCGGGGGAGGAGAGGTGGCCAGGCCGGCGTGTTCGCCGTGAGGTTCCAGCGTGACGTGATCACTTTTCGGGACGATCCCGTGCAGGGGATGCCTGAACCCCCCCGTGGGTAACGCTCCGTGAGAGTGTGAATGCTGATAAGTGTGTTGATGAAGGAGGGGCGGCACGTGACGGTGGGGCAGGGACGGACGTGCCGCGTGGCCGGACCCGCTCGGGGTCGGCATGCACGCCATCATCCCGATCCTGTTCGTGGTCAGCGTCGAGGCGGCGCGGCACGCGATCGGGCGGGTCGCGGACATCACCGCCGACCGGCACATGGAGTCGGTGCGTATTACCCGCTGGCTGCTCGCGCCCTGGCCGACCTTCCGTCTGTGGCGGCGGATGAAGCTGTGGGAGCTGCGCAGTTACGACGAAGTGATCCGCATCGAGCAGCAGCGGCTCGTGTACCGGGTCTACCTGAGGACGAAGTTCGGCCGTAACTGGAAGAGGCAGGCGCCGGTTGAGGTCCTGATGCCGCTGCGGCTGGCGCGCTTCGGGGTGCCGCTGGCCGAGACGGTTCCTGCCGCGCTGGGATCGGTCGACCTGCCGGTGCCCGACCTCTTCCTCATCGGGCAGGATCCGCAGCTCACGCCTGGGACCAGCGAGGGCCAGGTTCCGAGGCTGGCCCAGCACGCTAGCGCCGGCGAGGCCTCCGTCGAAGTCAGCCAGGGGGTGGAAGAGCACCAAGAGAACGCTGGAGCCAGCACGGCGCCGGAGCCGTACGTACAGCCGAAGCTGGCGGCCGTGGCCGCCGACGACGGCCTCCGCGCGGGGGCCGTCCAGGCGCGCGTAGGTGAGGACGCCGCCGTCCCGAGCCCTCATCGGACCCAAAGCCCTGCGCCACTCGCTCCCGAGCGCGAGGTACGCCAGCGTGTCACCGTCCGCGTGCAGCGCGGGTTCGACCCTCCGCCGGCGAACGTGGAGGCACCGGATGAGGCCGAGGACTCGGCCATAGCAGTCCCTGCAGCAGCAGAACGGCGGCCGGCGGGAGCACAGCTCACCACGGTCGACCGGTACTTCCGGGCCTGGGCGGAGTACGTCCAGTCCTTCGGAACAGTTCCAGGCGGCGACCAGTTGTCTGAGTTCCTCACCCACCGCGGCTTCACCGGGCGCGGGGGAGGGGCCGTCAGCCCGCCAGCCCACCAGGCAACGCGAACGGGCCATGAAGGGCTTCCGCAGCGTAGGCGGGGCCCAGCGGTTCCTGTCCGCGTTCAGCGGCATCTCACCCCACTTCCGGCCCCGCCGCCACCTCATGACCGCACCCGACCACCGCGCCGAAATGACCATCCGCTTCGCCATCCAGGAGCAGATCACCGGCGTCACCGGCCGGCCCACCGCGGCCTGAGCCCAGGCCGGCACCCGGCCCCACCACGCCACGACGCACCGTCAGACACCCACACACCCAACAACGTGACAACGCCCTTTCGGGTCAGCGATGAGCCGCCCGTTCTGCTGCCCCTCGGAGTACGCGAGTCGTCGACCCTCCGGGGTCTCCAGCAGCCGCATTGGCCCGTCCAGGCACGCATGGGCCTCGGATTCGAGCGGCATGACTTGGAACATCACATTGCGCCGTGCCGACTGCTCCAGCACGTGGTCGAACAGACCCCGCATCACCTCCGGACCGCCGAGCCCCCGCCGGAAGACGGGCTCCTCCACGATGAAGCTGAACGGGACATTCGGCCGCTCGCGCAGCATGGTCTGCCGATCAAGGCGAGCGGTCACCTGGGCCTCCAACTGCTCATCCGTCAGGAGCGGGATGCTGTTGGCGAACACTGCCCGCACATACCCCTCCGACTGCAAGAGCCCCGGCATCAGCCTGCACTCGTACGTGCACAGACTCACCGCCACCCGCTCCAGGCGGCCCCACTGCCGGAACCAGGCCGCCAGCCCGGGTTCCCCTCGCGTCAGATGCGGGGCCGCCCGGCGCAGGGCTCCCGTGGCGCCCAGGGCTTCCTCCGCACGTTCCACGAAGGACGGATCGGGCATCCGCCGTCCCTGCTCCACCGACTCCACCGTGTGCCTGGAGAAGCAGACCCGCTCCGCGAACTCCTGCCGGCTCAGGCCCGCGTGCTCTCTCAGGGCCTGGACGACGGCTCCGAACGTCCGCAAGCTGCCGGAGCGGGCCGGCTCCCGCTCCCAGTCGGAGTCACCCGCTGCCAGGGCGTCATCAGCCGTCATACCCGAACCCTCCCGCAGCCGCACTGTTCTCAGCGATCCCCTCACCCAGCGTGACGGAAAGTCAGACGTACTGTCCACTGTTGGTGTCCGTACGCTCACTCAGCGTACGAGGTGCGGCGCTGGCGAGGACGCCGGGACCGCGGCCACGGTGGCCCCATGAGCTCAGCCACACCGCACCTTCCGCCCACCGTGTCCACGTTCGTCCAACTGCTTCCACACAGCCGGCATGGATCCGGCTCGCCCGGCGGGCCGCGGTCGCGCGGCTCCGCTCCTGGCCTGTAGCTCCCGTCATCGTCGACCAGGCCGAGCAGATCGTTGCCGAGCTCGCCGCCAACGCGGCTTTGCACGGACGGGTACGGGGCCGCTCCTTCCGGCTCGCCCTCGCGCTCGACTCCGCCATGTGCACCCTGCGAATCGAGGTAACCGACGCCCGTGGCGAGAGTCCGCCCGTCCCACGGCCTGCCCCGGGCCCGGAGGACGAGTCGGGGCGCGGCCTGCTGATCGTGGTGACCCTGGCCGACCGATGGAGCGTGGACCTCACCGTCCCGCTGCTCAAGACCGTCTGGGCCGAACTCGACCTCGGCCGCGGGTGACCTGCGCGCACTACCGCACTTCCGCACCGCCCGAGCGGTACGGGTGCTGGCTTTCGCCCGTCTGGTCGAGGATGTTCTGACATGCTCCGGAATGGACGGGACGCGGAGTGACTGGCGGGTGCGACAGGCGTCATATTGCTCACCCGCGACATTCAGGCAAGATCGATATGTCAGCAGTTTCAGCCGGAAGGGGCATGTCGTGCAGGTTCTCCTGGTAACGCTCAAGATCAAGCCGGAGCAGCGTCCGCAGTTCCTCGCGGCCGTGGAGGACGACGCGACCTCCTCGGTGCGCGACGAGGCGGGGTGCCTGCGGTTCGAGGCCTTTCAGGGCGCCACCGACCCGGACACCTACCACCTGGTCGAGGTCTACCGCGATGAGCAGGCGGTGGCTGCGCACGTCGAGACCGCTCACTACGCCAGGTGGGCGCAGGCATCGAAGGAATTCCTCGCCGAGCCGCTCACCGTGGTGCAGGCCCGTGACATCCTGCCGCTGACCCTGCCCTCCTGATACTCCCGCCGAGGCGTGTACGGGCGTCCCGCGCCATCCTCCGTCACCTCCGACTGCACGGGGACGGCGAACTCGGCTGCCCGGCGGGAAGGCTGCGCTCGGCGGCGAGTCGCCCCCATGCCCGGTGACGACAAGGAGTGCCGAGGCCCTCGTTGTCGGATCGGTCGAAGCACGCGGCGCGCGCGGCGTCCCGGCTCAGTGGACGGACAGCACGACCTTGCCCTGGGTGCGCCCGGACTCGATCAGCTCGTGGGCTTTGGCAGCGTCGGCGAGCGGCAGCACTGCCGACACCTCGGGTCGCAGCTGACCGGCCTCGACCAGGGCGGTGAGCTGCTCCAGCCCTCCAAGGTCGGGCTCGACGAGGAACGAGGTGGCGCGCAGCCCGCGGGCGCGGGCCTGCTCCTCCACCGCCGGGTCGGCGCCGCCGGGCACGGCGACCATCAGCCCGCCCGGACGCAGTACCTCAAGAGAGCGCCGCTGGTGCTCCGGGTCGCCGATGTTGTCCACCACCAGGTCGACGTCGTGCACCACATCTTCGAACGCGACCGCTGAGTAGTCGATGGTCTCGTCGGCGCCGAGCGAGCGCAGGAAGTCGTGCTTGGCGGCGCGGGCGGTACCGATCACGTAGGCCCCGCAGGCCTTGGCGATCTGCACGGCCAGGTGCCCGACGCCGCCGGCCGCGGCGTGCACCAGCACCCGCTGCCCGGGCTCCAGCGCCGCGGTGTCCACCAGGATCTGCCAGGCCGTCAGGCCCGCCAGAGGCAGCGCCGCGGCCTCGATGTGGGACAGCCCGGCCGGTTTGCGGGCGAAGTGCCGGGACGGAGCCGTCACGTACTCCGCGAACCCGCCGCCTTGGTGCGGGAAGCGCGGCATCCCGTACACCTCGTCGCCCGGGTGCAACGTGGTCACACCGAACCCGGCCTCCTCCACGACGCCGGACACGTCCCAGCCCAGGATGAATGGCGGCTTTCCCACGATCCCGGCCATGCCCCCGCCCGACCGGGTCTTGACGTCCACCGGGTTGATCCCGGCAGCGTGCACCCGCACCAGGACCTCGGTCGGGATGGGCTCGGGACGGTCCACTTCGGCGAGCCGAAGCACATCCCGGTCTCCGAAGCGGTCCTGGACGACGGCTTGCATGCTCATGCTCTGCTCTCTCCTGGTCGGTTCTCCCCCCTCGGTCCTACAACGCCGGAACCGGCCGTGGTTCTCCCCGGCCGCCCAGCAGGCCGGTGGGCGCGCGCCGCGCCGCCGGACGCGGCGGGACCTGGCGGAGGTCGGCGGCGCGGGAACGCGTCCCTCCGGCCCAGCTCCCGACCGGGCAGGCTTTGCCTTGCGGTGGCTCCGCCGTCGCGTGGCACACGTAGGGGAAGGGGTCGGCCGCAGCTGTCGGAGGCGGGTTTCCTGCTCACCGCCGGTCCGCTGCGCGAACTGGCCGACCTTGCCTCCCGCGAGGTGAACCGGCACACCCCGCACTTCCTGATCATCGACGAGATCAACCGCGCCAACCTGGCAAAGGCTCCAACGCCACCCGCCAACGTGACAGCGCCCCTGAGACAGATGACGGGCTGAGACACCCGAACTGTTCCTAAGGCGTTGGCGGGTACTTCGTCCAGCAGCACCAGACGGGACAGTTCCAGCGATTGCTCGTACGGGATCTTCTGCGCTCCGTCGGTCGCGCTTCCCGCAGGTCAGGGATATTTTACCAATGAGTCGAAAGTGTGACTGACAGGTATGCCGCTGACCGTGTACGAATGGCGGGCCACTGGGCTCTCGGGTGCTGAGCTCGCCGCGCCGCTTCGATGAAACCTGTCTACACAAAGCGACGGGCAGGTAGCTCTCTTGGTGCCCCGCGCTCCAGGCAGTGAGAGCTCTTGAGACTGTCGGCGTCCACAACGAGACCCCGTTACCAGTTCCCAAGATCAAGGCACGTCGGAACGCGACGGCGACTACGCTGACTGAGGCGGTTCGTAGGCTTGGGGGGCGTCGGATGGATCCCGCAGTCATCGGCACACGCCTGGCTTCGAGCGTGGTCGCTCCGCTGGTGAAGAAGCTGCTCGCGAAGGAGGGACCGGGCGCCGGGCTGGTCGACAGGCCCGTGCGGCTGTCGGCCCTCGTCTCCTTCCGCGGCGAGAAGCGGACCTTGACCGAGAAGGACGTGCGCGTGCTCGCCGCCCGCCTAGTCCGGGAGGCGGTGGAGTCGCCGGGAGAGGCGCCCTTCCCTCCGGACGAGGAGACGGCGGTCACAGATGCGCTGACGGCCAAGTTACTTGTGCTGGGCGAGCTCGACATGGATGACGTGCAGGCAGTACGGCTCGGCTACCGGGAGCTGGCCCACAAGCTTCACCACCAGGCTCCCACCGGCGACCTGTCCTCTGACGCCTCGCTGTTTCTGGACTCCCTCACCGAGTGGGCCTGCGTTCACGTCATCAACTTCTTCACCCAGCGCTCGACCTTCGTGGCCCGCACGCTTGTGGAGCAGAGCCGTGATCAGGCCGAGCTCATCGCCAGACTAGACGAGCTGATCACCCGGAATCCACGGCTGGACGCCCGTGACGCCGCCTTCGAGCGGCGCTTCCTCTCGTACATCACCAAGAAGCACGGCCGGTTGCAGATTTACGGCATCGACCTGATCAACTCACCGGGCAAGTGGCCGCTGGACGTGGCGTACCTGCGCCTGGAGGCCACGTCGCCCGTGGACGCGTACGAGGACTTCCTGAGCCGGCACCCCCGGTTCCGACAGGGGCGCCAGCCCGCTGACGAGGCCCTCGCCGACCACGACCGCGTCCTCCTGCGCGGCGAGGCGGGATCCGGCAAGACAACGCTCATCCAGTGGCTGGCCGTCTCCGCCGCGCGCCAGGACCCCGACGACCGCATGGCGTATCTCGCCGGCCTGATCCCCTTTGTCCTCCCACTTCGCAGCCTGACCCGCCACGGTGGTCACCTCCCTGCCCCAAAGGATTTCCTTGCCGCTGTGGGCGCGCCCCTGGCCGGTGAGGAGCCGCCCGGCTGGCAGTCCCGCGTCCTCACGGCCGGACGCGGACTCCTCCTTATCGACGGCATTGACGAAGTCCCCGAGAGTGAGCGGGCGCACGCACGCGGCTGGCTCGGCGACCTGGCCGAGGCCTACCCGGGCAATCGCTGGCTGGTCACTTCCCGCCCGTCCGCCGTGGCCGAGGAGTGGCTGGCGGATCAGGAGTTTGTCGAACTGAGGCTGTCGCCGATGAGCCCTGCGGATGTCCAGTCGTTCGTTGGACGTTGGCATACAGCCGCCCGCCCGAACTCGTCCGAGGAAGACGAGGCTCTCGCCTCGTACGAGACCCAGCTCCTGCACGCCATCCGAACCAAACCCGATCTGGGGCGACTCGCCACCAACCCGCTGATGTGCGGTCTGATCTGCGCCCTGCACCGGGACCGCCACGGCTTCCTACCGATCGGCCGCAAGGAGCTGTACCAGGCCGCGCTCAGCATGCTCCTCACTCGCCGTGACCGCGAGCGCGGGGTGACGGGGGCCGAGCTAAGGGAGGAGCCGCAGCTCCAGATCCTCCAGAGGCTTGCGTACTGGTTGATCAAGGACGGCCGTACGGAGATGACCCGCGACCGTGCGCTCACCGAGATCGGCAAGGCACTGCCCGCCCTGCCCGAGATGGCGGCCTTGGGCGAGCCCGAGACCGTCCTTACTCATCTGCTCAATCGCAGCGGTTTGCTGCGCGCTCCGACCCCCGAGACTATCGACTTCTGCCACCGCACTTTCCAGGACTTCCTGGGGGCACGGGCCCTCCTGGACGAGGGCACGTTCGGGATGGTCCGCAAGCACGCCGCCGACGACCAGTGGGAGGACGTCATCCGCATGGCGGTGGCGCAGGGGCGTCCGCGCGACCGGGCGGACATCCTGCGCGAGCTGTTGCGCGGCGGGTCGGCCCGGGCCGTAGTGCTGGCCGCATCCTGCCTCGAACAGGCTACGGAACTGGACCCGGCTGTACGAGCCGAACTCGAACGCAGCATGTCCGCGCTGCTTCCGCCACGTACACCCAAAGCGGTGAGCGAACTCACCTCGGTGGGACCGCTCGCCCTCGACTTCCTGCCGGGACCGGAAGAACTGGTCGGCGCGTGGCCTGCCTCGGATAGCGACGAGTATGCCCAGCTGTGCGTTAGAACTGCGTCCCTTATCGGAACCGACGAGGCGATTCCATACCTGGCTCGATTCAGGAACCACCCATCCCAGAGGGTGCGAGGTCAACTTGCCCTGTTCTGGCACCGATTCGGCATAGAGACCTACGGTCGGGAGGTCATCGCCCACCTCCCGTATGACGACCTCTACCTGATAGCTCACTCCGTGGCAGAACTCCGTGCCCTACGGGAACTGGGCGGCCGACCGTGGATTAGGCTGGTGGGCGACTTCACGGCCAGAAGCCTCCTCGTCTACCTGGATCCGGGCCAACTCGCCCGCCTCGACCTGCGCGGCACCGTCGACGACATGTCAGTGCTGTTCGGATTCCCACTCTTGGAAGTCGTCTCGGTCTCCGAGTGCCCTGAGGACACCTCGCTGGCGAGTCTGCGGGAGCTGCCCAAGTTGCATCAGTTGGGGCTGTCGGCACGGCACGCCTCCTACGCCGCCCAATCGGGTCTGCGTCTCCCTCAGGTCCGCCGTCTCGACCTCCACGACACGGAAACCGAAGCTGTGCTGGAGCCGCTCCCGCAGGCCTTCCCTTCGGTCGAAGCCCTGTGTCTGTCCGGCGGCCCGGGCCCAGGCCACCGCATGGACCGCGCCCGCCTTCGCGCCCTTTTCCCCCACGCGTCGATAAGCGTGACCGAGTAGGTCACCACCAGGATCGCCCGCACCGGACCAGCAGCCCATCACGCCGGTGCAGGCTGGGCTTAGTCCGTGTCCGGTCGATCAGTCACGGCTCATCGACCGGAGCCAGATCTTGATCGACGCGGCCCTGACCGTTCCCAGGAAGACGTAGCCGCGCTTGTCATATCGGGTGGCTACGGTGCGGGTGCCGAAAACCCCATCCATGGCCTGTGACGTGCAGGTTCTCGCGAACGGCCGTTGATCGCCGGACCAGCGTGTCAGACACTGTGGGACTCTGTCGCCCGATTCAGGTGACCAGCGGAAGGCGTCGACCGGCACCAGCGGCGATGCGCAAAGGTGCAGGTCGCGGTGATCGACTTCGCGCCCTTCCCGAATCGGGCGACAGAGTCCCGCAAGCGTCAGCCCAGCCCCAGCCGGGGTATCTCCCGTCCCGGGGAGCGGTCCATCACCATCAGCAGGCCGGCCTCGCGAGTCCTGTCGTAGGCGACCTCGTCTATGACGCCTAGCTGGAACCAGACCGCCTTGGCGCCGATCGCCACAGCCTGGTCGGCGATGCCTCCGGCGAGGGCGGAGTTGACGAACACGTCCACCACATCCACCGGGAAAGGGATCTCCGCAAGGGAAGCGTAGCCCTGCTCACCGTGCACCCTCTCGGCCTTTGGGTGCACGGGCACCACCCTCTTGCCGATGCGCTGCAGCTTCTCGGCCACGCGGTAAGCGGCCCGTTCGGGGTTGTCGGACAGGCCCACCACGGCCCAGGTGTCTCCGGCAGCGGTGAGAATCTGCCTTATTGTCGTGTCGTCGCCATAAATCGTCATGCCTGGCACCGCCGTGCGGTGGTGAGTTCCGCACCAGTTACCACCAACCGCATGATCATGGGGAGTGCCAGGTCTTTGGACTTCGTCAGCCGCATGAGGAGACGTTAGCCAGTTTGAATACTGTATGCAATACCGTCGACAGGAGTCGCGGTGTGCGCGATAGGCCAGGTGGTCTTCGGCCGGGTCGCGACGTGCGCGACGCCCAGTGCGACCTGCCGGGCCGTGCGACCAGGGCCGCCGCGGCAAGGATTGCTGCGATCGTGCAGGTCATCTCTGCCCCGCCGGTCACTGCTCGACGGTGTCGTAGACGGCACGGACGGGGTCGGTCTTGACCAGCCGGCCAGTGGCAGCGATGCGCCGCAGCAGCTCCCTGGCCCGCTTCTCGGTCACCTCGTGACCGGCAGCAGCCAGAACCTCCACGGCCCGCGCCGGGACCCACGTGCCCGCTGCATGAACACGGCGGCGATGAGCACGGTGATCTGCGTGTTGTCCTCGCACGGCAAGCTCTTGCGCTGCGGGAGCCTTCAGGCGTTGGGAAGCGGCTCGACGCCGGCCAGTCGTCGGTCCAGCTCATCGAAGAGGCGAGCAAAGGTAACCGGGGCGTCGAACCAGCTTTGCGGGTCGGTGTTCTCCTTCCCGCCGAGGACCCACGTGGTCAAGGCGCGCCGCGATGTGAAGGCGGCGGAGCAGGCCACGGTCGTATACGTCGACGGTGTCCTGCGGATCGAGGCCCCGGTGGCGAAGAACCAGTACTTCGGCCCCTCCGGGTCCATCGAGGTGACCATCCAGCTAGCTGCCCGCCGGCTCGAGCATCGAGGCGAAGGCGTCCTGCACCGAGTTCCGGGGCGTCGGACGCCTCGGCGACGTCGCCTGCGAGGGCGCACACGGCGCGGTCAAGATCGACGAGGCCGCGAGCGTGCGCCCGACAGTCATCGTAGAACCAGGCGGCGGGCTTGCGGCTTCCTTGCTCGTCTCTCGGACAACCGATTCCTTACTGCGGTAAGGTGGCTGTATGGCATCGAAAAAGGTCACGATCACGCTGGACGAAGGCGTTGTCGCCACGGTCGACGAGCTGGCCGGTCCGATCAGCAGCAGGTCTGCGTTCATCGAGGAAGCCGTGGTCGAGAAGCTCGAAAAGGCGCAGCGTGCGCAGCGTGCGGTGCAGTGGTTCGCCGACCGTGCCCGGGCCGAGCACTCCGAGGAGTGGGAGGAGGCGCTGGAGGCCGTCAAGGCCGCCGACAGGCGTCGCGGCTACACCCCCGCGACGGGTGCTGACCGGGGTCATGCGGCGTGAGCGCCGGCTACATCCTGGACCACACCGCGATCCGTTCCCTCGCCCTGGGCCGCCCGTACATGGTGGCCCGCGTCTTCCACTCCGCGGAGATCGCGCAGCCCCTGTACATCCCGGCCGTTTGTTTCACGCGAGGTCTGGCCGACTCGATCCTCGGCGAGGTCTATGAGCGGCTCCAGGACGCGCTGTCCGCTCCGAGCTTTGTTTTCAGGCCCCTGGACGAGGCCGCGTGCTGGGCGGTCGCGCAGATCGCGCACGAACGCGCCACCGACATCGCCGCGGGACACGCCGCGCACCTGGCCCTGTCCACCGGCCTGCCGGTGCTGACTCTGCAGCCGGGAGCCTACAAGCAGATCGACGCCCGGATCGACACCGAAGAGATCGCCTGACCGAAGCCGCTCGCGCCGCGGCCTCCGCTGCTGCCCGGGCCAGCCCGGATGGCCACGGGGCGATGCGGCCGCTGTCGAATACTGCCCAGTGCCAGGTACACCGGTTGGCGTCGGTAATGCGAGGCGCGTGACGGCGGCGCCGGGCCCGATGTCCGCAAAGCCGTTCACCCGCTGGCACGTATGTCGACGTCGGGTGAAAACTGACCGCTGAACGGCGGAGCAAATCTGACCCACCTCGTGGTCGTCCGATCATCCTGATCTTGGTTCGAAGGTCAGGAG
>NZ_RJVR01000097.1 GCF_003999195.1 Streptomyces soli
GCGGCTCAAGCCGAGCCCACTGGCCGCTCGTCATATCTCCACGCCCCACAGCGCTTGATCATCCACGACCTTGATCGACTTTCGCAACACGCCCTAGTTTGCGTTGCTGTCGTCGGCCCGTCGTGGTGGTTTGCGCAGGCCTTCACGAACTCCTGCGCAGCGGTCTTCGGGCGCTTGCTCGCGTCCGCCGACGCGGGCGGCCGGGGGTGTGCGGCGTCGGTCCGAGTCTCGCGTGGCCGCTACGTTCTGTCACGCGCCTTGGAGGACAGCCGAAGGCCCCGGCCATCTGTGTTGCTGGCCGTGCGGGCATCCCTGGTAGTGACCGGCACCGACCACCGCAGCCACGTGGAGCAGAACGCAGCCATCAACGCCTACGTCCGCTGGCGCAACTCTCGCGCTGAACCGAAGACCAACTTCGCCCCCGACTCACCCATTCGTTCCTGGACCCATTGCCCTGCCAGAGCTGTGTGACGAGCCATGGGCCATGAGCTGGGCGGTCAGCGTGCAGAAGTAGCGGCGGTACACCGCGGCGAGATCGACGGTCTCAGGGTCCAGCAGCCACTGAACTGCCGCGCCCTCAAGAAACGCTGCAATCTCTACCGCTGTCGCATCCGGGTGGACGTCGGGCCGCAACTCGCCGGCGTCGATCCCCTCTCGGACGGCCTTCGCCAGCAACTCGCGCAAAAGCCGGTTCCTGCGGAGGAAGTAAGGATGCAAAGGGGCGTCGCCACTCAGGTTCTCGACCGTGAGCGTGATCTGCAAGGCGACGAGCTCCGGTGCAGCGGAGGACATCTGTTCCGCGTGCTGGACCATCCGGGTCGCGGCTGCGTGCCATCCCGGGCTGACGATGTCGTCGAGCTTGGCCAGCGATTGAAGGTCCATCTCCTCCAGTACCGCCTGAAGCAGACCTTGCTTGGTGCCGAAGTGGTGGGTGATCAACGAGGTGGGTGCCCCGGCCACTGCCGCCACTGCGGCCAGCGATGTTCCGCGGTATCCCTGCCGGGCAAACAGGTCCATGGCCGCGTGGACGATCTCGCCGCGACGCTCGACGCCGCGCTGCTGCACCTGACCCTTGACCCCAACCATGGAGCGAGCATAGCTGCCGGACTCTTTTGACTGTATGGTCGTGCAAGGAAATGGCGCTTAGCTGGATCCCGTGCCCACTGGCGGGCAGTTGGGACGCTCGATCGCGCCCGCGCCGTCCCGCCCGCCAGCCACAGGTGCGCAGCTTTCCCCAGCGGACACCTCTTACGAAAGAAGATCGCGGACGACATGACCGGGCAGCAACTGACCGTACACACTGCTATATCCATCGCCGCCGCCCCAGAACAGGTCTGGAAGGTCCTCATCGACCTGGCCGGCTACCGGCAATGGCACCCGAGTATGGAGCTTCTCGGCAGATCGGACGGCGACGACCAGCCCCTCGCGGAAGGCTCTGTCCTGCACCTGCGCACCAATCGCGGAACTGCCCTGGAACTTGACTTCGAGGTGACCGTCTCCGAGGTGATCGAGGGCAGCACACTCGCGTGGCAAGGAGGCGATCCCGAAGTCTTCTTCGGCTGTCACGCCTGGACTCTGACGTCCAACGGCCAGGGCACCCGCGTGGTCAATGAGGAGACCTTCACCGGGGCGATGGCCGAGGCTGTATTCGCAGAACACCGCCACACACTCGAAACCCAGTACGCAGCCGGCGATGCCGCCCTCAAAAAAGCGGTTGAGAACTCAGGCAACTAACCGCCCGTCGGACGCCCGGACCCCACCCCCACGGCGCCTCAAGTTGCGACCTCTCAGGCGAAACCTTGCGGGAGGCGAACGACCGATTGATTACCGGGTCGACTATCTGAGCCTCCAGTGGGTTTCGGCAGCGCCCTGGTGCAGCCGGGCTTCGGTGGCGCCTCGCTGGTTGAGCTTTTTCGAGGTCGGTGCGTGCGCGGGCCGGAGCGGGTGGCTCCGGCCCGCGCACGTGTGTCAGGCCACCGTGCCGGCGACTCCGGTGCGGCCGTTGGGGACGCCGACGATCGTCACGATGGCCTGCTTGCGGACGGCCTCGCCGAGCACGCCGGCCAGTGCGTCGGTGGTGGTGGCGACCAGGCGGGCGGGAGCGTCCGGGACCTCGGGTAGGTGATACGCGGCTTCGCGCATGCTGAGGGTGACGAGAGGTGCATCGTTGTCGGTCGGGATGCCGCCGATGCCCCGCCGGTGCTGCGGGATGCCGATCAGGTCCACCCCGACGAGGCGGCGGAACTCCTCGCCGTAGACGGCACCGACCGCGTTGGTCAGGGCGCTGATCAGCTTCGGTTCTACCGTCCCGTCGAGGGTTTCTTCGCGGATGTGCACGCTGAAGTGCGGCATGGTGGCAACTCCGTTCACGCCGGTACGTACGATGGAGGGAAGTTCACTTTGCAAGCAAAGCAAAATACCTTTGAAGGCAAAGGTAAACGTTGAGGGGTGTGCGATGTCAAGGCCCAAGGCGCGCGACGCCGCAGGGGGCGGCGAGAACGGGGTCGATGACGCTGTCAGGGCCCTGCTGCTGCTCATGCCCCGGATGGTGGGCCGGGTCAAGAAGATCCCTGTGCCCGAGACGCTGCAGTCCTTCGCGCTGGCGCCGCGCCACCTCTCGCTGCTCTCCTACCTGCTCTTCGACGGGCCGATGACCGTGAACGAGTTGGCGGCCCGACTGCAGGTCGCGCCGACAACGGTGAGTCTGCTGGTCGGCGACCTGAGCCGGAAGGGGATCCTGGAACGGCGCGAGGACGAGGCGGACCGGCGTCGGCGGATCATTGGCATTGCGGCCGACCAGCGGCCCGCGATCGCTGCCTGGCTCGCCCCGGGCGCGGCTGCGTGGCGCAAGGCGCTGGCTCCCCTGACGCCAGATCAGCGGCGGGTATTCGTCGATACTTTGCTCGCGTACGAAGCCGCGGCCAGCGGGGAGGAGCAAGGCTGAGCCGAGCCCCACAGGCACCGCCGCCCACTGCGAACGTGGCGGCTTCGCGGGCGGCGTACGCGCTGAAGTTGGGCATGGCGGGGGTCCTCCTGGTGGGCTGGGCGGGCGGGCCGGCGGGGTGCTGCTGCGCCTGGCCGGCCTTTCCGGGCTGGGACGGGGCCGTGTGCGGGCCGTGGTGGGGGTCAGGCTGCTGGGCCTCGGTGTCGTCCTTTTGGGCCGCGCAGTAGCCGCACAGCGTGCCTCGGGCGGGCATCAAGTGTCGCCGACGGTGTCGCAGCGCGTGCACAGCCGGTGCAGATAGGGGGAGGTGGCGGAGATCAGGCCGGTCCTCAGCGCGCTGTAACCCAGCACATGTTGAAGGTAGAAGGAGTTGAGGAAGAACGACGAGATCAGCAGCCCGGAAGCGGCCAGCATCACCAGACCACCGCCCACCAGCGACCGCCGGGCCAGCAGCTCGAGGCGCACCAACGGCTCACGTACGCTCCGCTCGACGGCGACGAAGGCCGTGACGCAGGCGAGAGCGACCAGCAGAGGCAGCCAGGCGCCCATCGCGCCGAAGCCGTGCTCGCGGGCCTGAACCAGGCCGTAGATCAGCAGGGCCGGGGCTGCTGTCAGCGTCACAGCGCCCGCTACGTCCAGCCGTGGGGCCACGCCGGACGGGCCGGTGCGCGCACGGGCGTCGCCCAGCAGCGCCGGGACGCCGAGGAATGCGACCAGGCCGACCGGAATGTTGATGAAGAAGATCCACTCCCAGCCTGGTCCCGACACCAGAACTCCGCCGAGCAGCACGCCGATGGCCGAGCCTGCTCCCCCGATGGCGGCCCACACCCCAAGGGCCTTGTTACGGTCCGGGCCCTGGAACAGCGTGGTGATCAGCCACATGGCGGCCGGCGAGAGCAGCGCGGCGCCCACCCCCTGAGCGGAGCGGGAGCGCCAGGCCTCGCCGCGGTTGCGAGCCGGGCGAAGCGAACCAGCTCGCCGGGCCCCTCGTACGCCGGGCCCGTACGGTGAGCGACGACTGTAGGCCGAGGCACTC
>NZ_RJVR01000337.1 GCF_003999195.1 Streptomyces soli
GTCCCTCAAACCGAGCCGCACCCAACCGAGAACCCGGTCGTCCGCACCGTCGCGGCCATCGGCGAGCCGGCCGACTTCCAGCGAACCTGGCGCACACGGCGGGCCTGACGTACACCGAGCTCGCCGCGGCCAGCGGCGTGCCCGCGACCGCGCCACCTTGGGCAGCGGTGTGCCGCGTCTGGACGTCGTGGTGGCCGCGGTCACCGCCTGCGGCGGGCAGGCCGGTCAGGCCACCGCGCTGTGGAAGAAGGCCCGTTACCAGCAGCGTCTGGCGGACAACCCGCGCCGCAAGGCCCCGACGTTGAGGCTGGTACGTGACGAGGCCGACTTCGGCGCCGTGCTGGTGGAGTTCTACGAGAGGGCAGGCGCACCCCCGGTGTGGCTGATGGAGAAACGTTCGGGAGCGGGCCGGGTCGGGTACTCCACCGCGGCCCGCGTCATCAACCGGCAGACGCTGCCGGCGGACCGTGACCAGCTCGAGGTGTTCCTCGATGCGATCGACCTGCAGCAGGGCTCGCTTCCGGCAGCTGTTGATGCAGACCTGGGGCCGTGTGATGGAACGGCCGGCCCGGGTACTGCGGGATCTGCGGGATCTCCAGCAGCGACGGCAGCGGCGGCAGGAACTGGTGTCCGTCACTGTGTACGGGGCCGATCACGATGACCCGGCGCCGCGGCCGAGGCACGTGTACCGCGAGTTGGTCGGTGGCCCGCTGGACGGGCTCTTGCTGGACATCACCGGTTGGACGGTGATGGAGCGTGCTGTGGGCGCGCCATTGCGCACCGAGATCGGCCGCTACGGCCGGGGCGGCCGTGCCCTGTACGGCCCGCGCCCCGGCGACGCACGCTTGTGGGACTGGCAGGGCGACACCCCCTGACCGCCCCGGCCGGGGGCGCTGAGGGACCGCGTCACCCGGCCGGGGCAGGACGCCCGTCACGTGTGGCGCCTCGGTGAGGGGGACCCGCTCCCGGCCGCCGGGCAAGGCACCTCGTATGGGCAGGGTGGGCGGTATGTGTGGCCGACGGGCTCTTTCGGAGAAATCGTCAAGTCCTAATGGATTCAGAGGTTGAGCGACGTGGGCGGCACAAGGCGACGGGGGGACGTGACCGACTGCGACAGCGGCGAGCGCCAGGCCCTCGCCGCGGTTGCGAGCCGGGCGAAGCGAACCAGCTCGCCGGGCCCCTCGTACGCCGGGCCCGTACGGTGAGCGACGACTGTAGGCCGAGGCACTCCTTAATGAATCCGGCCCGTCTTGTCGTTGATCTCACTACAGTTGGCCCGTTCGTGCTGGGATACGGGCTGGGAGCGGCGTAGTGGGGCCATACACGATGACGGGACGGCGGGTGTTCGCGCATCGGATCTTCTCGGTCGGACTGGCGATTCTGCTTGTGGCGAGCGCATCAGCGTGCGTTCGGGCGAGCGGAAGGTCGCCGCTCGCCCAATGCCCAGCGGCCCAAGTCAGTCCTAGTCCGGGGTCAGGCTCAGGTTCGGCCGGACCCGTGTTTTTCGTCTCTGATCCGGATAACTGCGGTGCCCGGGCGTTCACGTTCACCGGCGAGCGCACAGACCGCCGACTCAGCTTTCCGTCCTGTCTCGAAGCGTGTAGCCGGCCGTTGATCGCGCCGGACGGGTCGTTGCCGCCTGCAGTTACCGTGCCCACAGGGCTAGGGGCGGCGCGATGGGCTTCGGACAGCCGAAGCATGTGCGGCCTCCTCGACGGCTACCCGCAGCCCATCCGGGTGGGCTCGTTCGATGTGGGCAGCCCGCGGAACCTCCATGTCACTACGTTCACTGGCCTGTTCAAAAGCGTGCACGCCTCCCAGTACAGTCTGCTGTCCTGCAACCTCGCCGCCGATCGAGCGGTTCTGACGGCCACCTACAACAGCATCGTCGCCTTGGCGGTCGTGAGCCTGGCGAAGCAGAAGGTGCTCTTCGAGCAGAACTACCCCGACACACCGAACGTGGTCACCGCCGCGGTGGTGGCCCCCAACGGGCTCAACCTGGCGATTCAGCACGCCGTGCAGCCCGTGCGCCCCTCTCAGTCCCCCGCGCCTGCAACCTGCCACTCCACACAGCGCTCTGGTCAGCCGCTAAAGATCTGCAATGTCGCGCCGCTGGCGACCGCTCCGCCTCAAGTGCCCACTAGCGTCGACCTGTACTCACTGATCGGAACGCCCCGTTCGATCGGCCGGATAGACGACCGCGCCGTCGCGGGCTGGTCCGGCGACGGTAGCCGACTCATCGCCGAGACTCCGAACGGGCGTGGCAGCTTCAGCGGTTTTCAGGTAGTCCGCGTGAGTGACGGCCATGTCGTGTGGCAGACCGCTGAAAATCTCAGCGGAGAGACCAGCGCCCCCGGCGTCACCAGCGTCGTTGTGCAGACCTATGACGTTCTCCACAAAAAGACCACCATCTGGATTGTTGATGCCCTCGGCCGACCCAAGCGCCTGGAGATGAGTGGCCAACTGGTTCTGTAACCGGACACCCCGGACAGCCCGGTCTGCGGCTGTCCGGGGTGTTTTCGCAGGTCAGCGCTCTAACCGGACAGTCGGACAATCCGGACCGTTTGGAGCGGGTTAGGGAATCGCCCGGTGTGGTCCTCCTGTGCCGCGCAGTAGCCGCACAGGGTGCCACCGGGCGGGCATCAAGTCGTCGCCGACGGTGTCGCAGCGGGTGCACAGCCGGTGCAGATAGGGGGAGTCGGCTGAGATCAGGCTGTCGTCACCCTCGGCGCGGCCGTCCAGCCGGAACAGGACGTCGTGCGAGTCGTCCGCGGGGGAGTAGGAGCGCCAGGTGGCGGTGCCGGTTCCGGCGGGGGTGGAGATCCGCAGGCCGGGTGTGGCCCATGCGGCGGGGATCTCGCCGCGCTGCTCGCGCTCGATGTTCTAGTCGGTGCGCATGTCGTTGCGGACGGTGCGGCCTGCCTCGGTGAGGTAGTGGCGGGCAACGGCGGGGCCGGTGGCGCTGCGCTCGGTGCGGGCCTCGGCCAGGCCGAGCCGGACCAGCGCGGCGAGGGTGTTGGGGCGGGCCTCGACCGGTGCGCCGGTCGTGGTGGTGATCGCGAGTGGCTGGGCTTTGCTGAGCTTTACGGGGTTCTCCTGGGTGGGATGGGGCTGGGGCCGGGTGGCCGGGCCCCGGTCGGGTGGTCAGCGCTCGGTGCGGTGGACGGCCAGGGCGAGCATCCGGACGCGTTCGGGCCAGGTGAGCCGGTACAGGGACGGGTACTCCTGGGGCCGGCCGCCGACGGCGACCGGCCAGGGGTCCGCGCTCCAACCGGCCTGGGTGTCGTGGCGGATGACCACTCCGCGGCCGTCGGCGGTGAACTCGGCGCGGATGGCGCGGGGGCCGGTGTGCCACGTCGGGCGCCCGTTCGCGTCGGCGGCGGTCTCCTCGAAGTACCGTACCGCTCCAGAATGGCTGCACAGCCTGTGAGCTGGGGTTTTGCCGGTCGGTCAGCTGGCTCGGCGGTACTCATTGATGAGGCCTGCAACGGCTTGGCGGCGATCGATCCGGGCCGGTGGCAGCGGGATAACGTTGGGGTCGTCGAGGGGCGCGAGCTGATCTCGGCCCTGGTGGGGCCGGTGGCCGTTGAAGTGTCGCGCATAGTCGTGGAGGATCTTCTCGGCGTGGCGGCGGTCGAAGATCAGCAGTCGGTCGGTGCACTCCTCGCGGACGGAGCGCAGGAATCGCTCGGCGTGCGGGTTGCAATTGGGGCTTCGCGGAGGGATCTTGGCGACGGTGATGCCCTCACTGGCGAAGACCGCGTCGAAGGCAGCGGTGAACTTCGCGTCCCGGTCCCGAACGAGGTGGGTGAACTCGGTCGCGCGGCCGTCGAGCTGCCAGAGGAGTTGGCGGGCCTGCTGGGTGGCCCAGGCGGCGGTGGGGTGGGCGGTGACCCCGAGGATGTGGACCGTGCGGGTACGGACCTCCATGACGAACAGGGCGTACAGCCGCTGCAGGCCGATGGTGTCCACATGGAAGAAGTCGGTGGCGAGAAGGCCGTCGGCCTGGGCCTTGAGGAAGGCGATCCACTCGCCGCGTGCCGGGTGACGGCGCGGGGCCGGTCCGAGGCCGGCGGCGCGAAGGATGCGGTGGACGGTGGCCGGGCTGACCTTGTGGCCGAGGCGGCGTAGTTCGCCGTGGACGCGCCGGAACCCCCACCGCGGGTTCTCGGTGCCGAGTCGGGTGATGAGGTCGCGTAGTTCTTCGGGTATGGGTGGTCGGCCAGGTGAGGCGGGTTGGGTCCACTTCTTCTTGATCAGACGCTGGTGCCAGGCAAGGAGAGTGCGCGGGGAGACGATGCGGTGATGGCGCAGGGCCCGGGGGAGTAGCCGGGCGAGGGCTGCGAGCAGGGCGCGGTCCGGCCAGCTGGGTCTGGGAACAGTGACCTGTCGGCGCAGCACCGAGACCTCGTGCCGCAAGATCAGTATTTCGGCCTCCTTCTCGGCAGGGGAGCGGGACAGTAGGACCAGCCACGCAAAGATCCGCGTGGCGATCAGATAGAGCAGTCGCACGAGTTCCATGATGCCGTAGCGACCCCGAGGGGCGTCGTTCCAGGTCACAGGCGGTGCAGCCATTTTGGAGCGGTACGGGCGGTGGACGCCGAGCTGCTGGAGGAGCTGGAGAAAGCCGCCGCGGAGGAAAAGGGGGTGCCGCAACGAGACGAACCAGGGCAATAGCCGACCAGAACGGCGAGGTCGACGACGCGGAGGATGCCGGGCGGGAGGAGAAGCGCCGCCTGCGCCGACGCCGTCGGGCCCGGCTCAAGACAGCCCAGCTGGGGCGCTCGCGCGGCGGATTGACCACGAAGACCCACCTGGCGGCCGACCGGCGCTGCCGTCCGCTGTCCTTCGTACTCACCCCAGGCCAGAGCGCCGACAATCCGCAGTTCACCGCCGTCGTGGACAAGATCAAGGTGCGCGGCCCGGTCGGCCGGCCCCGCACCCGCCCCGGCACGGTCGCCGCCGACAAGGCGTACTCCGCCCGCGGCACCCGCACCTACCTGCGCCGACGCAAGATCAGGGCGGTCATCCCCGAGAAGGCCGACCGGGCCGCGAACCGCAAGAAAAAGGGCGGGCGTGGTGGACGGCCTGTCAGCCATGACGCGGACCTGTACCGCGACCACAACACCGTCGAACGCGCCATCAACAAAATCAAAGACTGGCGGGGCCTCGCCACCCGCTATGACAAGACCCCCACCAGTTACGAAGCCGGCCTACACCTACGCGGCTCCCTCATCTGGCTCCGTAGCCTGACGCCCGCACCATGATCCGAATTCAGAACAGGCCCTACGAAGACACGATCGACGACCCGGGCAACCCGGTCTGGGCCTCGCTCCGGCCGTCTGCGCCCGGTAGCTCCCCAAGACGATCAGCCAACTCGTGAGCGTGCCCTGCCACCTACCGTCGAAGCGTCAGCGCGTCAGGGGGAGGCGGGCGACGACAGGACCCGCATCAGGGTGCGCATCGTCGGAACCAGGTTTGGCCGTAGTGACGTGGTGTCGGCCAGCGCGGGGTGCAGCGGGGCGCCGTCGCTGTCGGGTTTGGGTGTGCCGGTGCCCTGCCATTGGTTGGCGGCGTCGATGGTGAGGGTGAGGACGGCTCCGCCGTCCAGTACGTGCACGGCCTGGCGGGTGGGACTGGTGGTTTCGTATGCGCTGTCGCCCAGCCCGGGCACGGCCTTGGTGACGCCTGGGTCGGGATTGGGGATGTACCCGCCCGGGCCGGAGACGGCGCGGGTGAGGTCCTGGGTGTGGGCGGCGTCCTCGAACTCGGTACGCGGGTCGGTCTTCTTGTGCAGGTCGACGGTGACGTTCGCGGTGTACGTGGTCGTCCAGCTGTCGCCGAGCGAGGCCACCGCCGACAGCGTGCAGGCGACGTGATCCAGGGCGGCCCCCTTGTGCGTGACGCCCGGGTCGAAGTCGAAGTGCTGGACGCCGAGCGCATCGGTGAGCGGCCGGAGGTTCTCGGTGGTGCAGGGGCTCCCGTCGAGATGGTATCCGCGCAGGTCGGGCGCTTGCGTATGCCCGTAGCCCGTCCCGTGCAGCACCGCCGCCCACACCGTCGATGTCACGGCGGCCGTCCCCAGCACCCACAACCACGGCCAACGGCCCGCCGCCCCTCCCCGCCAGGGTCTCCGCCCGCCCCCGCTCACCACGTCCCCGGCTTCGCCCCGTCCAGGCCCGCCCTCGATCTCGGGTTCGGTAATCACCGTTGCTCCCCTGCTGCCGTCGTGTGCCCGCACCCTACGGCTCGGCGGGGGCGCGGCCGCGCGTAGGGGCGGCCCTAAGGACTCAGATCAAAAAGAGGCTTTCAGGCGTCGCCAGCAGATGATCGCGCAGCCGAGGGTGAGGAAGGCTTGGTGGATGTCGGCGCGGATCTCCCAGCGGATGCGTAGTCGGCGGAACCAGTGCAGGGACCTTCCCCCCGAGTGGTGGACACCTCTGATCCCGGCCCCGGTGGGGGCCGGGGAGGAGGGACCACTTATGGTCATGAAGGTGTATTCGCCCGAGT
>NZ_RJVR01000168.1 GCF_003999195.1 Streptomyces soli
CGAGCGTCCCCGGACTTTTGACCGTCCCCGTGATGACCGTCGTGACGAGCGTCCGCGTAGCTTCGATCGTCCCAGGGACGACCGGCGTGATGACCGTCCGCGTGGGCCGCGTCGTGAGGACGACCGCGGTGGCTTCCGCCGCGACGACCGTCGTGACGAGCGTCCCCGCAGCTTTGACCGCCCGCGCGACGACCGTCGTGATGACCGTCCGCGTGGGCCGCGTCGTGAGGACGAGCGTGGCGGCCCCCGCCGTGACGACCGTCGCGATGAGCGTCCGCGTAGCTTCGACCGTCCCAGGGACGACCGACGCGACGATCGACCGCGTGGGCCGCGTCGTGAGGACGAGCGTGGCAGCTTCCCCCGGGACGACCGTCCCCGCAGTGGCGACCGGCGGCCGTCGGTGCAGGGGCGGGGACGGTTCGAGAACCGTGGGCGGGATGACCGTCGGGAGGAGCGGGAGCCGGTCAAGCGGCTGCCGATTCCGGACGAGGTCACGGGCCAGGAGATCGACCCGAGCGTGCGGCAGGAGCTGATGAGCCTGCCGAAGGGGCTCGCGGACGATGTGGCGCGGAACCTGGTGATGGTGGCGCAGCTGCTGGACGAGGACCCGGAGCGGGCGTACGCGTACTCGCGGGTGGCGCTGCGGCTGGCGTCGCGCGTGGCGGCGGTCCGGGAGGCGGCCGGCTTCGCTTCGTACGCGACCGAGCGGTATGCGGAGGCGATCGCGGAGTTCCGGGCGACCCGGCGGATGACCGGCACGGTCGACCTGTGGCCGGTGATGGCGGACTGCGAGCGTGGTCTGGGCCGTCCGGAGCGGGCGCTGGAGATGGCCGGCGCGCCGGAGGTGCAGAAGCTGGACCGGGCCGGTCAGGTGGAGATGCGCCTGGTCGCTGCCGGCGCGCGGCAGGACATGGGCCAGGCCGAGGCCGCCGTGGTGACCCTGCAGAGTTCGGAGCTGGCGTCGAGCGCGGTGCACCCGTGGACGGCGCGGCTGCGCTACGCCTACGCGGACGCGTTGCTGGCGGTCGGCCGCGAGGGCGAGGCGCGCGACTGGTTCGCGAAGGCGCTGGAGGCCGACCAGAACGGCACGACGGACGCTTCCGACCGGCTGGCACAGCTGGACGGAGTCGAGTTCGTGGACGTCGTCCCGGAGGACGAGACCCCCGAGGAGCCCGAGTCCGAGGCCGAGCCCGAGGCCGAGACAAAGGCGGAGGTCGAGACAAAGGCGGAGGTCGAGACCGAGGTCGACATCACCGATGAGGCCGAGCCGTCGACGTTCCTGGACGACCCGTTCAAGGAGCCGCAGAAGAGCGACGACGAGAGCTGAGTGCAAGAGCTGAGTGAATGACGAAGGGCGGCGCCCGCATCGCGGGGGCCGCCCTTCGTCGTTTCCAGGTCCTTGCAGGTCATTCCAGGTCGAGGCTGCGCAGCACCAGTCCCGTGGCCGGTTTCGGGCCGAAGGAGGTCGACTTGCGCGGCATCGTGACGCCCTGCCGTGCTAGTTCTCGTACGACGTCCTCGCGTACGGGATGCATCAGCACAGCCGTGCCGCCGAACCGGGCGGCCTGGTCGACGGCGGCCTGGGTGTCGTGGATGTACTGGATGTGGTCGGGGGCGTCGGGGACCTGCCAGACGTGGTCGAGCAGCAGGCAGTGCAGGACGGTGGCGTCGAGCCGGCGCCAGGCCTCGGGGCGGTCGTGCGGGACAGCTTCGTCGAGGAGCCGCGGGTCGGGGCGGTCCAGGAGGTGGAAACGGCCTTCACCGCCGGTGAGGAGGAAGGCGTTGCCCGCGGTGGAGGCCGCTGTCAGGGCCCCGAGCGCGTGCTCCAGGGGCCCTTTGGTCTCCTGGACCCGGAAGGCGCCCCGGGCGGCGCGGACGGCGTCCTCGGCGGACAGGCGCGGGAGCACACGGTGGATGGCGCGGACCCTGAGCGGGTAGCGGGCGCTGTCGACGAGCAGGACCAGGCCGTAGTCCCAGGGGCTGGGGCCGTTCTGCTCCTCCTGGAGGCGCAGGTAGGTGGCCCAGCGATGGTGGCCGTCGGCGATGAGAGCCTGGTGACGGGCGAGGTCGGCGTCGACGGTGGCGATCTCGGCGGGATCGGTGAGAGCCCACAGGCGGTGCCGGATGCCGTCCTCGGTCGTGGTCTCCAGGAGGGGTTCGCGTTCCTGCGCCGTACGGTCGATGATCTCCGCGGCGGCGCCCCCGCCCTCGTACGTGAGGAGCAGCGGCTCCAGGTTGGCTGCGGTCGCGCGCATCAGCGAGGCGCGGTCGGCGACCGGGCCGGGCATGACATCCTCGTGCGGGAGGACGACGCGCTCCTCGGGGCGGGTGAGGCGCAGGGCGCCGATCAGGCCTCGCTGGACGAGGTCGCAGTCGCGCTGCTCGTAGACGTAGAGGGCGGGCTCGCGGTCGGCGGCGAGGACGCCCTCCTCCTGCCACTGGAAGAGCGCCCAGGCGGCCTGGCGGTGGCGGGCGGCAGGGTCGGGCTCGTTGGGGAGGATGAGGCGTACGACGTTGTGCGGGTCGGCGGTCTCCAGCTCGCGCTGGCCGCCGGGCCGGACCACGACGTCGTACGGTGGCGAGGTGACGGCGGCGAGGCTGCCGACGCGCTCGGGAACGTAACGGAGCCCGCGGAACGGCGCCAGGCGCAGGCCGCCGGTGGCGGGTCCGTAAGTGCTCATCAGGGCATGTTACGCGGGTTGCACGGGCCCGGGATGATGGGAACAAGCCACCACCACACGAGGAGCGAGCCGTTTATGACCACCCGCACCGTACCGGCTTCCAGCGAGCAGACCCTGGACACGGCGTACGACACCGCGCTGCTCGACCTCGACGGGGTCGTGTACGCGGGCGGTGACGCCATCGCGCACGCAGTCGAGTCGCTCGGCACGGCGCGTGAGCACGGCATGCACCTCGCCTACGTCACCAACAACGCCGCCCGCACGCCGCAGGCGGTCGCCGGGCACCTCACCGAGCTCGGGGTGCCGGCCGAGGCGGGGGACGTGATCACCTCGGCGCAGGCCGTGGCCCGGCTGATCGCCGACCAGGTCCCGCAGGGGGCGCGGGTGCTGGCCGTCGGCGGGGACGGGCTGCTGGAGGCGCTGCGGGAGCGCGGGCTGGAGCCGGTGTCGTCGGCGGACGACGACCCGGCGGCGGTGGTGCAGGGCTATTCGCCGCAGGTGGGGTGGACGCAGCTCGCGGAGGCCTCGTACGCCGTGAATCGCGGGGTGCCGTGGTTCGCGTCCAACACGGATCTGACGATCCCGACCGCGCGCGGCACCGCGCCGGGCAACGGCGCGCTGGTGGAGGTCGTACGGATCGCCACGGGCGCCGAGCCGCAGATCGCGGGCAAGCCGCAGCCGCCGATGCACCGCGAGACGGTGATCCGGACGGGGGCGAAGCGGCCCCTGGTGGTCGGCGACCGCCTCGACACGGACATCGAGGGCGCGAACGGGGGCGGCGTCGACTCGCTGCTGGTGCTGACCGGGGTGACGGACGCCGCGCTGCTGTTGAAGGCGGAGCCGAAGTATCGGCCGACCTATGTGGACGCCGACCTGCGGGGGCTGCTGGAGCGGCAGCCGGAGGTGGCGGTGGCCGGGGACGGCTTTGCGTGCGGGGGATGGAAGGCTTCGGCGGGGGAGAGCGCGCTGGTGCTGGAGGGGGAGGGCGGCGAGCCGATGGATGGGCTGCGGGCGCTTTGCGCTGCCGCGTGGACTGCGGCGGGGGAGGGGTCGTGCGGGCTGGGCGCGGATAAGGCGCTGGCCCGGCTGGGGCTGTAGGCGGCTTTCTTCCGCCACCCCGCCCCTTCCCGAAACCAGGGGGCAAGCCCCTGGACCCCCGGGTCTCGATGTCAGGTGCAGGTCCGTGGTCGGTTTGTGCCCGCCTCCCCCAAAGCTTCCTTTGGGAGGTGCCCCCACCCCCGGACTCCGTCTGGGAGGTACCCCCATATCGCTTCGCTCGCCACTGCGGAACGCCTGCCCACAAACCGGGTAAGGGTAGTGATCGGAAGAAGGCGGCCTGGCCGGTTTCGTCGGATGACCAGGGGGGCGTCCCGTGCAGCAGGACCACCGGGTCGGCGCCGGGTGGACGGTCAGGGCCGTCCTCCCCGGTCTAGAGCAGCTTGCGCAGGCGCAGCAGATCGCGCAGGCCCGCCTCCAGCTTGACGCGGCCGCTGCCCCAGGCCCGCGCAAAGTGCAGCTCGCCGTTGACCAGGGAGACCAGGTCGTCGCCGGCCATGGTGAGGCGGATCTCGGCCCTGGTGGGCGGCGGGCCGTGGACGGTGGTCACGTTCCTGATGTGGCCGTCGGTGAGCCGTCCGACGAAGGTGATGTCGAGGTCGGTGATGTGGCAGCTCAGGGAGCGGTCCATTGCGGCGGCGCTGCGGAAGTCGCCCTCGGCCTTCGCGAGATTCTCCGACAGCTGGTCGAGCGCGCTGCGGCACTCCTCGATGGTCGCCATCGGTGGTGCGTCTCCTGTCCGGGTGCTGAGTGATCGGATCCGACCGTACCGCAGGGCACTGACAACCGGAGATGGCACGGTAGGCGGTAGCGTCAGGGACGGTAGCTTCACAAGCGAGGAGTGTGAACATGCGGGACGCGCTGCGCACATGCCTGCAGATCGCGGGCGGTCTGACTGAGGCCACGCGGCGGCGGGCGACCGCCGCGGCGAAGGATCTGATCGACCAGACCGGAATAGACGTCGACGACCTCCAGCGTCAGGCCCAGGCCTTCGCCGACGATCTCATCGCCTCCGGTCGGGCCAACCGGGATCTCCTGCTCGGGCTCGTACGGGAAGAGGTCGAGAAGACCATGTCCCGTGTCGGCCGCCTCGCCGACGAGGTCACCAAGGTCGGTGTCGTCCTCGAAGCGCTCGAGCGCCGCGTACGCAATCTGGAGCGCGACGAAGCCCACGCAGACGAGCCCGAGGCTCCTCCGGCAGCCGCGCCGGCCCCGGCGCCTGCCCCGGCCCCGGCTCACCCCGCTCCGGCCCCGGCTCCGACGAAGAACGCGGCGCCGCCCAAGAAGGCCGCCCCCGCACCGCCCACCGCTGCCGAAGCCGGGACCACCGCCGCCCCCAAGAGGGCTGTGCCTGCCAAGAAGGCGGCCCCCGCGAAGAAGACCGCCCAGGCTGAGAAGGCCGCCCCTGCGAAGAAGGCACCGGCCGCGAAGAAGACCCCCCCGGCGAAGAAGGCCGCCCCTGCGAAGAAGGCACCGGCCGCGAAGAAGACCCCCCCGGCGAAGAAGGCCGCCCCTGCCAAGAAGGCACCGGCTGCGAAGAAGGCGGCCCCGGCGAAGAAGGCGGCCCCGGCGAAGAAGGCCGCCCCGGCCGAGAGGGCCGCCCCTGCCAAGACGGCCGCCCCCGCCAAGAAGGCACCAGCAGCGAAGAAGGCCACCCCCGCCAAGAAGGCCGCCCCCGCCAAGAAGGCGCCCGGCCCGGTCCCGCGGACGCCGGAGGCGGACGGTGAGTGAGCCGGTGTGGGGCGGACAGGCTGAGGGGGCGACCGTCGCGGAGGCGCTTGCCGAGCGACCCGGACCCGGGGCGGACGATGCGGCCGGTGGGGTCCCGGAACCGGCGCCGCTGGGGGTAGCGGTGCAGGCTACGGGGCACCCGGAGGTGGACGCGCTGCTCACGAGGCTGGGTGACGCGGACATACTGCCGACGGAGGACCATATCGAGGTGTACGAGGATGTACACCGTGGGCTGCGCGACGCGCTCACCGCACTCGACGACAACAGGAGCTGAACCGCACGTGGCAGTGGCACGACGCCGACTCGACGCCGAGCTGGTGCGCCGGAATCTCGCCCGCTCGCGCGAGCACGCGAGCACGCTGATCGCGGCCGGCCGCGTGACGGTCGGCGGGGCGACGGCGACGAAGGCGGCCACGCAGGTGGAGACCAGCGCGGCCGTGGTGGTCGTGAAGGACGACGCCGACCCGGAGTACGTGTCCCGCGGTGGGCACAAGCTCGCCGGGGCGCTGGCGGCGTTCGTTCCCGAGGGTTTGCGGGTGGAGGGCCGGCGGGCGCTGGACGCGGGGGCTTCGACCGGCGGCTTCACGGACGTACTGCTGCGCAACGGGGCCACGCGGGTCGTGGCGGTGGACGTCGGCTACGGGCAGCTCGCGTGGTCGCTGCAGAGTGATGAACGCGTCACCGTCAAGGACCGTACTAACGTGCGCGAGTTGACGTTGGAGCAGATCGACAACGAGCCGGTGGACATCATTGTCGGCGACCTGTCCTTCATCCCGCTGGGACTCGTACTGCCGGCCCTGGTCCGCTGTGCCGCGCCGGACGCGGACCTGGTGCTGATGGTCAAGCCGCAGTTCGAGGTAGGGAAGGAGCGGCTGGGGAGTGGTGGTGTCGTTCGGAGTACGCAGTTGCGTGCCGATGCCGTACGGAATGTCGCGAGACAGGCGGCCGGGTTGGGGCTTGGCGTGCTGGGTGTGACGGCGAGCCCGTTGCCGGGGCCGTCGGGCAATGTGGAGTACTTTCTGTGGCTGCGCGCCGGGGCGCCAGAGCTTGACCCGGCGGATGTCGACCGTGCTGTGGCGGAGGGACCCCGTTGAGCGATACGGATACGCAAGAGCTACGCACCGTGTTCCTGCTGGCGCACACCGGGCGCCCGGCGGCGATCCGCAGTGCCGAGCGGGTCGTGCGCGGCCTGACGCGTTGCGGCATCGGCGTGCGCGTACTTGCCGACGAGGCGGCGGACATGTCGCTGCCGGGCGACCTCACGGTCGAGACGGTGCAGGAGGTCGGCCCGGCGTCCGTCGAGGGCTGCGAGCTGATCATCGTGCTGGGCGGCGACGGCACGCTGCTGCGCGGCGCGGAGTTCGCCCGGGCGTCCGGGGTGCCGATGCTCGGAGTCAACCTCGGCCGGGTCGGCTTCCTCGCGGAGGCGGAGCGGGACGACCTGGACAAGGTCGTCGACCGGGTCGCCACCAAGGAGTACGAGGTCGAGGAGCGCATGACGATCGACGTCCTCGTGCGCAACGACGGCCACATCGTGCATGTGGACTGGGCGCTCAACGAGGCCTCGGTCGAGAAGCAGGCGCGCGAGCGCATGATCGAGGTCGTGACGGAGGTCGACGGCCGTCCGGTCTCGCGGTTCGGCGGGGACGGCGTGGTCTGCGCGACCCCGACCGGGTCGACGGCGTACGCCTTCTCGGCGGGCGGGCCTGTGGTGTGGCCGGAGGTCGAGGCGCTGCTGATGGTGCCGATCAGCGCGCACGCGCTCTTCGCCAAGCCGCTGGTGACCTCGCCGAGGTCGGTGCTGGCGGTGGAGGTGCAGCCGCAGACCCCGCACGGCGTGCTGTGGTGCGACGGGCGGCGGACGGTGGAACTGCCGGCCGGCGCGCGGGTCGAGGTGCGCAGGGGCGCGGTGCCGGTGCGGTTGGCACGGCTGCATCACGCGTCGTTCACGGACCGTCTGGTGGCGAAGTTCGCCCTGCCGGTGGCGGGATGGCGGGGCGCGCCGCACTGACGTCGCCATGACGCCGCACTGACCTGTGACTGACCAGTCGGGGAGGTCCGTCGCGCGGGGGGTCGTAAACCTCGTATGGTCGTATCCGTGTTGGAGGAGATGCGGATCCGGTCGCTGGGAGTCATCGAGGACGCCGTGGTGGAGCTGTCACCCGGCTTCACGGCGGTGACTGGCGAGACCGGCGCGGGCAAGACCATGGTCGTCACCAGCCTCGGCCTGCTGCTCGGCGGCCGAGCCGATCCCGCTTTGGTGCGGATCGGCTCGAAGTCGGCGTCGGTGGAGGGGCGGATCTCCCTGCCGGCGGACTCCGCGGTCGCGGTGCGCGCCGAAGAGGCGGGCGCCGAGCTGGACGACGGCGCGCTGCTCATCAGCCGTACGGTCTCGGCGGAAGGGCGGTCCCGGGCATTCGTGGGTGGCCGCGCCGTGCCGGTCGGGCTGCTGGGCGAGCTGGCGGACGAGCTGGTCGCCGTGCACGGCCAGACCGACCAGCAGGGACTGCTACGGCCCGCCCGGCAGCGCGAGGCGCTGGACCGGTACGCGGGCGACGCGGTGGCCGTGCCGCTGGCGAAGTACGGGGCCGCCTACCGGCGGCTGCGGGAGGTCGCCGCCGAGCTGGACGAGCTGACCACCCGGGCCCGGGAGCGGGCCCAGGAGGCCGACCTGCTGCGCTTCGGGCTGGAGGAGGTAGCGGCCGCCGAGCCGGTGGCGGGCGAGGACGTCGAGCTGGCCGCGGAGGCGGAACGGCTCGGGCACGCCGAGGCGCTGGCCTCGGCCGCCGCGATCGCCCACGCCGCCATGGCCGGCAACCCGGAGGACCCTGAGGGCGTCGACGCCGGCGCCCTGGTCGCGGGCGCGCAGCGGGCGCTGGACGCCGTACGGTCCCACGACCCGGCACTGGCCGCGCTGGCGGAACGGCTCGGCGAGATCGGCATCCTGCTGGGCGACGTGGCGGGTGAGCTGGCGGGCTACGCGGACAACCTGGACGCCGATCCGCTGCGGCTGGCTGCGGTCGAGGAACGGCGGTCGGTGCTGGCGCATCTGACCCGAAAGTACGGCGGGGACATCAACGAGGTTCTGGCCTGGGCGGAGGACAGCACCGCCCGGCTCGGTGAGCTGGAGGGCGACGACGACCGTATCGCCGAGCTGGCGGCCGAGCGCGACGCCCTCCGCGGCGAGCTGGGCGACCTCGCGCAGGCGCTGACCGATGCCCGTACGGAGGCCGCCGAGCGGTTCGGCCAGGCGGTGACGACCGAGCTGGCTGAGCTGGCGATGCCGCACGCAAGGGTGAGCGTCGCGATCCGGCAAGCGGACGACGCCGAGGGCATCGAGGTCGGCGGGCGCCTGGTGGCGTTCGGCGCGACGGGCGCCGACGAGGTCGAGCTGCAGCTCGCCCCTCACCCGGGTGCCCCCGCCCGGCCGATCGCCAAGGGCGCCTCGGGCGGTGAGCTGTCGCGGGTGATGCTCGCGGTCGAGGTGGTCTTCGCGGGGTCCGACCCGGTGCCGACCTACCTCTTCGACGAGGTCGACGCCGGTGTCGGCGGCAAGGCCGCCGTCGAGGTCGGCCGCCGTCTGGCCCGCCTGGCGCGCACCGCGCAGGTCGTCGTCGTCACGCACCTGCCGCAGGTCGCCGCCTTCGCCGACCGGCAACTCCTGGTCGAGAAGACCAACGACGGAAGCGTGACCCGCAGCGGCGTCAAGGTCCTCGAGGGCGACGAGCGCGTACGCGAACTCTCGCGGATGCTGGCCGGGCTGGAGGACTCCGAACTCGGACGGGCCCACGCGGAGGAGCTGCTGGCGGCGGCCCGCGAGGGGCGCTGAGGGGCCGAAGCCCAGGCAACGGTTGCATAACCGGAGAGTTATCCGCTACCTTCAAGGCAGGCGGAGAACTCTCCGGTTATACCCCTTTTGCCGGACGAATTCCTCTTACGTACCCGGGCGTTAGGGTGTCCGGATGATCAGGCAGTCGGCGGCAGCGGCAGCGGTGACCCGAGCGGCGTTCGCAGCGCTGCGGCACAGCGCGCCGGGCGGGACGGCCTGGTGGGCGCGGAAGAACTACGCGGGGCGGCAGTTGGAGCTGTACGGCGGGCTCGCCGCGGCGGCCGGCGCGGCCGTGGGAACAGCTCTGGCGCCCGGTGCGCCGGCCCGGGTGCGGGCGGCCGGCGCCGTGGTGACAGCGATGGCCGCCGCCAGCGGCGCGTACGACGACCAGCGTGGCTCGGCCGGGCAGCGGGGCTTCCGCGCGCACCTCGGGGCGCTGCGCCGGGGCGAGGTGACCTCGGGGGCGGTGAAGTTGTTCGGGATCGGGGCGGCAGGCTTGGCGGCGGGCGCGGTGATGGAGAGGCGCCCGCTGGACAAGGTGCTGGCGGGGGTGGTGATCGCGGGGACGGCGCATATGGTCAACCTGGTCGATGTTCGGCCGGGGCGGGCGGCGAAGGCGGTGATCGCCTTGGGCGGGGTGGTGGGCGCCCGGGCGGCTGCGCCGGTGGCGGCGGCCGTGCTGGCGGACGACCTGGGGGAGCGCACGATGCTGGGCGACGCGGGGGCGCACGCGCTGGGCGCAGCCCTCGGGGTGGCGGCGGTC
>NZ_RJVR01000059.1 GCF_003999195.1 Streptomyces soli
ACTCAACATCTCGAAGCGTGAGGGGCGGTCGTTCGTGTTGTCCACGCAGAGTCACCCGTTCACCGAGTGGAATCCACAGCGAGGTTAAACAACAAGCTTAGAGATGGTTCACTTATCCGGTTTTGTACTGGATTGATAATAACTCGGACGGGGGAGGTGTGCAGGCGGGGTGCGCCTGCCGGGCGCTGGGCCCGAAGCATGGGGCCTCAGAAAACGGCCGCTCGGCGGCTGCATCGGATCAGGCGGTAGCGGAGATCGGGGGCCAAGCTCGTCGCCCAGGCTGCGGCGGCCAGTACCGGGGGCTTCGTCGCGGAGTCGACGTTCACCTTCGATTTGGACGGCTGGATCCAGGTCGTCCAGCGGACCAACAGCATCCCCCTCCGCAACGTCAAAGTGAACTTACCCCGTGAAATCACTGATGTTGTCCAGGCCCACCGTCAACCATGACCTGGCGGTGCGCCCAGCGCGCGGACCGAGAAGGGACAGAGTAGATATGGGGGTGTGGTGCTGATCCCACCGATCGAGCCGAAAATCGCGACGGGAACTGGCCCCGGATCGAGTGCCTCTCAAGGCCGCGTCCCACATGGCTGCTGGTCGTTCAGACGCTGGCATGGGGAGTGCCGGGGAGGGCTTCACGTGAGAGAGCACGCGAACCGGGAACCAGCGGGGTGTACACATGACGTCCGCTTCCCCTCGTCAGGAGCCGATTCGCGTCGGTGTTGTGGGTCTGAGCGCGAGCGGCGGGTGGGCGGCCACCGCCCATGTGCCGGCCTTGGCCGGCTCGACGGATACGAGTTGCGGGCTCTCAGCGCCAGCAGCAGCGAGTCTGCGCGGGCGGCCGGTGAGAAGTACGCGGTGCCGCTGACCTTCAGCAGTGCAGAGGAGCTGGCCCGCTGTGAGGAAGTCGATCTCGTGGTCGTGACGGTGAGGGTTCCGCAGCATCTGGAACTCATCCGACCTGCGATCGAGGCGGGGAAGATGGTGTTCAGCGAGTGGCCACTCGGTGCCGATCTCGCACAGGCCGAGGAACTGGCCGCCCGTGCGCACCGCAGGGGGTTGCTGACGGCCGTCGGTCTGCAGGCCCGATCGGCTCCGCCGCTTCGGTATCTGCGGGACCTGGTCGCCGAGGGCTACGCGGGGCGGGTGCTGTCGACCAGCATGCTCGGGTCAGGCGGGGGCTGGGGCGCCACGTACGACGACAGTCATGCGTACCTGCTGGACGTCAGGAGCGGTGCCACTTTGCTGTCGATCCCCTTCGGGCACTCGGTCGACGCGCTGACCATGGTGCTCGGGGAGTTCCGCGAGGTGTCGGCTCGCATCGAGAACCTGCGTCCCGAGGTCACCCATGTGACGAGCGGGGCGGTCGCGGCCAAGAGTGCCGAGGACCAAATCGCCGTTCAAGTCGGGGGCCATGGCCGCGATGCACTTCCGCGGCGGAACGTCCCGTGCTACCGGGTTTCACTGGGAGATCAACGGCACGGAGGGCGATCTCGTCGTCAAGGCCGATCAGGCTCAGTGGTGGTCGGGGCGTCTGCGGCTGTACGGCGCCCGGGGAAGCGACGGCACGTTGACTGAACTTTCGGTTCCCCTCCACTACGAGCGGTCGCTGACGCAGTGGACCGAGCGAACCGCCGAGCCCTCCTACAACGTCGTCCACCAGTACGCGCTTCTGCGCGAGCAGATCACCGGGCGCCTCGCGCCGGACACGGACGGCGTTCCCGACTTCCTGCACGCCGTCCGACGGCACCGCATGTTGGAACAGGTCCGGGACGCGGCACGGATCGGCCGCCGGGCCGCGCCGGGTGAGTGCTGGTGATCGGCGGGGGCTTCACCGGCTCGGAGATCGCCTCGGCCTGCCGGGAGCGGAACATCGAGGTCACGGTCGTTCCGCACCGGTCTCCGCCCTTCAGCGCTTACCGGCCTCAGTCCATTGGCCTCCCGGCTGCGTCAAATGGCCATCGAGGCCGGCCAGGCGGCGGCAGCCGAGTGTCAACGGCCAATTGCCCGCATCGGGACGCCAAGGGCCTACTCAATGGCCTCCAGGCCCACCGCGTGCGCCTTGGGAACGGGCTGCCGTTTTTGGCTTCGGGCGGGGCGCATGGCAGGCGCACCCCTGCCGGTTGCGTTACCCCAGTCCGAGTTATTTACTAGTAGGTACAAAATCGAATGAGTGTAGCAATCCTCGGGGTGGAAATGCCGAAGACTCCCGTCGGCGAGGGTATCGGCAGGTGGCTGTGGGTCACTTGAGGAGCGGAGGCGCGCAGATTTCTTTGCAGCTCTCGGCAGGCTGAACACACCGCCGTCGCTGCACGAGCCGGTGCCGGGCAGCCCGCATGCTCGTCCCTGCTCGGCAACGCCTCCATGGTGGCAGACCTGACTCTGCTCCAGCACTCGTGATACGTGGCGCTCGGCTTCGCCACGGCTGCCGTACTTGCTTCCTTCGCTTTGACCCCGAGCACTAGGCGGTCACTTCAGACGCCTGAGGCAGACCGCGCCCCGGGACCCTCCAACGGCAAGGGCCTGTGGCGCGGAGGCCGAGGAAGCGGCTCGCCCCGTTCTTCGTCCGCACTCGCTGCAAGGAGACGAGTTCCATGCTCGCAATTCAGCTCACCCAGTTCGGGGAGCCGGAGCAGAGCCTGAAGGTCGTGGACGTTCCCGAGCCTCCGGCTCCTGCTGCCGGGCAGGTGCTGATCCAGGTCGAGTACGCCCCGCTCGACCACCACGACCTGCTCTTGGCGCAGGGCATCTATCCAGTTCGCCCCGAACTGCCCAGCGTCATCGGCAATGAGGGAGCCGGCACGGTCCTGGCCGTCGGACCGGGCGTCACTCACATCCGCCCCGGCGACACGGTCCTGCTTCCCTTCGGTACCTTCGCCTGGTCCGAACTGGTCCTGGCGGAGGCCGCGAAGCTGACCGCCGTGGACAAGTCCATCAGCCTTGACCAGGCGGCGATGCTCACCATAAACCCCACCACCGCAGGTCTGCTGGTGGAGTCGCGTGACCTTCCGGCCGGCTCCTGGGTGGTGCAGAACGCGGCGAACAGCGGGGTCGGCCGGTCCGTCATCGCCTTCGCCAAGGAGCGCGGGCTTCGCACGATCAACATCGTCCGCCGCGAGGAACTCGTCACCGAACTCCAGGAACTCGGCGCCGACATCGTGCTGATCGACTCCCCCGACGTGGCCACGCGCGTGCGTGTGACCATGGGCAACGATCCCGTGCTGCTCGGGCTGGACGGCGTCAGCGGACAGGCCACCTCGCTCCTGCTGGACGTGCTGACCGAAGGCGCCCTGCTGGTGATCTACGGCTACATGAGCGGCGAGCCCTTCACGCCCGACCAGAACGTGCTGAAGGCGAAGAACATAACCACAGCGGAGTTCTGGATGTACCAGGACGAGTACCTGCCCCGTCATCCGGACCTCAGCGCGGAGTCCGCGCGGCTGGTCGCCGAGGGAAAGCTCACGTTGCCCTGCGCCCCCATTTACAAGGCCAAGGACTTCGCCGAAGCCCTCGCCTACCTGCAGAAGAACGGAAAGGTCCTCCTGGACTTCAACCCCCACCGCGTGTAGCCGTCGTCACGGCACAGCACCGAGGCGGCAGGCGGGTGGCCACAGCCCGGACGTCGAGCTCGCCCCCCGATCTCCCCAACCTCTTCCAGTGCACCCGCCGAGCTGCCGTTACCCGGGGCACCGGGCTTCGGACAGGACAGGTGCCCGCCCCGCCCGTGGATACCTTTGGTTCGAGTTATTCACCATCCAGTACAAAATCGGCTGACGATTCACCCCAGGGAACGGAAACGCCGAAGACTCCGTTCCCGAGAACCTACAGGTCACAGGCCATGGATGGGGTTTTCGGCACCCGGGGGACTCTGTCGCCCGATTCAGGTGACCAGCGGAAGGCGTCGACCGGCACCAGCGGCGATGCGCAAAGGTGCAGGTCGCGGTGATCGACTTCGCGCCCTTCCCGAATCGGGCGACAGAGTCCCGGGGGTCAGCCTTCCGCGATCGGGGGCAGGCGGGGGCCGGAGCCGGGACCGTCCGGAGCCGCGAGCGCGTGGCGCAGCAGCGGCGGCGCGAGCAGCCCGCACGGCTCGGGCTCGGCGCGGAGCCCGGTCCCGGCGTAGTAGCGGTTGGCCGCCGACGGCGCGATCCGGATGCGGAGCTGGTTCCGCCCGGGCCGCAGGGCGTCGGCCGGGATCCTGATCCGGTACGGCGACCAGGCGCGCTCCCCCACGCGCACGCCGTTCACGGACACGAGCACAGCTCCGGCGACGGCTGGGAGCATCAGCTCCAGAGGGACCGGCGCGTCGAGCTGGATCTGCCGCACATAGTCAGCGGTGCCCGCGAACGTCGAAAGGTCCTGCCGCTCCCAGCCGCAGGTCACCGCGATGTCGCGGCGGGTACCGGCCTCCTCGTACGCGTCCTCGGGGATCTCGAGCAGCCAGCCGGACTCGAGGACCTCCGGCGCCGACCATTCCGACATGCCGTGACCGGCCGCGACCTCAGAACCCTCGACGGCGTCCACCCACCCGGAAGCAGGCTCTGCGCCCCTGCTCACCCGCAGCAGGCGCAGCGCGTTCCGTTCCAGCCGCAGGACGACCTCACCCTCGGCCGCGTCGAGGGTGCGCACGGTGCCGTCGGCGGCCACCCAGTCCTCAAGCTGCCAGGGCCCGTCGGGCAGCAGGAGCTCCGCAGTCCCCTCGGCCTCGGCGAAGCAAGCGAAGCGGAAGCCGTCGGTCCCGTCCGGGCCGCCGCGCCAGCGCACCGCCGAGCCCGCAGGCACGCGTAGCGTCGGCACAGTCCGCTCGCACGGCGCGACGAGCCCGCGCAGGACCGCCTCCTCGGGGACCGAGCCGAAGACCTCCACGGCCGGGGCGAGCCCTGTCCAGTCCTCAGCGGCGGTCTGCGGGCCCTCCTGGTAGACAACGGGCGTCGCGCCGCTGGCGAGCACCCGTACCCCCGCCTCGGCCAGGCGGCGAAGCCGGCGCAGCGATGCGGCCGAGCGCAGCGTCGTCACGGCGGGAAGTACGAGCGCCCGGTACCGGCGGTCCCCGAAGCGCACCGCGCCGTCCTCCACGACGGCGGCCTCGAGATCGCGTTCGTCCACAAGGTGGAAGCCCACCCGGGACTCGGTGAGCGCGCGCGCCCACTCGCCCATCGCCGACGCCTGCTCGCCGAGCTGCCCCGCCGTCCAGACTGTGCGCAACGGGTAAAGGACCGCCACATCGCTCTGCGGTGACACCGGCTCGAGGAACTCGCTCAGCCGCGCGCTCTCGAGCGCGAACCGCAGATGGTGATCGGCGAACCACGGCTCGAAATTGATGCCCGGGGGGAAGTCGAAGCGCGGGTTCCGCAGCGACTCGTGATCGTCGCCGTGGCCGTGCGTCTGATAGAAGCCGTGGAAGATCATCTGCCGCATGCCCTGCAGATGGTGGTTGATCGCCGTTGTGCGCAGCTCCTGCAGGCTGAGCCCCCAGTGGCCGGACCACGGGGTCCCGCCCTCGGGCGGGGTGAGGAAGTACTGCTCGACCATCGTCCCGCTGCGACCGTGGTGGCGGGCGACCGAGTCGCCGAACACGGGGCTGAGCTGCACCAGGGCGTCCTGCGCATCTACCGCGGTGAGGTCGCGGTAGCCGTCTACGCCGAAGTGGTCGAGCCCGAAGTTCACCCGCAGATCCCAGTTCGCGAACGCGGTGTCGAGCGCCCAGCCGCCGACGTGCCCGAGGACTTCATGGCCGGACTGACGCAGGCCGTGGGCGTGGCTCCAGGTGCGCAGCCGACCGAGGAAGGTCTCCATCGCGTAGCCGCTGAAGTGCTCGTAGAACTGGGCGCGAAGGCTCAGCCTCTCCGGGTCGTCCCCGTCGAGCACAGCGGCGAGCACCTGGGGAGTCCGGTCGCCCCAGCGTTCCCGGATCGAGACGGCCAGGCTTTCGTGGAAGGGCATCGCGGAACGCAGGTCTCCTGTGCGCTCCGCCCAGTCGTAGTACACGGCGTGGGGCTGGTCGAAGAACATGTAGGCGACGGTGCCGCCGAAGAAGTCGCCGAGCGCTTCGGCGAAGGGCTGGTAGCCGGCCTCGACGAAGCGATCGACCGCGACCGGATCGACGGGGTTCACCAGCCGGGAGGTCGCGCAACGGGCGGAGACGAACACGATAGCCGCCGCGTCGTCGGGTACGGGCTCGACAAGGCGGACACGGCACCCGTCGGCCACGCCGTCCACTCGGTCGACGAACTCGGGCCGCTCAGCGGCCGTGCCCTGCTCCCCTTCCGTGACAAGCGCGTACTCGACCCGCCAGTCGGCCCAGGCAACGACGCCGCCCTCGTAGTGCCAGTCCATCGCGGCCGGGCCGAGGTTCTCCGTCGCCGACCGGATCCCGCTGAGGGCGCCGTCGCTCGCGCCCGCGGGGATGCGCACCCAGAAGAGGTGCCGTTCGCGCAGCTCGTCGTACCCGGTCACGGCGCGGCCTGCGGCGTGACCGGTCTGCCAGTTGTAGTCGTCGTAGATGCCGACGATCATTCCGAGCCCGGCGGCCGTCTCGACGGCGACGCGGCACGCGGCGAGGTAGTCGTCGTCCAGGTAACCCTCGATCGGGTAGGACAGCCGCGCCTGCACCTGGAAGCTCCGGATCCCGGCGTCGTGCATCTGCCGCACCTGGGCGCGGATGGTGTCCATGTCGGGCAGCCGATGCCAGAACCAGTAGGCGGCAGGCGCATGCCACGGGTCCGGGTTCCGGAATCGCTGGAGCGCGGTCTCACGTGCGGACAAGGGTGTCAGCTCCTCGAATGGCGGCGAGGCCTACGCGGGCCCCGCCGCCACCAGTACGGTCAGCGATCAGCGTTCGGTGGAGTCGACCGCAGGCCTGCCCTCCCTGCGAGCGGCGTCTCCTGCGGTCACGAGCGAGTAGTCGGGCTCCGGGTCCAGCCGGAGTCCGAACGTGAGGATCGCGTAGAGCGCGGCGCCGAGCACCATGGCGATGACGATGCCGAGCCCGCTCGACCCGAACACACCGGTTCGGCCGCTCTCGGTGAGGAGGAATCCGGTGATCTTCCCAAAGTTCGGGTCGGCGCTCGTCACGAGGCCGAGGCCGACGACGGTTCCGATGATCAGGCTCAGAATCGCTGTCCAGCGCCCGTCGCGGCCACCGTGGCCGCGCGGATTCGCCATGTCGGTGTTCCAGCCCGCGCGGCGCTGCCGGATGAAGTCGACGAGCTGGATGCCGCCCATCGTGCCCATCATCACGGCGATGAGCGACAGGAACGACTGGAACGTCGCCAGGAACGAGGTGGAGATGAACAGCAGGTAGAAGGCGCCCGCCGCGATGATGATCGCGTTGATCATGGTCGTCACGGAGCGGCGCAGCGGCACGCCGACCGCCATGAGCGCCAGGCCGGAGCTGTACATGCCGGTGACTGCGGCCGAGACGAGCGAGATGACGATCACGATGGAGAACGGGACGAAGAACCACATTGGCAGGAGCGCGGTGAGCGCGCCGATCGGGTCGGACGCGGTGGCGCCGCCGAGCTTCGGGTCTCCGCCGACGAGGAGCGCGCCGACGATGAGGAGGATGACGACGGGCAGGCTGAGCCCGGCGACCGTCCATCTGATCACGCCGCGCGCCGGGGTGTCGCGCGGGAGGTAGCGGGCGAAGTCGCCGCCGTAGTTGAGGAAGCCGAGGCCGACGAGGGTCATCGCCATCACGATGCCGCCGACGAACACGAGCGGTCCGCCCGCAGGGGTGTCACCGAGGTGAGCCCACTGGATCTGAGGCACCACGAATCCGAGGAACGCGACCGTCATGATGCCGGTCACCCACGAGATCCAGACCTCGAGTTTCATGATGAACTCGTGGCCGAGGACGGACACCGTCATTGTCACGGCGAGCACGAGCACGAACCACAGCACGATGGTGAACGTCGCGCTCGACCCGTCCGTGTTGGCGAACGCCGACGGCCACAGCTTGGCGAACAGCTTCGCGCCGGTGGTCGAGGCCAGGGTGATGATTGTCACCTTCCAGCCCATGTTGGACAGGTACGCGAAGAACGCGGGGATCCTGTTGCCCTTCGTGCCGAACGCGAAACGCGTCTGGGTGAGGGTCGGCAGTCCCGTGCGGGGCCCGCCGACGGCGAGGATGCCGACGAGTGCGGACGAGGCCAGGTAGCCGATGGTCCCAGCGATGATCGTCTGCCAGACGTTCAGGCCGAGGCCGAAGACGAAGATGCCGTAGCTGATGCCGAGGATCGAGATGTTCCAGGCGAACCAGACGGCGAACAGGCCGCCCGGCTTCCCGCGCCGTTCGGCATCGGGAACGGGGTTGACGCCGTTCGATTCGACGGTGGTGCCTCTGCGCCCTTGCTGAGCCGCACTGCTCATGGACGTGTGCCTTTCGATGTGTGGCGGTGCCGGGGGTGGATGAGTTCGGGGAAGTCGTTGGGTCAGCCGGCCGGTTCGCGTTGGAGGATCGCGTCGACTGCGTCCGGGGTCAGTTCGGCCCCACGTGCGCCGTGCGCGGTTACCGCGATCGCGGCCGCGGCGGACGCGCGTGTGGCTGCGGGGCGGAGCGGTACCCCGTCGGCGAGGGAGGCGGCGAGCGCGCCGAGGAACGCGTCGCCGGCGCCGACCGTGTCGATCGCATCGACACGGAATGCGGGCACATGCGTCGTGGTGCCCTGCTCGAGGACGACAACGCCGCCGGCGCCGAGCGTGACGAGACTGTCGCCCAGGCCGGAGCGCTTGAGGACAGCGGCGACAGCGTCGGGGGTGGCCGGGGGCGGGTCGAGGGCAAGCAGATCGGCGAGTTCACCTTCGTTGAGGACGAGCACGTCGACGAGCGCGAGCAGTTCGGGGCTGAGCGCGCGGGCAGGTGACGGGTTGAGGAGCACGCGTGCCCGGCCCGCGTAGGCGCGCAGCGTTGCCTCCACGACGGGGGCGGGCACCTCGTGGTTGGTGACGACGACGGCAGGCGGCGGGGTGTCCGCGGCGAGCGCGCGGACATGCTCGGGCTGCAGCAGGTCGTTGGCTCCCGCGTCGACAACGATGCAGTTGTCGTCGGGGCCGATGAGCAGCACGGCGGTTCCGGTCGCGGCGTCGTCGTGACGGATCACCGCGCCGAGGTCGACGCCCGCGGCGGCGAGGTCGGCGAGGGCATGCTCGGCGTCGCGGCCGACGGAGGCGAGCAGGGTGACGTCGGCGCCGAGGTGACGGGCGGCGAGCGCCTGGTTCGCGCCCTTGCCTCCGCCCGCCTGGAATCGCCCGGTCGTGTGGATCGTCTCGCCATCGCGAGGCAGGCGCGGCAGCGTGTAGCCGAGGTCGAGGTTCACGGATCCGATGACGAGCACACCCCCGCCGCCCGCCGGGTCCTGCTGCGGGCGGTCATGCGGTACCGTGGCTGGGAAATGCATTTCCGAACCTAAGCACGTCAGCCCCTGCCGCGTCAACAAGTCGTTGCGATCACCCTGCTAGCATCGAGAAGCATGAGCTGGAGGGGATCAGGATGGGCGCACGCATCGGCTTGAAGGACGTGGCGTTGCGCGCGGGGGTGTCGGTGCCGACGGCGAGCCGTGTGCTGTCCGGTGTTCAGCGCAATGTCGATCCGGAGCTGGCGCTGCGGGTGCGAAACGCGTGCGACGAGCTGGGCTACAAGGTGAACGCGGCGGCGCGGGCGCTGCGGCTTCAGTCGACGGATTCCTTGGCGGTTGTCGTTCCGGCGATCGCAAACGCGTACTTCGCGGAACTGGTGTCGGCGTACTCGCGTCGCCTCGATCTTCAGGGCAAGCGGCTGGTGACGATCGACACGGACGAGAGTCCGGAGATCGAGCAGCGTCAGCTCGGCGCCATGGATCGCGCGCTGGTGGATGCGGTGCTGGTGGTGCCTGCGGCGTTCGAGCGGAGCGGCGCGGCGATCGCGGAGCTCGCGCGGTCCCATCGTGTCGTGCAGGTGGACCGTCGCGCGCGGGGCGTCGAGGCGCCGTCGGTGCGGCTCGACAATGCGGCGGGGGTGCGCCTGCTCGTGGATCATCTGCGGGCGCGGGGCCGCCGCAGCATCCTGATGGTCGACGCCCAAGAGGACTCGTCGTCGAGCATCGAGCGCACAGCGGCGTTCCGCGCGCTCGCCGGGCCGGGCGACCGGGTTCTGGACATGCCGAGCTTCACGGTCGCGAGCGGCATCGATGCGGCGAAGCTCCTGCTCGCGGACCCCGGCGACACGGACGCGATCATCTGCACCGCCGACATCGTCGCGCTCGGACTGCTGACGGCGCTTCAGCACGCCGGCAAAAGCGTGCCCACGGACTACGCGATCACGAGCTTCGACGGCACATACATCTCCGACACGGCCGCGCCGGGGCTCACGACCCTTGGCTCGACCGCCGAGCGCATGGTCGAGGCCTCCCTCGCCCTCCTCTGCGGCGGCAGCGGTGATGTCGTTCTGGAACCCGAGCTCGTGATACGCGGTTCGAGCGGCTGAGCGCGAACCCGGCCGCTCGGGCGGCAGCGGTGCAACACCGTCCGAGGCCCGCCGCCGGCTGTCTCACTGCGACCCGGCTGTCCCGCCCGCACGCCGCTTGCCGAGGGCCTTGCTCCGTCTCAGCCCGCCGGGCCGCAGCGACAACCAGCACCTGCGCCGCGCTCCGCATGAGTCGCCAACACTCGACCCGCGCTACGCGCTGCAGGTCTTCGACGCCAACATCAAGCTCACCGAGTCGACCTACGACGCGCTGGGCCGGGTGACGGCGGTCTGGCTGCCGAACCGCTCCAAAGGCGGCGGCCAGAGCGCGAACTACACCTACGCCTACTCCGTCACCAGCGGCGCCCGGTCCTGGACCTCCACCTCCAGCATCCGGGGTAACGGTGTCTACAACACCACCTACACCATCTACGACTCGCTGCTGCGGCGTTGCAGACGCAGTCCCCGGACCCCAACGGCGGCCGGGTCCTGACCGACACCTGCTACGACAGCCGCGGTCTGGCCTACGAGACGTACGCGGAGGCCTCGGACTCCTCCGCTCCGTCCAGCACCTATGCGGGGGTGGACGGAGCGGGGCACCGCAGCAGACCGACATCGTCTTCGACGGTGCGGAGCGGCCTATCGCCAGCACCCTGTATGTGTATGGCGTCAAGAAGGGGTCGACGACCACCACCAGCTATACCGGTGACTCCACGGCCACCACCGTGCAGGCGGGCGGCTCGGCCACTCGGACCATCACCGACGCCCTGGGCCGCACCACCGAACGCCGTGACTACTCCGGCACCTCCCCGGCCGACACCGGCTACGGCGCGGGCGTCGGGACCGCCTACACCTCGACGAAGTTCAGCTACACCCGCGACGGCCTGTCAGATACCGTCACCGGCCCGGACGGCGCCCGGTGGTCGTACTCCTATGACCTGTTCGGCCGCCAGACCTCGGCGACCGACCCGGACAAGGGCACCACCGCCACCCACTACACCGACCTGGACCAGGTCGACTACACCACCGACTCACGCGGCAGCACGCTGCTGTACGGGTACGACACGCTCGGCCGCAAGACCGACCAGTGGCAGACGTCTAGGTCCGATGCCAACGAGGTCGCCCACTTCGACTACGACACCCTGGCCAAGGGCCATCTGGACGACTCCATCAGCTACGTCGGCGGCACGACGGGCACGGCCTACACCCACAAGGTCACCGCCTACGACGACCTCTACCGGGCCACCACCACCCAGCTTCTCCTGCCGGCCACCCACCCCTGGTCACCTCCGGCGCCGTCGCCTCCACGCTGAGTGTCTCAGCGGCCTACAACCTCGACGGCACCCAGCAGAACACCTCCGAACCTGCCGCCGCGGGCCTCAGCGCCGAGATCATCAGCACCAGCCACGACGCGGTCGGTCTGCCCACCACCGTCCAGGGCAGCAGCAGTTATCTGCTCGGCGCCAGCTACACCGACCTCGGCCAGACCTCCCAGCTGACCCTGGGCACCTCCGCCGCCGGCACCCTGAAGGCTTACATCAGCAACGACTACGAGGCCGGCACCGACCGCCTCAAGCAGTCGGCCGTCACCGACCAGACCCACGCCTACGAACTGCAGGAGCTCAACTACTCCTACGACGACGCCGGCAACGTCACCGCCATCGGGGATGGTTGGTAGCGCGACAGGGCTGTGACGCAGCTCACCAGGAAACGGTGACAGGACGTTGTCGCGAACAGGTGCGACTGTCGACAGCATGACGATCACCGATGAGGACTGCCTCGCCGAGACCCTGGCATTCAACGAGCAATTCGAGGCCACTGCCGCGAGCCGCCCAACTCGCGGGGAAACGCCGGACGCAACCGTGCTGGCAACCCTGCGGCGTAACCGGCTCGGTGGCAACACGCCACCGGTGAGACTGCCGCAGGGCCAAGACCGCGTCGTTGCGGCCGGGGTGAAAGTCCGGGCCTTCGTGCCAGACCACGTCGACGGCGTATACCTGCACATACACGGAGGTGGCTGGGCGTTCGGCTCTGCGGGCGGCCAGGATGAAAGGCTGTGGCACCTTGCCGAGCAGGCACGGCTGGCCGTGGTGAGCATCGAGTACCGCCTCGCGCCGGAACACCCGTTCCCCGCCGGACCCGACGACTGCGAAGCCGCCGCCCGGTGGCTCGTGGACCACGCCGCAGCCGAGTTCGGTACCCAACGGCTGCTGATCGGTGGCGAATCGGCCGGCGCCCACCTGAGCGTCATGACGCTGCTGCGCCTTCGCGACCGGCACGGCATCACCGGCGCGTTCCGGGCGGCCCACCTGCTCTTTGGCCCGTACGACCTGTCGATGACACCAAGCCAGCGATCGTTTGGATCCAAGCGGCTGCTGAGCAATACCGACACGGTGCGGAGCAGCTATGAGCTGTTCACACCAGAGATGGGGGCGGAGCAGCGCCGCGCCCCTGAGGTCTCGCCCCTGTTCGCCGACCTGGCCGGCTTGCCACCCGCCCGGATTGTCGTCGGCACCGAGGATCCGCTGCTGGACGACTCACTGTTTCTGGCCCAACGGTGGCAGACGGCAGGTGCGCCCGCGCAGCTCGGCGTCGTCGCCGGCGCGATGCACGGCTTCACCCTGTTCCCCCTGACCATCACTGAGCGGGAACTGCGGCGTGAGCGGGACTTCCTGGCCACAGCGTGACGGTAGCGTCGGCAGCATGAACCGCACTGCTCGGCTCTATGCACTGGTCGAAGAGTTGCGCGCGGCGGCGCCGCGGCCGCTGACGGTCGCGGCGCTCGCCGCACGATTCGAGGTCAGCACGCGCACGGTGCAGCGCGACCTCCAGGCGCTGATGGAGGCCGGTGTCCCGGTGCGCACCACACCCGGGCGAGGCGGGGGCTGGTCGATCGACCCGGAGATGACCATGCCCCCGATCCGGTTCACCGTCGATGAGGCCTCGGCGTTGGCCACCGCGCTCGCCGCGGCCAACGCCTCCGCCCCGTTTGCCGGTGCGGCCCGCACGGCAGCCCAGAAGATCGCCGTCTCGATGACCGGTCCCGCCTCGGCAGCGGCCCAGGAACTCGCCGCACGAATCGTTGCGCTGCCGTCACGGACCGACTCCGCGGTCCGCACCGCAGTGGAACAGGCCCTCACCACAAACACGGTGCTGCGGCTGTCCTACGTCGATGCGGCCGGACGCGAAAGCGACCGCGTAGTGGAACCGGCCGGACTGCTCACCGCCGACGGCCGGTGGTACCTCATCGCCTGGTGCCGCACACGGCGGGCCGGCCGGGGCTTCCGGCTGGACCGGATCGCAGCAGCGGCTCCAACCGGTGAGCAGGCGCAGCCCCATGACCTGACCGAACTGCTGCTCGGCTCGGCCGCCGCCGGTGCAGTGCAGCCCATGGCGCTGGCTTCACTCACACCCCCACCATGAGGATCCGACGGCACCGCCAACCCGGCGAACCTTACCGGTCACAGCACTAGTAGTGCTTGGTCAGGTCGGTACCGGGGTGGGTATGTCGCGGTGGCAGGTGGGGCAGGCGCCGGTCCGGATCGCGAGGAGGGTCTGTAGCTCGCGGATGACCTGGTAGAGGCTCAGGCCGGCGCCGCGTCTTTTGGGGCACGGGCCAGTCTTTGCAGGGGGCAAAAGGCGTGTGCGACGGAGACGAGGGTGACGTGGTGGTGCCAGCCGCCCCAGGTGCGTCCTTCGAAGTGGGCCAGGCCCAGGGCCTGTTTCATCTCGCGGCAGTCGTGCTCGATGCGCCGGCGAAGCTTGGCGAGCCGGACCAGGGTGGTCAACGGTGTGTCGGCAGGCAGGTCGGACAGCCAGAACTGGACCGGCTCGGGCTCGCCGGCGGGCCACTCGGCCAGCAGCCGGCACGCGGGCAGCTCCGGACCGTCGGTGGCCTGCCGGATCTCGCGTCCGGCGGGCCGGATCCGCAAGGCCACGAACCGCGAGTACATGCGCTTGCGGCCGGAGCGGCCTGTGCCGGGCGGGAGCCCTCCCGCCACTGGACCGGCCGCGCGGCCTTCCGGCCCGCCGCGATGACCAGCTGTTTCACCGACCGGGGTGGGTCGGAGTACTTCGGCACCGGCGGACGTCCGGGCCCGGAGTATGGCTCGGCCACCGGCACCGCCTCCCCGGGCTGGGCCGACAGCGTGGTGGAGATCCCCACCACGTAGTGCATCCCGCGCTGCTGCAGTCCGAGCCGGAAGGCCGCGGCGTCGCCGTATCCGGCGTCCGCGATGGCCAGCGGCACCTCGATCCCCCACGAGCGGGTCTCATCGGCCATGTCCAGGGCGAGCTGCCACTTCTCCACATGCCCGACGTCGTCGGGGATGCCGCAGGCGGTGCGGCGGGCGACCTTGTCCGGGTCCGCTTTCGGCGAGGTGGGGTCCCAGGTTCCCGGCAGGAACAGCCCCCAGTCCACCGCCGCTGATGCGTAGTCCGAGGCCAGGTGCAGCGAGACGCCTACCTGGCAGTTGGTGACCTTGCCCGCGGTGCCGGTGTACTGCCGTGACACGCACGCCGAGGCGTTGCCGTCCTTGAGGAACCCGGTGTCGTCGAAGATCAGCGCGGTCGGCCGGACCGCCGCCTCCATCTTCCAGGCCAGCCGGGCCCGGATATGGGACGGATCCCACGGGCTGGTGGTGATGAAGTGTGCCAGGGCCTGGCGGTTGCCGTCCTCCCCGAGCCGGGCGGCCATCGGCTCGACCGACTTGCGCTTGCCGTCGGTCAGCAACCCGCGCAGCTAGACCTGCCCCCACCGGCGCTGGTCGGTCCGCGCGAACGGCTCGAACACCTCCGCCGCGAAATCCTCCAACTCACCACGCACCGCAACGATCTCGTCTGGAGTCACACCCCCTCAACGCCACTCCGAACCCGAAGGACACGCTTCACCCCAGCCAACCTGACCAAGCACTACTAGGCGAGCACGCGTTGTTACCGATGCGAGAGAAGGGCGGCGGCCACGCGCCGGCCCCGGGCGGGGAGCGGCTGCCCAACCTCAGCCGCCGCAGCGTGTACGCGCTGCGCAGCCTGGAGTTGGCCAAGGTCCGCAACGGCGTCTACCGGATCAACTCCATGCTGGCCGGCTACAACCCGCGGGCGCGGGGACGACGCGCAAGACTCCACCGATGAGTCATCGTCGGCTTCAACGGCCTGCGGCTGCTGCGGGCGTCCGGCGTCAGCCGGCTGAACGCAGAGGCCACCGTGGACGCCTTCACGACCGCCAAACGCATCTCGATCCAGCACGCCCGCAGACGCCCCGTCCTGACGGAGATGTGTGACACCGGCCCTCACCCGGTAAGACGGGTGGGGGCCTGTGCCATTGTCCGGGTTTTGTCACGAGGGAATCCCGGAATTGCAACTAACGAAAGGTTATGTCGTTCAGTGGGGCATGAGATGGCTCTTGACCTGCGATTTTGCCCCCTAAGGATGCCTCATATTCAATTCATCAATATCTAAGGAGAATCGACTTCCGGGGCTGGATTTCTCGCGTAATGTTTTCCATGTCGAAGCCGGAAGGCAACGGCAGGAAAGATTACCGCAGCCCAATC
>NZ_RJVR01000152.1 GCF_003999195.1 Streptomyces soli
GCGCGCTGGTCGTCGGTCATCGTCAAAGGCGGAGCGATTCGGTACACACCTCAGCATAACAAACTACTGACAGTCATTTGAGAGTCACTACACTAGGGCAGGCCGTCTGGCCCCTGACGTGCGCGGATGAGATTCTCGGCACCCGCAGCGTCGCGGTCGATGTCGAGGTCACGCTCCGCTGCACCAGCGTGCGCGGCGCTCCGATGGTGAACAGTGGCGTCCCGGCACCCAGCACGACGGGCGCGAGGTGCAGCGTCAGCGCGTCGACCAGGCCGGCGTCGAGCGCCGAGCCGATCGTGGCGCCGCCGCCCATGAGGACGACGTCGAGGTCCTTGCCGCTGTCCGACGACGCCGCCTCGGCGCGCTCGCGCGCGGCGGTGACGGCGCCAGGCAGACCGGTGGTGACGAACGTCCAGTCGAGGTCGGTGAGCCGCACCGACTCCGGCGGCGAGCTCGTCACGACGACGAACGCGGGCTTGCCGACCTCGCCGGCGCCGTAGCCGGACTTGTCGTCCCAGCCGTTCGGCCCGTCGACCACGTCGAAGAGCCGGCGGCCGAGGACGACGGCGCCCGAGCGGGCGGTCGCCTCGCGCAGGACCCGGCGGTCGTCGGGGGCGTCGGAAAATGCCCAGGTGTGCAGGGCCTCGCCGCCGGTGCCCAGACCGTTGTCCGGGCCGGGGTCGGGCCCGGTGACGAAGCCGTCGAGGGAGACCGAGATGTCAGCGAGGATTCGAGTCATGCCAGGGCGGACCCGATCCGCCGCCCAAACTCATCGCTACTCATCGCTCTCTTTCTCTCCGTCGCCCATCGGCAGCAGGTGCAGGAGCGCAAAGGCGTGGGTCACGGCGAGATACACAAGGCGCAGCACGACAAATCATGATGCCGTCGATGCCCTGCACAGGCGGAGACAACAGGGTGAAGGGAGGCGCAGCCGAAGATCGGCGATCAAGCGCAACCTGGGCGGATGAATTATCGGCACCCGCAACCACCGACCGGGTGCGGGCGCCGATCACCGGGGACATGGCGCCGCAGGGCTGGGAGCCAGGCGAAGCCCAGCTGTGGGCCGACGCCTTCGAGTGGACATCGAAACCAGCGTCCCAGGGCAAGCGAGTTCGAGACCGGGCGGGTTGATGGCGGAGGTGGTCACTCGGTGTTCTCCTTGGAACGGGCCTCGTGCGGTACGGGGCAGGTGCCCGGCGCGAACGTGCCGAGTTCCGTGACCCGGTAGCCGTTCTTGTAGCCGCGTACGGTGGGCGACCGGCGGGCGAAGAAGGGCTCGTGGCGCGGTGGCAGCAGCCGTACGGCCCGGCCACGCAGCCGCATCCCGGCGCGTACCACCGCTCGCAACAGCGGGTTCGGGACCCGGTAGCCGAATGCCTTCAGCAGTGGGTCGTCCATGAGGCAGACCGTCGAGGCGCGCACGACGCGCCCCAGTGGGCCCGGGTACCACGAGGCGATCAGGCTCAGGGTGGCGTCGGAGACAGCAACACTGTTGTCGTCGTGGGTGAAGTGGGTGCGCTCGTAGTCGTCGAGGAGCTGTTCGAACTCCTCGTAGGTCTCCGGGATGTCCTGGATGTTCATGTGCGCGCCGAGCGAGCGGTAGTAGTTGGTGAAGGCGCGCACCTCGGTCGGGCAGTGGCGGCGCCAGCCGTAGGCGTCCATCCAGCGCTTGGGGACGACGACGAAGGTGGCCAGCACATACCGGAAGTCGTCGTTGGAGATCTCGTAGCGGCGGTGCATCTGGTTCATGCGGCGCACCGCCTCGCGGCCCTGCTGCGAGGCGATGCCGTGCTCGGCAACGGCGTCGAGGATGAGGACGGTGTCGTCGTACCGCTTCTGCGGGCGCTTCGTCAGCTCTCCTGTGGTGGCCAGGAGTTGGCCGACACTGGGTACGGCGTAGGTGCGGTAGAGGGCGAAGCTGAGGGCCTGGACGGTGTCCCAGGGGAATTCGTGGGCCGTGGAGATGCGGTGGATCTCCTCGTAGTCCCGCTCGGGGTCGAGATGTTCGATATGCCGGAGCCAGTGGTCGCGCCTGAGCCGCGTCATCGCTTCGCCCTCTCGGTCGTCGTGGGGCGAGATCCCGGCCGATGATCTCCTTCATGATCTCGGTGGTCCCGCCGTAGATGGTTTGGATCCGGGCGTCGAGGTAGGACCGCCCGATGGCGTACTCCGCGATGTAGCCGTAGCCGCCATGCAGCTGGAGGCAGCGAACGATCAGCCTGACACTCCTATCCGACGATCGTCCGCCGTTCATGAGAACCTGCACGTCGCAGGCCATGGATGGGGTTTTCGGCACCCGCAGGGCGGGGCCCAGTGGGCCTGATGGCACCCGCCACGGCTGATACGGGCGGGACCCCGACACGATGGCCGTCCTGATCCGGGTCACCGCCGCCAGCGAGGAGCACGCCGACGACGGCGACGCCGTCATCGTGTGCCGCGATGATCTCCCCGAGCGCGCCGCGGTCCCCCTGTACACGGGCTACACCGGCCAGCGCCGGCCCTGCACCCGCGGGCGCGTCGGCGGACGGTGACGGGACGCGACCGTCTACCACAAGATCCATCCCTCTTCTGGGTCTCATCTGTCGCGCCTTGAGACGGGACGGCGCAGGCTGTGGGGAGTGGGTAGGCCTATTCCCTGCCCGGGATCCAGGGAGGGACAGTGAGCAGAAGCGGCACGCGCTCCACCGTTCGAGGGGCTGAGCGACGGGCGTCAGCGTTGGCTTCCGCCCTCGTGGTGCTCGCTGCGACCGGGATCGCGGCAGCCATGTCGGCATGCGGCCCCTCGACGAGCAAGCCCAGCGGTGCGCAAGCTGCCGCCTCCTCCGCGGCCGCCTATGCCTCCCGGGCTGCGGCGTCCGCGGCGGCCCTGGCCTCCGAAGTGCCAAGTCCGGGCGTGACGAAGGTATTCACCGATGCATCGGCACTCCAGTCGGCTGCGGCGTCCCTGGCCACCTCACACCCCTCCTCGGTGGCCATGGCCTCTTCCCTGGAGGCCCGCGCGTCGGAGTTCGACGCGTCCGTCTCGGCTCAGGTTGAAAAGGCCCGCACATCGGCGGAGAAGGTGCTGAAGTCCGTTTCGGGTTCCGGCAACGCGATCGACGATGTGTCCATCACAGGGCTGCCGACCGCTACGAAAGCAGGCAAACGACTAGCGGTGGTGACCATCACCAATAGGACCCGCCAACCGGCCTCCTTCGCCGTACAGATTGATTTCATCGACAGCTCCGGCAAGACCGTCGAGAGCACCGTCGTCAGCGCCACCGACGTACCCCCGGGCGAGAAGGCCACACCCCTCGCCTCCGGGACCTCCACCGCGTCAGCACCCAAGATCGCCAAAGCGCAGCGCTACTGAACATCCGGGCATGCCGACTCTTTCCGCATCGGTGGCTGCACCTCTCGGTTGCACCCCCGCCGACATGACCAACCTCAACGCCCGCGAAGTCCTCTGGCGGCCGCGTGATGCACCACGGGACGCTCGCTAGCCTGGATCATGTACGGCCGCCGTCACGCAGGCGACTACGAACGCCTGCCTGCACTGTGAGGTCCTGATCACCTGGGCCGCTGTCGGCAACGGGTGAAACGAGGGCCACGTACGGCGGATGAAAAGTGAGCCACTCCGCGATCTCTTGATCATCCTGACTTCACTTGGTTGTGGAGGACAGGGAGGAAGAGAGGGTGATCCACGTGGAGGACTGGGCTGAGATCCGGCGTATGCACCGGACGGAGGGGCTGTCGGCCCGGGCAGTGGCCCGGCGGCTGGGGATTTCCAGGAACACCGTGTTGCGGGCTCTGGCCTCGGACCGGCCGCCGCAGTACCGGCGCCCGCTGAAGGGCTCGGCGGTGGACGCGGTCGAGCCGGCCGTGCGGGAACTGCTGAATCAGACCCCGACGATGCCCGTCACGGTGATCGCGGAGCGGATCGGCTGGCAGCACGGACTGACGATCCTGCGAGAGCGGGTGCGCGAGTTGCGACCGGCGTATCTGCCGGCGGATCCGGTCTCGCGGACGGTCTACGAGCCGGGCGAGCTCGCGCAGTGCGACCTGTGGTTCCCGCCGGTCGATGTCCCGCTCGGTTACGGTCAGAGCGGGCGCCCGCCGGTGCTGGTCATCGTGTCCGGCTACTCGCGGGTGATCACTGCCCGGATGCTGCCCTCGCGGCAGACAGGTGATCTGATCGACGGCCACTGGCGCCTGCTGACCGGCTGGCGAGCCGTGCCGAAGACGCTGGTCTGGGACAACGAGACTGGTGTCGGCAAGGGCAGGCTGACCAGTGAGTTCGCCGCGTTCGCGGGCCTGCTCGCCACCCGGGTGCACCTGTGCCGGCCCCGCGACCCGGAAGCGAAAGGGCTGGTGGAGCGGGCCAATGGCTATCTGGAGACCAGCTTCCTGCCCGGCCGCGTCTTCACCGGCCCGGACGATTTCAACGCCCAGCTGACGGCGTGGCTGCAGATCGCCAACCGGCGCCATCACCGCTCCATCGACGCCCGGCCGGTGGACCGCTGGGAGGCGGACCGCGCGGCGATGCTCACCATCCCACCGGTCGACCCGCCCCACTGGTGGCCGCTTCGCACCCGCCTGGGCCGTGACCACTACATCCGCGTCGACACCTGCGACTACTCCGTCCATCCCCGCGCGATCGGCCACGTGGTCCAGGTCCGCAGCGATATCGAGGAGATCACCGTGACCTGCGGCGAGGACGTGGTGGCCCGTCATGCCCGCTGCTGGGCCCGGCACCAGTCGGTCACCGACCCGGAACACGCCGCGGCTGCCCGTGTCCTGCGCGGCGAGGTGATTCACCAGCAGGCCGCCCGCGCGGCCGCCGCCCGAGCCGCAATCTGGGCCCCGAACAGCCTCGGCATCGAGGTCGAACAGCGCGAGCTGGGCACCTACGACCGCATGTTCACCCTCATCGAGGGCGGCGCCGGAAAGGAGGACACCTGATGTCCCGCACCGCC
>NZ_RJVR01000094.1 GCF_003999195.1 Streptomyces soli
GCGGAAGGTGACATCGCGACTCCAGTGCACGGTGTTCTCCCCGGTCCAGTGCTCCCGCGCCCAAGTAGCGATCTCTTCTGCGGTGGCCTGCTCGGCGGTCAGATCGGTGATGGCGAACACCGTCTCGGTCTGCCACTTCTTCGCTCCCAGGCGGCGGCGTTCAGCCTCACTCTTCCAAACTGGGGCTCTGGGTGACTGGGGCCGGAGGGTCCTTCCGCGGCTGGCATGGGGGGTCCGTATAGAGGGTGTGTGAGGACGCGGGCGCCGTCATGTGCGGCGGATGACCAGCACGGCCACGTCGTCGAGGTGGTCTACCGCGACCGCGGCGTCGAGGATGCGGTCGGCGGTCTCCTCGGCGTTCAGTCCGTCGTGGAGGGCCGCGCCGGCCAGTGTTCCGGCTCGCTCCAGTCCGGCTTCCAACGTGAGGCCCGGTCCTTCGACCACGCCGTCGGTCACCATGACCAGCGCACTGCCCTCGTCCAGGGTGAAGGTCTCCTCGCGGTACTCGGTGTCGGGCACGACTCCCAGGACCGGCCCGCCCGGCAGCTCGCGGATGCTGTGGCTGCCGTCCTTGCGCGCGCACAGCACCGGCACATGGCCGGCGCTGGCGCCGGTGACCCGTCCGTCGCGCGGGTCGAGATGCAGCATGGTGCAGCTGGCGAATCGTGCCGCATCCATCGTGACGAGCAGCTCGTTGGTGCGCGTCAGCACGGTTGCGGGATCCGGTTCGTGGGCGGCGATCGCACGCATGGAGGCGCGCACCTGTCCCATGAAGGCGGCCGCATCCACGTCGTGCCCTTGGGCGTCGCCGATCTCCAGAGCCACCGCACCGTCGGGCATCACGAAGGCGTCGTACCAGTCTCCGCCGATATCCAGCCCGTCCCGGCTCGGTCGGTAGCGGGCGGCGACCTCCAGGCCCGGGAGGTGCTCAGGCAGCGTGGGGAGCATGGTCTGCTGCAGCGCCGTGGCCAGCTCGACTCGTGCCTGCTGCGACCTGATGCGCCTCAGTGCCTGGCCTGCCAGGTCGGCCAGCGTACCCATGAGGGTCCGCTCATCCAGGGACGGCCGGTGTCCGCTGCCGTAGAACACCATCCACGCCCCGAGCGGTTGATTGCCGGTCTCGCTGAGGGGGGTGATGGAGGTGGTGTACTCGAAGCCGAGCCGGGCGAGCCACGGAAATCCGGCCCCATGCGGCCAGCGGCGGATGTAATCCTCCCGGTCGGGGATGAACTGCGGCCGGCCGCTGCGGATCGCCTCGGGCAGCGGGCTCGGCTGGTCCAGCCGCAGGCCGTGCAGGGCCTCGACCTCCCACATGGCTACCCCGGCATCGGTGGAGACGCGCAGGCGGCCTTCGTCGACGAGTGCGAGCAAGGCGCCGGTACCACCGAAGGTCGCGGCGAGCCGGGTCAGGACGACCTGCTGCAGTTCCTGCGCCGTGGCTGCGGTGATCAAGGCGGAGGAGAACTCGGCGATCTCCTTGGCGCGCTGTCGCTCGGCAGTCAGTGCGGCCTGCGCCTTCTCCTTGCGCTTCTCCTGCTTGGTGTCGTCGCGGACCACCCCGAAGATCCGCTCGGGTCCGTCATAGCCCAGCCGGATCCGACGGGTCTGAACGGCCAGTTGGTGCCAGCCGTCGTGCTGGGTGAGGTACCGCAACCTCACCCAGGAGGACTGGGCGGAGGCCGAGCGCAGGAGCTGCCGCAAGGCCTCCCGGTCGTCAGGGTGCACTGCCGAGATCACACTGGAAAGGGACGCAATGGGATCCGGGAAGGTCGCAGCCAGAGCGGGTGCGCCACCGAGCCACTCCAGCTGGTGCTCATGGGGTGAATACATCCACAGGCCGAGTTCGGCGGCCGTGGTGGCCATCCGGAACGGGATCAGCAGGCTCGCCAGGTCGTTCCGCGCATCCAGAGCGTGCACCCAGACCAGCTGCTCGCCACTTGCGGGATCCTTCACCGACCGCGCCTCGATCAAGCAGGCAACGGATGCTCCGCCTCGCCCGGGGAACTCAAGCACCCGCATCGCGACCGACTTCGTCCTGGCGGCGTGGACCACGAGACTCTCGGCCGACATCCGCTGGCTTGCGAGCCACAGATCACCGAAGCCACGTCCCAGGCACTGCTCAGCCGGCCTGCCCAGCGCCGTGGCCATCGCAGCGTTGAGGCTGCGGATGGCACCGTCCAGCGTCAAAAGAGCCGCCGGGTCAGCCCTTCGAAGGAGTTCGTCCGAGGCGTCCATCTGTGGCTCCCTAACAAATACCAAAACAGTCTCTTCAGCAATTTTCGCGCATTTTGCCGCGACGTCTTGGGTAAAGGGTGTGTTTGACCGCCTGCGTCGAGTGACGACGGCAGGGAACCCGCTGGAAACGGTAGACGGCCGCCCGTGAAGAGGGGTCGACGGAGCTCGGTCGCGGTACAGCAGCGGAGTACAGCAACCCCAGCAAGGGCAGTCCGGTCCGTCGAGATCAGCCCCGGCGAGCAAGCAGCGCCCGCTGCTTCTCGTGGCCGGGCGACAGGGCTGTGGCGATCTCCTGCGACGTCGGGATCCAGCGGGCCCGGCCCAGGCGGGCCCCGCACACCACGCGGCAGGAGGCGACCTTGCGTTCGTCGAAGGAGAACACCCACGGCCACGGTGGTGGGTCCTCGCGGGGCACGCGGGCGGTGTGCTGTTCGCAGGCGCGCAGGGCCCGTTCGGTGGCTCGGTCGTCGTCGGCGGTGGCGTGCGCGACGGCCTCGATGGACGCGAGCCACGCGGCGGCGATCGCGGGCAGGTCCGGGCCGAGTTGGCGGCGGACGCGGGCGATCAGGCACAGCCCTTCTGCGGTGTTGCCTGCCTCGACTTCGAACTGGGCGACGGAGCCGGTCTGGTAGGCCGCCAGCAGTGGGTCGCCGGCAGTGCGGGCGGCTTTGATCGCGGACCCGTACCAGGTGCGTGCCGAGCCGTGGTCGGCCATGTCCCAGGCGAGCCAGCCGACGAGGGACGCGGCTTCGCTGCCCACGGCGGCCATGCGCGCCTTGTGGGAGGCGTCGGGGGCCTGCGAGGCGACGCGCTGGATGAGCCGCAGGTGGGCTTGGGTGGCTTCGGCGAGGTCGCGTGAGGCGACGGTGGCGTCCAGGCGGCGGAACGCCGTGGTGGCCACGCCGTGCCCGGCTACTGGCGGCTCGGCCCGGATGAGAAGCCCCAGCGGGTCGAGCGCGACGACCCCGACTGGATGGTGGGGGCGTACGAGGACGCGGCGCTGACGGTGCAGATGACCGATGGTGTTGCCACGTCGTCGTCCACTGCGCCGTCGCTGATGCTGCGGATGCTGGAGGCCCTGCACGTCGACGACGATGCGCTGGTGCTGGAGATCGGCACGGGCACCGGCTTCAACACGGCCTTACTGTGCCGTCGCCTGTCCTCCGAGCAGGTCGTCACCGTCGAGGTCGATCCGCAGCTGGCGGGCGCCGCCGAGGCCCGGCTGAACATGCTGGGCTGGAAGCCTGCCGTGCGTGTCGGGGACGGGGCGCTCGGCGCGGTCGGCACCCGCCGCTTCGATGTCCTGATCGCCACGTGCGCCATGCCCGACATTCCGGCCGCGTGGCTCACCCAGACCCGGCCGGGCGCGGTGCTGGGGAGCTTGCTAGTTCAGCGACGAAGTGGAACGCGGGACGCGAACGACTGACTGTTCCTCTCCAAGGGTCCCCTGACTCCCGCCCGCTGCGCACGCTGTCGCACCACATACCCAGGTTCACCGACGACTTGTTGGGCAACTGGTCCTTGTGGCCGCGCGGCCCGCGTCGCCCACCGCCCGGCCCTCGCCGCCGCGCCGCCGACTCGGCTGTCCCTAAAGTGCCGGGGCGGCCGGCTCTCGCAGGCGTCTGTCCCGCCGGTCGGCGGTCCCCTACACCGCGGCCGGCGCCTGCCGGGTCTGAGGGTGGCGAGTCGGCCGCTTCCTCCGACTGCTAGACACTGGTATCAATGGCTAGCTATGCTCGGGGTATGAGTAAGCAGACCAACGTCCGGTTGGACGACAGCACGCGGGCGGCTGCCGAGGAGAGGGCCAAGCGGCGGGGCCTGAGCTTGCAGGGGTACCTCGCGGATCTGATCGAGCAGGACGTGAACGAGTCGCGTTCGGCGTTCATGGCCGGGGCGCAGGCGTTCCTGGCGTCCTACGCCGATCAGTTCGAGACGGAGTTCGGCGAGGACCCGTACCCGGGTCTCGCTGCCCGGCCGACCCAGGACGCTCCCAGGGACGCCGCGTGAACCTGAAGGTCGATCTCGCGTGGATCCTGGCCGTTGCCCAGCAGATCCCTGGAGACCCCCAGGTCGTCGACTACGGCGTCCCAGTCGCGGCTGAGGCCAGACACCGCGCGGAGATCCTGGACCATGAGGTCTACCCCGAGCCGCACCACAAGGCAGCAGCGCTGCTCTGTGAGTTGGCCCGGAACCCGAGCCTGGAGGTCCGCAACCTGTTGTTCGCGGCCACCGTCACCGCCGCGTACCTGGCCGCGTGCAGCCTGCCAGTCAGCCCAGGCCTGGACACCGTCCTCCCCTTGGCCCGCGCCGCTCGGGACGGTCTCCCGGTGCGGGAGGTCGCAGTCCAGCTCAAGTCCTGGACGAGCTGAGGAGAGGGGGCGATCGGCAACCCTCCCGCGAACCGCCGCCGCCTGAGCGGACACCCGGCCGCCAGGTGCTGGCCCTGTGGATATTCACGGCGTACCCGCGCCCGCGCCGGTCTACCGTGCACAGGGTGAACGCCATGCACGGATCGCAGCCCGGTGACAACGGCGGCGGGGGCGCACGGTCGGTTTGACCCGGCCGGTGAGATCGACAGGCCGCGGAGACGCGTAAGCGTGTGACTACATCACGCTATCGTCCACGGTGAAGATCATGCTGCGTACCGGAGTGAGCTCCTGGAGGCGTGCAGCGTCGGCGGCGGTTGCGCGGCCCTCGGGCGAGGCGAACGCGGCGCGCAGTTCGTCCATCGTGTCCCATTCCAGCTCGGCGACCAGGTAGTACGGAGCGCCGCCCCGTACGGCCGCGACGTCACGGCCGACCGCGTACCGGCGCAACCCCGGCAGTTGGCGCCCGAGCGGAATGTGGGCCTCGCGGTAGCGCCGATCGAACGCCTCGGGGTCGGCCGGCGTCTCGTACAGGGCGAGGAAGCGAACCGTCACCTTGCTGCCCTCCCGTACCGCGCGAGGACTGCGGCGCCGGCCCGCTCGGCCGACAGGCACTCCAGGTACGCGGGCAGGCCGCCGGCGGGAAAGAGCCGCTCGCCGGTGCCGAGGATCGTGGGGAAGGTCAGGAGCCGGTACTCATCGATCAGGTCCTCGGCCATCAGCGCGTGCACGACGCTCAGACTGCCAGTGATGATCACATCGCGCCGCTCATGCTTGACGGCGTCGACGAGGTCGCCGTCGATGACCTGCGAGTTCGCCCACGCCGACGCATCGGTCAGCGTTCGGGAGGCGACCAGTTTCGGCACGGCGTTCATCCGCGCGGAGAACGGATCGTCGCGTCCCGGCCAGAGCCGCGAGAACAACTGCCAGGTCCTATGCCCCAGCAGCATGACCCCGTCGTCCAGCACGCTCCCGAGCCGGAACTTGTCCCCGGCGACCGTCTCGGGACCGTGCCGGAATGCCCAGCCGCCGGTCGGTGTGCCCCCGGACCCGTCCGGGTCGGACACGATCCCGTCCAGGGTGATGAACTCAATGACGATGACGCTCACGATGGGTGTCCCTTCGATCGATGCTCACCCGTACGTACCGGCGGCATCGGCCCGACTCATCGCACCCGGCGAAACTCGTCGAAAGAAATCTGCTGAGGCAGGTCAAATGCCGCGAACACGCGGGGATCGGCGAACACCACGTTGTGCGCGACCTTGCCACCGGTGACCGTGAAGACCTGGAGCGTGTGCAGCCGATGTCCGCCGCCGGGCTCCGGCGCGTACGCGGCGAGCGCGGGCTGCCCATTGGCCGTGAGATGCCGCACGCCCCAGCCCGTCCCGCGCATCTCGAACACGCGGCGCATGAACAGGCCGTAGTCGCGGCTGCCCCGGTACCACAGCGGCACCGGCGGCATCTCCAGGACCGCCTCGTCAGTGAGGAGCCGTACGAGCGCGGGGACATCGGCCGCCTCGAACGCCCGAACGTACCGTTCGATCACCGCGCGTACCTCGGGATCGTCCGGCTCGGTGACCTCCCCCACGTCGCCCACGTCCGCGAGGGCGGCGCGGGCCCGCTGCAAAGCACTGTTGACGGCCGTGACCGTGGTCCCAAGCTGCGCGGCAACCTCGGCGGCACTGAACTCCAGTACCTCGCGGAGCACAAGCACGGCCCGCTGCCGTGGCGGCAGGACCTGCATCGCCGCCACCAGCGCGAGCCGCATGTCGGCCCGCACCCCCGTGTCGAACCGCGCGTCGGGAAACGGCTGGAGCCAGGGGATGTCGAACGCCGGCGTGAGCGGCGCCCCGGGATCGTCGCTCGGCGCGCCCAACCCGGACGGCAACGGACGCCTGGCACGCCCCTCCAGCGCGGTCAGGCACGCGTTGGTCGCGATCCGGTACAGCCAGGTCCGTACGGACGCGCGCGTGCGGTCGTACCGAGCGCGAGCCTTCCACGCGCGCAGCATCGTCTCCTGCACCAGATCCTCGGCCTCGTGAAACGAGCCCACCATCCGGTAGCAGTACGCCACCAACTCACCCCGGTACGGCTCGAAGTCCACCGGCCCATCATGGCGTACGCGGCCCTCCGGACGGCCCGCGATGAGGTTCCGAACGGGCGATCCGAAGCGGGCGGCGTCTCGCCGACGACTGCCCGGCGGCGGGGGATCAGGTCAGGTCAGGAGCCCGCGGGCGTAGTAGTCCCTCTCGTCCCGGACCCCCGGAAGTGCGAAGAAGTAGCCCCCGCCCTTCGGGGTGATGTACGGCACCAGAGCTTCGGCTTCCAACCGGGTCTGCATGGTGGTGTAGTTCTTGAGTTCTTGCTGGAAGCAGTTGAACGCATGCCCCATGTCGAGGTCCTGCAGGTTGAAGCTGCGGTCGTAGTCGTAACTGCGACGCAGGATGGTGCTGGTCGCCGCGGTCTGCGGAGTCTGGGGATTGGCAAGGCGGATGTGAGAGTTCAGCGCGGTGATCAGGCCCTGGGGGTCGTTGGTGTAGATGGGGTCGAAAAGATCGTTGGCGTTCTCGCCCACGGCGTACATGGGGGCGCCGCTCGCCTTGCGGCGGCCGAAGATCCGCTCTTGCTGGGCAACCGGCACCTTCTGCCACGCCTCGATGTGGAAATGCACGATGCGCACCACGTGGTACGTGCCGCCCGCGGCCCAGGCCGGTTCGGCGCTCTTCGGCTGGACCCAGACCCACTGGTTCATCTGGGTGTCGTCGGTGACGGATGGGTTGGAGATGCCGTCCTTGAAGCCGAACCAGTCGCGCCGGACACCGACGGGACGCTCCTGATTGCGCTGGCCGTCGATGCGCCAGCGCAGCTTCATCAAGGACTTGGTGTGGGTCAGGATGTCGATCAGTGCGTGCACCGTCGTGTCGCGGTAGTCAGCGCAGATCTGGATCAGCAGGTCACCCTGGCTCAGCTTGGGGTCCAGGTCGTCATGGCGGAAGGGCGTCATCGTGACGAGCTGGACCGGCTTGCGCGAGCTCAGTCCGTAGCGGTCGTCGAAGAGGGACGCGCCCACGTCGACGGTCACGGTGAGACCGTCCGCCGCGACCGTGGGTCCCACGATGCCGTTGTCCGACGGCGTTGCGGTCGGGGACACCTTCGGCGGTGTTCCGCCCGCCGTGAGGAAGCGGGCTCGCGAGGTCAGCGTGCGGAACAGCTCGGTGAGTTCCTTGCGGTTGGAGGCGGTCACGTCGCACGAGAGAAAAATCGCGACCTGTTGGGGCAGGGTGGCGATCCCTGCCTGGTGATACCCGTGGAAGGGGATCACACGGGATTTCGGTTCCTCGCCTTGAGCCACCGGGTCGGCGAGCGCGGCACCGCCACCCAAGGCGGTTCCGCCCGCCGCTCCGGCCAGGCCCGCGGCGGCGCCCTGAAGGAACGACCGCCGAGCAAAGGCACCCATCGGGCACCCTTCGCCGCTCCACCCTTCATCCAGGGGCGCTGATGTTTCCTCAGTCATGGTTCCCCTCAGGCAACGAGCCGGGTGGCAAGCCGTACGGCGCTGCCGCGATCGGTTTCCGTGAGCCGGGCCGGCCCAAGAGGGCAAGACCGTATGCGGCAGCCCAACCAGCGCATGGGATTACCGCCCGCGAACTGACTGCCCGCAAAACTGAGCATATCGGACATGTATGCTCGCGCCACTGAGCAGTGCGGCGTGAGGGGGTGAGGCAGTGGGGAGCGCGTCCGGTGGGCGGTGCCGGCCGTGTGCTCGTGTGCTGTCACTGTGCGGACACCAGCACCGCGGCTTCCCGGCGACCAGGTCGAGGACGGTCAGCTCTGGTCCTTCCTCAAGCTTGGGTGGCCGCGCCCAGACCGCGTACCGGGTGTTCCTCGACCACGCTCAGGACTGCGCGGACTGCGTGCCCCAGAGGGACCGTTGTGATGCCGCGCAGAAGCTTTGGGACACCTACCGCCAAGAGCGCGGATGATTCCCCATTAGCCCGCTGTCTGTCTGCGTAGCCCCCGTGGCGCATGACGGACGGTGCAGACGCCACTCCCGTCCTGGTCCAAGACCCGGAGGGACGCCACGGCCCCCACCGCTCCTGACCCCGTACGCCCGCCCCCGAGGCGTCCATACCGCACCGGCCCCGGCGATCTACCCAACACAGACCGCCGGGGCCTTCGGCTGTCCTCCAAGCCGCGTGACAGAACGTAGCGGCCACGCGGGACTCGGACCGACGCCGCACACCCGGTCGCCCGCGTCGGCGGACGCGAGCAAGCGCCCGGAAGAAGCTGCGCAGGAGTTGGTGAAGGCATGCGCAGCCAACGTGGACGGGCCGACGACAGCAGCGCGGCACGACCGGGCGACCGCCTGCGCAAGAGTCCCGTCGCTCTTGCACAGTGCGACCGGCGAAGATCGCCGGGCGCCGCAGGTTTGCGCAATCCCCGCGTCGGGTTGCGCAATCGGGTACCCGTCACCGCTGGCGCGACGTCTTCCTGGTCACCCCTGGCACGCTGCCGGCCGGTGGTCAGATGACCGCCGCCTCGGTGGACTCCGGCGCGAACAGCTCCTGCGGCGTCCACAGCCGTTGCGAGAGCCCCTGCTCGTGGTGGTAGCGCAGGAACGCCTCCAGCGCGGCGCGGTTGTCCTCGATCCCGTACGACCAGTAGTCGCGGCCCAGCAGCTCGCGAGCCTCCTCCAGCTGCGGGGTCAGCCACGGCAGCATGAAGCGCAGCGCCGAGGTGTCGTACAAGGTGTCGTACGCCTGGTCGCGCGCAGCGAGCAGCGCCTTGTAGAGGGACTGCGCTACCCAGCGGTGGCGCTCGTAGACGTCGCGCCGAATGACGACCACGTGCATGATCGGGAAGACGCCGATCGCCGCCCAGTACTCCTTCTCCGCGCCGACGACGTCGGGGAAGACCCTCCGTACGCGCGGGTCGCCGGCCACGAACGGGCTCGGCACGCGTGGGGTGCACAGCGCGTCAATCTCGCCCTCGGCGAGCATCGCGGCCAGCGTCCGGCCCTGTGGTGCGCGGGTGATCCGCACCGAGTCCGGCAGGTCGAGCTTCGCCTTCTCCACCCGGCCGGCTGTCTCCTGGCCGCCAGTGACGTAGCTGACCGAGTCGAACGGGACACTGTGCCGGTCACCGAGGATGCCGCGCATCCACACGCCGGCCGTCAGCTGGTACTCCGGTGTGCCGACCACCTTGCCGCGCAGGTCCTCCGGCGCGTCGATGCCGGCGCCGGCGTTGACGTACAGCGAGCTGTGCCGGAACATCCGCGAGGTGTAGACCGGCAGTGCCACGAACGGCGAGGGGTCCTCGCGCAGCGAGACGACGTACGAGGACAGCGACATCTCCGCCACCTCGAACTCGCGGTGCCGGATCATGCGGAAGAAGGTCTCCTCCACCGGCAGCCGCAGGTAGGTCAGGTCGATGCCGTCGGGGCGGATCGTCCCCTCGTTCAGCGCGCGCGTACGGTCGTAGTCGCCGCAGGCGAAGGTGAGGTGCAGCCGGGACATCGCGTTTACCTGCCTTCCGAAGTCAGTCGCGCGTCCAGGCGGGGGTAGACGTGCCGGGCGTTGGCCTCGTAGACCTTGTGACGCTGCTCGTCGCTCAGCCCGGCCCGGTCCACGTAGGTCTTGGTGTCGTCCCAGGCGATGCCGGTGTCCGGATCGACGCCGCGTACGGCGCCCAGCATCTCGGAGGCGAACAGGACATTGTCCTCGCCGGCCACCTGGTGCAGCAGGTCGATGCCCGGCTGGTGGTACACGCAGGTGTCAAAGAAGACGTTGCCCATCACGTGGTCGGCGGGGTCGGGCCGGCCCATCCGCACCGCGAGCCCCCGGTAGCGCCCCCAGTGGTAGGGAACCGCGCCGCCCCCGTGGGGAATCACGAACCGCAGGGTGGGAAAGCGGGCGAACAGGTCGCCCTGGACGAACTGCATGAAGACCGAGGTGTCGGCGTTGAGGTAATGGGCGCCGAGGGTGTGGAAGTTGGGGTTGCAGGAGGTGGAGACGTGCACCATCGCCGGCACGTCCAGCTCCGTCATGACCTCGTACAGCGGGTACCAGTATGGGTCGGTCAGCGGCGGTGAGGTCCAGTGGCCGCCGGACGGGTCCGGGTTGAGGTTGCAGCCGACGAAGCCCAACTCCTCGACACAGCGACGCAGTTCAGCGATGACGTCGTCGAGCGGGCTTTCGGGTGTCTGGGGCAGCTGGCAAACGCCGGCGAAGTGTTCGGGGAACAGGCCGACGACCCGGTGGACCAGGTCGTTGCTCGCCCGCGCCCACGCCCGCGCGGTCGCCGGGTCGGGCACGTGGTGCTCCATGCCCGATGCCTTGGGGGAAAAGAGCATCAGGTCACCGCCGCGCTCGCGCAGCAGCTTCAGCTGGTGGTTCGTCACGCTCTCGCGGATCGCGTCGTCGCTGATGGCAGCCGGCGCGGGCGCAGGCAGCGAGGGGTCGGCGAGCCGGGCGAGCTGGGCGTCGCGGAACGCCTGGTGCTCCGGCGGGGTCGTGGTGTAGTGGCCGTGGCAGTCGATGATCATCGGGGCAGGTCCTCCTTGCTGGGCGGGTGGCCGCGGCCGGTCAGGCGCCGGGGGCCCGGTCGACGTATGTCAGCCCCTTGCGGGTGAGGCGCTCGCGCATCGCGTTGACGTCGAGCCCGAGTTCACCGCGCGCGTACCGCTCGCGCAGCGCGGCCTCCCGTTCCTCGCGTGCCCGCGAGGCCGCCAGCACGTCGGCCGCCTTCCGGCGCGGGACAACCACCACGCCATCGTCGTCGGCCACGATCACGTCGCCCGGTGCGATGAGCTGACCCGCGCAGACGACGGGCGTGTTGACGTCGCCAAGGGTCTCCTTGACGGTGCCGAACGCGCAGACGTGCCGGGCCCACACGGGGAAGCCCACCCGCTGCAGCTCGGCCACGTCGCGGCAGCCGGCGTCGATGACCACCCCGCGCACGCCGCGCGCGGCCACCGAGGTGGCGAGTAGGTCGCCGAAGTAGCCCGCCTCGGAGGGGGAGGTGGGGGCGACCACCAGCACGTCGCCCTCGCGGCACTGCTCCACAGCGACATGGATCATCCAGTTGTCGGCCGGCGGCACGCTGACCGTGACCGCGGTGCCGGCGATGTGCGCCCCGGGCCAGACCGGGCGCAGCGCGGGGTCGAGCAGGCCGCTGCGGCCCTGCGCCTCGTGGACGGTGGCCACCCCGTACGCGGCGAAGCCGTCGGCGACGGCGCGGTCGGCGCGCAGCGGGTTGCGGACGACGATGCTCATGCCGTCACTCGCCACGGCAGCAGGGAGACATGGACGGCATCCTCGCCGGTCTCGCCGCCGACGGTGCGGATGGCACGGTCGGTGTCGGCGAGCCCGAAGGTGTGCGTGCCGAGCTTCTCCAGCGGGAAGCGGCCGGAGGCGAGCTGTTGCAGGGCGAGTTCGCAGGAGCGGTAGCTGTGGCCGCGGGCGCTCTTGAGGCTGACGCACTTCTCGGTCAGCTTCTTGAGCGGGAAGTCGGGAAAGGCGGCCAGTTCGCCCTGGACGACCATCGTGCCCTCGCGCCGCTTGAGCGCGTCGACGCCGAGCAGTACGGGCGCGGTGCCCGCGCCCGCCGTGCAGTCCAGCACCACGTCCACGCCGCGGCCGCTGGTGATCTCCAGCACCCGGGCGAGGGCGTCCTCCTGGAGCACGTCGATGACGTCGTCGGCGCCCAGCTGCTTGGCCAGCGCCAGGCGGGCGGCGTCCCTGGTGGTGCCGGAGACGATGATGCGCGAGGCGCCGGCCTGCTTGCACGCGACGACCTGCGACAGGCCCTGCTGGCCCGGGCCCTGGATGAGGACGGTCGAGGCGTAGCCGACCTGCGCGGTGACCAGCGCCCACTCGATCCCGTTGGACAACGGGGTGACCAGGCCGGCCAGTTCGGCGGAGACGCCGTCGGGGACGCGGTGGGTGACGGAGTTCCACGGCAGGTAGAGGTACTGAGAGAAGCCGCCCCACAGGTGGTACGGGTTGGCCGCCGAGGTGTAACCGTAGCGGCGGGCGTCGGGGTTGGTGCGCCAGTCGGTGGCCTCGCAGTGCCGGTACTCGCCTTGGTGGCACCAGTGGCAGCGGAAGCAGCCGACGTAGTGCTCGACGAAGACGCGGTCGCCCTCCACCAGGCCCTTGCGCTCGGTGAATGCGCGCCCGGCCTTGGCGATGACGCCGACGTTCTCGTGGCCCATGATCACCGGGTCGTCGAACGGCGGCTTGGCGTACATCTTCACGTCGGTGCCGCAGATTCCGGCGACCTCGACCTTGAGCAGGGCGCCGTCGTCGGGTATGTCCGGCATCGGGAACTCGCGCAGCTCTGTCCTGCCCGGCGCGGTCCTGACCGCCGCCAGCACCTGCTCTGCCATGGCTTCTCCTAGCCCTCGGGAATGCTCGGGACGCTCACCATACGCTATGGCCTTATGGACTAACCATGCTACCTTTCTGCCCATGGTCGAACCTCTGCTCAGGACAGTGACCCGCACCCAGGGCGACAACGAGGCGCTCAAAACCGGGGAGGTGACACCACACGGCTTCCGCTTCGACTTCGAGGAGGTGCCCGTGCTCGTCCACGCCTTCCGCCGGATGGTCCGCGACCTCGAATTCGATGTCTGCGAGATGGCCCTGACCACCTATCTGGTGGCCAAGGCGCACGGCGCGCCGTTCACCGCCGTGCCCGCCTTCCTGGTACGGGGTTTCCACCACGGCGCGATCCTCACCGACCCGGCCTCCGGCATCCGCGAGCCAAAGGACCTGGAGGGCCGCCGGGTCGGCGTCAACCGCGGCTACACCGTCACCACCGGCGTTTGGGCGCGCGCTGTCCTGCGCGAGGAGCACGGCGTCGACCTTGACCGCGTGACGTGGGTGCTCTCCGGTGACGAACACGTGGCCGCGTACCGGCCGCCGTCCAACGTCGTGCCAATGCCGGCCGGCGCCGACCTGGAGCAGATGGTGCTCGACGGCGACCTCGCCGCCGTCATCGGCGTCGGCTCCTCCTCCGGCCGCCTCGCACCGCTCATCGCGGACCCGGCCCGGGCGGCGCTGACCGCGCTGCGCGAGCGCGGCACGTACCCGATCAACCACCTCGTCGTCATCAAGGACGAACTGCTCACGCGGTACCCAGAGTTGGCCGCTGAGGTGTTCGGGGCCTTTGCCCGCGCCAAGCAGGTTTACGTCGAGCGGCTGCGGGCCGGCATTGCTGAGCCGGATGCGACCGACCGGATGTACCGCAGCGTCATGGAGACCACCGGCGCCGACCCGCTTCCCTACGGCATCGAGCCCAACCGGCCGGTGCTGGAGGCGCTCATGCGCAACGCCGTCGACCAGCGCATCCTGGACCGAGCAGTGCCGCTCGACGACCTGTTCGCCGTCGGCAGCCGCGACCTGGTGGCCTGAGCGCCGGACCCGGGAGGGAGCAGCATGCGCATCGCCATCGCCGCTGACCACAACGGCGTCGCGCTCAAGGCCGCGCTCGCCGCGTGGCTGTCGGAGCACGGTCACACCGTCGACGACCGCGGCGCGCTCAAGGGCGCCGGCACCGTCGACTACCCGCCGCTGTGCGAGGACGTCTGCGCGCGGGTGGTCGACGGCACGGCCGACCGGGGCATCGTGCTGGGCGGCAGCGGGATGGGCGAGACCATCGCGTGCAACAAGATCCGCGGCATCCGGGCCGGCCTGTGCCACGACCTGTGGAGCACCCGTATCTCCCGGGGCAACAACGACTCCAACGTGCTGGTGCTGGCCGCGAAGATCCTGGAGCCGGAGACGGCCGAACTGATCCTGGCGGTCTGGCTGGAGACCCCGTTCAACGGCGGCGTCCACCAGCGCCGGCTGGACCAGATCGCCACGCTGGAACGCTGACGGGTGGCCGCCCCCGCGGGGGCGGCCACCCGTCAGACCGACTTCAGGAACTCCAGCACCCGCGACGGCGCACTCTCCTCGGTCTGCTCGGCGACCGGCACGTCCCAGTACTGGGCGTGCGGTAGGCACTCCTGGAGGTAGCGGGCGGCCGAGGGCGCGTGCGAGTCGTCCTGCCCCGGCACGATCAGCGCCGGAACATCGAGCAGCAGCAGGTCCTCCGGCTCGGGCCCCGGGACCGTGTCCCGGTCGAACAGCAGCCGCGCCATCCCGGTGACGGCGATCCGGTACCGGTCGGGGTCGGTGCCCGCGTACCGGTCGGCGAAGTCCGCGTCCCGGCGGATCACTCCGGCCCACGGGCCCACCCGGGGGTCCTTGCTGAAGCCGTCGACGGTGCCGCGAGCCAAGGCGACGACGCCCCCCAGGCCGTACTTGTCGGAGTACGCGAGGTGCTGGGTGAATCGCGAGTGCTGCTTCATGCGATACGCCACCCCGCCGGCCGGCGAGTACAGCACCATGCTCAGCACCCGCTCCGGCCGGGCCACCGCAAGGGCTGCGACGCTGGAGCAGCCGACGCATCCGCCCATCAGGTGGGCGCTCGCGACGTTCAGGTGGTCGAGCAGCCCAAGCCCCTGCGCCACATAGCCCGCCCAGGAGATCCGCTCCACGCGCCCGCCGGAGTGGCCCGACTCGCGGCGGTCAAAAGTGATGCACGTGTAGTGCGGGGTGAGGTGGTCCAGCAGGCGCAGGCGGCGGTAGACGCCCACCGTGCGCCAGCTCTCCAGCGAGGAGTCGAAGCCGCCGGGCGAGAACATCAGCAGCGGCGGCCCGGATCCGGCCACCTCGTAGCGGGTGGCGATCCCATCGATGACGGCGGCGGGCATGAAGGGTCTTCCTTCCGGGTTGTTCAGTTCGCGGGCGGGACCGGGATGCCGCCGGCGATCTGCCGGGCCGCGCGGACGTCCCCGACGTAGGAGGTGAGTGCGTCGAGGGCGATCTGTGCGACGTTGGCGTAGGTGTCCGGCGGGTCGTCGACGGCGGAGGCGGCGTAGCCGATGGCCGCGTTGGCCATCCGCATCCGGCCGTCCAGCCACGGGCCGCCGCCGAAGCCGCCGACCACCGGGATCGAGACCGCCTCGGCCACGGCGGCGCCGACGACCGGACCGGAGTTGGTGAAGTTCAGCAGCACCGCGCCGGCCTTCTCCAGCCGCTTGGCCTCGGCCACCAGCGCGTCCTTCATCTCCACCGGCACCTGGTCGGCCGCGGACGGGATCGCCTTGTACTCCACCCCGTAGCGCAGCGCGGTCTGCGGGGTGATGCCGAACTGGGCGAATACCGGGATGCCGGCCCGGGTGATCTCGGTGACCGCGTCGAGGAAGTCGGAGGCGGCGTCGAGCTTGACCATGTCGACGCCGGCCTCCTTGACGAACCGGATCGCCGCGCGCACCGCGCTGCCGGTGCCCTCCTGAAGCGGCCCGAACGGGAAGTCCGCGCTCAGCAGCGCCCGCTTCACCCCGCGCCGCACCGCCTCGGTGACGATGAGCATCTGGTCCATCGTCACCTCGAAGGGGTTGGACTGCCCCCACAGGTTGACGCCGACCGTGTCGCCGACCGAGACGATATCGACACCGGCCCGGTCCACGAGGCGGGCCATCTGGTAGTCCCAGGCCACCACACCCACGATCTTGCGGCCCTCGTCCTTCATGCGCTGCAGTGTGCGCGGGGTGATCTTCTCGGCCATCTCGCCTTCCTCTTCGTCGGCACCGCCCCATGGCGGTGTCCCTCAGACCCGCAGGGCCGTGAGCAGTTCGGACACGTCGCTCTCGTCGGCGGACAGCAGCAACACCCGGGCGTGCGGCCGCAGGGCCGCGACGGCGTCGTCCGCCTCGAAACCGTCGCCGAGGACCACGCCGGCGGTGGTCACCGCGCGGGCGCTGCACGCCCTGCCGATGGCCGCGGCGCACGCGCGCCCCGAGTCCTCGGTGGCTACGACGACCACCACGTCACTGCCCGTCAGCACCTCGCCGAGCATGGCCCGTGAGCCGTCGAGGCCGCGCAGCGGCAGCGCCTCGGGGCCGTCGACGGGACCGTCCTGGCAGGTGTAGAAGCGGGCGCTGGCCCACAGCCCGGCAGCTACCCGCCGAGTGACCGCCGCGGCGACCGGGTCCAGCGCGATGACCCGGGCGGCCCGGGCCGGCGCGATGGGCACGGTGATCCGGAAGCGCGACTCGCTCGCGGAGGTCGCCCTGGCGCATTCGCTCAGCTGCATCGACGGCACCGGCATCTCAGACCGACGACTGCGGGACGCCGGGTGTGGCGGTGACCGCGTCACGGCAGGAATCGAGGAACGACTCCGCCTGGGGGAGCACCACCGCCGCCGAGCGCACCCGGTGGTGGGCCGGGTTGACGCCGGGAGGCGTCACGCCTTCGTCCCGCAGTGCGAGCGCCGCCTTGCGCAGCTTCTGACGGGCCTTGATGATCCCGCTGTCGGCAGGGACCAGCCGCTCCTTGGTACGGTCTACGATCGGTCCCATGCTCTCCTGCAGCGAGGCGTCCTGCATGGCGATGCCCGCCACGCCCGAGTAGGTGTCGCCGCGCTTTTGTGCCTCGCGGTCCATCAGGTAGTCGTTGTCCATGTTGGCCGCCGGCCGGTAGGTGCCGGGGATGTTCTTACTGTGCACGCCATGGCCGTCGATCATCGCCTGCCGCTCGGTCTCGGTCAGCGCCCGGACCGGGTGGTAATCAAAGGAGTACGTCCAGCAGTTCTCGTCGTCTATCGGCACCCAGAAGTGGCCGTGCACCGGGTGGTCGCCGCGCGGCGGCACCATGGTGAAGTTGGGCATGACCCACGGCGTGATGCGCCAGTAGTAGCTGCCCTCCTCCGCATTGCGGCGGGCGCCGACGAACAGCCCGCCGTCGCTGTCGGCGACCTCGAAGAAGGGCTTGGTGTCCTTCATGTTGTATTCGTTGCCCTTGGCGCCCTTGAACAGCGGGTCGGTCTTAAGGCCACCGGAGTGCAGGAACGTCACGTGGCTGGAGTCGATGCCGCCCTCGAATGCCTGCATCCAGTTGCACTGCTGCCAGCGCTTGGAGGTGTAGGTCTGCTCGGCCGGCACCTGCGCGAACTCGAACTCCGGCAGCCCGGGCCGGGTGGCCGGGTCGCCCATGTGGGTCCACAGCACATCGCCGATCTTGACCAGCGGGTATGAGGTGAGCGTGACGTTCTGGCAGAAGCTGCTGTTGTCCGCCTCGGAGGGCACCTCGACGCACTGCCCGGTGACGTCGTACTTCCAGCCGTGGTAGGGGCAGCGCAGGCCGGAGCCCTCATTGCGGCCGAACCACAGCGACGCACCGCGGTGGGCGCAGAACTCGTCGACCAGGCCGTAGCGGCCCTCGCTGTCGCGGAAGGCGAGCAGGCGCTCAGAAAGCAGCTTGACGCGCACCGGCGGGGAGTCGTTCTCCGGCAGTTCCTCGGCGAGCAGCGCCGGCATCCAGTACTGCCGGAAGAGCTCGCCCATCGGCGTCCCCGGGCCGGTTTGCGTCAGGAACTCGTTGATGTCTTTTCTCAGCACGGCCGTATACCTTTCACGTGACGGCGCACCACCCGTGGTGGCGGCATCGCTCTCGTTCGCGCGCGGTCAAAGCTGTCAGGGCTGGTCGGCGGGGATCTCGACGACCAGGCCGTCGAGTGCGTCGGTGACGCGTATCTGGCAGGCGAGGCGGCTGGTGTCGCGCCGTTCGGAGACCGCCATGTCGAGCAGGTCCTCCTCCATGTCGCCCGGAGGACCGACGAGGTCGGCGAACCGCTCGCCCACGTAGACGTGACAGGTCGCGCAGGAGCAGTTGCCGCCGCACTCGGCGACGATGCCCGGCACGCCGTTCCTGACGGCTGCGGACATGACCGAGTCACCGACCGCCGCATCGACGGCCCATTCGCGGCCCGCAGCGCCGATGTAGATCACTTTGGACAAGATCCCTCGTGTCCTCTCACGGTTGGTGCTCCCCGGACAGGCCGACACGCGCTCCCCGTGGATCGACGTCTAGTGGTATGTCCATTAGACCAGAAGTCTGCGCGGAGGCGCAAGGCTGCCGCCGGACGGAAGGCAGACCTCAGCAAAGGCGCGGTCGGAGGTAGTTCACCTCGTTGACACGTTCAAATCTTTGGACTTAGGGTCTTACCAATCATCGTGGATCGGCTGCCCTGGACGACAGGCGCCCGCCGCTTCGCGGATCCGTCGGCTCATCCACGGGCCGTCCGGCACGTCCGATCTGGGAGGTCCGCCGCATGGCCAGGGACGCCATCGTCAACGACAACCTGGCGGCGAAGTTCGCCACCGAGAAGGAGTCCCCCTACACCCGCTGGGTGGCAGCCGAGGGACTGGACATCATCGCCGCCCACTATGTGCCGGACCTGCGCACGGTCGAGCTCAAGCCGTGGGAGCGGCGCGGAGGCAGCGGCGTCTTCATCAACCACGAGGCGACCCGCACCTCCAACGACTGCTACGTGTGCGAGATCCCGGCCGGCGGCAAGCTGGCCCCGCAGCGGCAGCTGTTCGAGGAGATGATCCTCGTGCTGGACGGCCAGGGCTCCACCCGTGTGTGGAACGACGCCGGCGCCGAGGTCACGTTCGAGTGGCAGGCGGGGTCCATCTTCGCCATCCCGCTCAACGCCAACCACCAGCATTTCAACGGCTCCGGCCGCAAGCCCGCGCGCTTTGTGTCCTCCACCAACCTGCCGCCGGTGCTCAACCTCTACGACGACGTCGACTTCGTCTTCGGCACCGCCCACGACTTCCCCAGCCGTTTCAACGGCGAGCCGGACTACTTCTCCCCGCGCGGTGAGCACAAGGGCCTGTTGCTGGACACCAATTTCGTGGCCGACGCGGTCAACCTGCCGCTCATCGAGGCGAAGGAGCGCGGCGCGGGCGGCGGGCACATCCGCTTCGCGATGGCCAAGGGGTCGATGAACAGCCACATCTCGCAGTTCCCGACCGCCACCTACAAGAAGGGCCACCGCCACGGACCGGGCGCCCACGTGATCATCCTGTCCGGCACCGGCTACAGCCTGATGTGGCCGGAGGGCGAGGAGCCGCGCCGCTACGAGTGGGGCCCCGGCGCACTGATCGTGCCGCCGAACATGTGGTTCCACCAGCACTTCAACACCGGCGCCGAGCCGGGCCGCTATCTCGCTTTCAAGCACGAGGTTGTCTCGGTGCGCAACGCCCAGGGGGTGCCGAAGGCGTGGATCAGCCGCCGTATCGGCGGCGACCAGATCGACTACGCCGACGAATCCGCGGTCGTGCGCGAGATGTTCCGCGAGGCCCTCGCCGAGCACGGCATGAAGCCGCAGATGGACGCGGTCTACGAGGCCGAGATCCCGACACTCGCGCCCAAACCCGAGTGACGCCGGCCGACCCCCACCACCGCTGACCGTGCGGCCCGCCTTGCCGGCGGGCCGCACGCAGGCGTTTCCGCTCCCCCTGGAGGACGACCGTGACGCAACAACACGGGCACCCGTACCACCACGACCACGAGCCGCGCACGGTCCACTCCGCGCACGTCCCAGGCCACGACCACGAACACGACGACGAGGCGGTCGGCCCGCTGGAGGACAACCCGATCTGGCAGCAGGACAACGTCACGCTGTACAGCGTCGGCATGGACATCGGCTCGTCCGGCACCCAGGTCGTCTTCTCCCGGCTGCTCCTGCGCCGCATCAGCGAGGACCTGACGAGCCGCTACATCGTGGTGGACCGGCGCACCACCTACCGCTCGCCGGTCGCCCTGACACCGTACGCGAGCGCCGACCACATCGACGCCGAGGCGCTGGGCTCGATCATCGACGCCGCCTACCGCGCCGCAGGCGCCGACCCGGCGGCCATCGACACCGGCGTGGTCATCCTCACCGGCGAGGCGCTGCGCCGACGCAACGCCGAGGCGATCGCCGCCGTCCTGGCGGAACGCGGCGGCGAGCTGGTCACCGCAACCGCCGGGCACCACATGGAGGCCATGCTGGCCGCCTTTGGATCGGGTGCGGCGAAGGCCTCGTACGACACCGGGCAGCGCGTCCTCACCGTCGACATCGGCGGCGGGACGACCAAGCTGGCGGTTGTCGAGGGCGGACAGGTGACCGCCACCGCGGCCGTGCACATCGGCGGCCGCCTCCAGGTCGTCGACGAGCGCGACCGCGTCGTGCGGCTCGACCCGGCCGGCCGCGAACACGCCGCACGGGCCGGCTTTGCCTGGCGACTGGGTGACACCGCGCGCACTGAGGAGATCGAGCGGGTGGCCGACACGATGGCCGACGCCCTGGTGGCCGTCCTCACCGCCGACCGGCCGCCCGCCGGTCTCGAATGGCTGTACCTCACCGACCCGCTGCCCCCGCTCGGCCGGATCGACGGCGTGATGTTCTCCGGCGGGGTCGCCGAGTATGTATACGACCGCGAGCCGCGAGGCTTCGGCGACCTCGGGCGCCCGCTCGGACGGGCGCTGCGCCGCCGGATCGACTCCGGCGCACTACGGCTGCGTCTGCTGCCTGCCGGGGAGTGCATCCGTGCCACCGCGCTGGGTGCCTCCGAGTACAGCGTGCAGCTCAGCGGCAACACCGGCTGTGTCACCGACCCCGGCGCACTGCTGCCGCGCCGCAACCTTCAGGTGGTACGCCCGCGTTACGCGCTGGGTGAGTTGGTGGACTGCGCGGCCGTCGCGTATGCGGTCCGGCAGCGGCTGGCCGAGGTCGACGCCGCAGCGTCCGACGCGGATCTGGTCCTCGCGCTGAAGTGGAGCGGCCCGCCGGCCTACGAGCGGCTGTCCGCCTTTGCCGCCGGGATCCGCGACGGACTGGCGCGGCGCATCGAGCGCGGCCTGGCGGTCTACGTGATGCTCGACGGCGACGTGGCCATGACGCTGGGCCGGCTGCTGCGCGAGGAACTGGGCGTGACTGTGCCGCTGCTGGTGGTCGACGGCCTGAGCCTGCGGGACTTTGACTACATCGACATCGGCCGCCTGCGGTACCCGTCGAACACCGTGCCGGTCACCATCAAGTCGCTGGTCTTCAACGAGGAGCAGCGTGGCGTCTGAGCCGGCCCACGGCGAAGGCCGCCGCGCGGTCAGGGGAGCGGACCCGCTCCCCTGACCGCGCGGCGGCCGTTACCGGCTCACCACCGGGTCGCATCCCCGTGCCGGCCGGTCAGGCCGGCACCTTCCCCGACTGCTGCGCGGTGTACTCCGGCGCGTCCTCGACGTAGTGCACGTTGTCGTAGCCAAGGTGCTTGAACAGGCGGTTCTGCGCGGACAGCAGGCGCAGCGGGGTACCGTCGGCTGCGAAGTGCTGGGCGATCGTGTTCTGCGGCACGTACAGCGTGTCGCCCTTCTTGATCTCGTGCCGGGTGGGCTCCTTGGCGACGCGGGCGTAGTACTTCTCCGCGATCTCCTCCTGCACCTCCCAGTGCAGCGAGTAGCCCTCGCCGTCGAGCACGTAGAGGATCTCGTCGGCCATCTTCCAGTGCTTGCCGGAGCGGCTGCCCTCGGGAATGTCCAGCTCGAAGACGTCCACGCTGAACTGACGCAGGTCGGTGCGGTCGGGGCTGTTGAGCACGCGCACCCGGCCGAGCTGCGTGGTCTCCCAGACGGTGTCCTCGGGGGTGACGACCTTCTTGCGCTCCAGCACGCCGGGCGTCCAGATGCGCGACCAGTCCTCGCGCTCGCCGAACTCCTGCGGGCGCTCGATGGGACCGCTGCGGCCCTGCTGGATCAGGCCCAGGAACATCCAGGTGCACTTGGCCTTCATCACCAGCGCGACGGCCTTCTCGTCGTACGGGTTGAAGTGCCGGTGCACCGAGTCGGTGTGCACGAAGGCGAGGTCGCCGGCCTTCCAGTCGTAGCGGATGTCGTCGTGGATCTCGTAGCCGGCGCCTTCCAGGATGTAGAAGGCGGCCTCGTTCTGGTGCCCGTGGCCGTGGTTGGAGCTGTGCGGCGGGAGCTCGACGAAGTGCACCTGGAGGGTCTGGGTGAGGAAGTCCTCGTCCCCGGGGCCGACCCGCCACCAGGTGCGGGACTCGTCGGAGTCGCCGGAGTGGGCCACCTTCGCGTCGTCCACGACCACCGAGTCGTCCCGGACCCGCTCCGCCGCGAGCTGTGCCTGGCGGAACTCGCCCAGTCCGTAGGTCTCGCTCGTCAGACCGCGTACGAACACGCGCCCCTTCTTGCCCATGGGTTCCTCACCTTCTCGCGGCCGTGACGGCACGCGGCGATTGCATCGTGTTTCTGAGAGCGTAGGTATAAATAGCTTACCATTAGCCCTATATTGGCGGACGGCATCCCGGGCCGCTCACCACAACAGCCCCTGCGGCAGCGGCACCGACAGGGCGTAGACGAACAGCCCCTCGGTGACCGCGCCCATCACGACGGCGCTGATCACCGCGGTACGCCAGGCCCGCAGCGCACCGAAGTAGGCGAGGAAGAAGACCGGGATCGCCACCACGAAGCCCAGCACGTAGATGCCGGCCAGCAGTCCGGCGACCCACGCGATGGCGTACAGCACCTGCCGCGGCTCGCCGAACGAGGTCTTCAGCGAGGTTGGAGGCTTCACGGCCGCGGCGGGCTCGTCGTCCCCGCTCGCATCGTCGGCCGCGAAGTCCCCGTCTGCCGCAGGCTCGGTGGTCTGCGCGTGGTCTGCCTCGGCGACCCGCTCGGCGACGTTCCGCCCTGCCTTCTCGCGCGTCGATCTGCCGCGCGACGCGCTGTCGTGGGTGACCGACCACAACGGGGGGACCAGGTGGGCCAGTAGGTGTACGGCGCCCAGGATGATGGCGAGCCAGCCGACGACCAGCGGGATCTGCCGGCCCTGTGGCGGATAGGCGTTCGCGGCGTGGACGTACAGGGCAGAGCCGGCCACGATGGCGATGTCGATGATCAGTTCGCCCAGGTGGAGGCGGCGCGGTGTGGTGGTCATCGTTGCTCTCCTGCGGTCGTTGTCGGCGTCGCCCGGTCGTCGAGAGGCTCCTCGGTGTCGGCGGGCACCGGCGCGGTGAGGGCCACGGCCTGCCGGCGCGGTGCGATCAGGCGGACGCCCCGCTTGAGTAGCGGGCCGAACAGGCTCATGACGGTGATCGCTACCATGACGTCGGTGATCGGGCGGCGCAGCGCGCCCCAGCCCTGCAGCTGCGAGACCAGGTACAGGTTGTTCTCCACGACCTTGCCGAGGATGAAGCCGATCATCGCTGCGGGCAGCGAGTAGCCGAAGCGGGTCATCAGGTAGCCGGCCACGCCGAAGGCCACCATGACCGTGACCTGGGCGAGTTCGTCGGAGGCGGCGTACACGCCCAGGAAGCCCAGTGCCACGACGAACGGGACCAGCATCCGTCCGGGCACCTTCGCCAGCCGTGCCAGCAGCGGCGCCAGACCCAGGCCGGTCAGGCTGGACAGCAGGCTTCCGACGCCGATCACCAGGGCCATCGCCCAGACGGCGTCGACGTGGTCCTTGAGCATCGCCGGGCCCGGGACGATGCCGAGGATGGTGAAACCGCTCAGCAGCACGGCCATGCCGACGCCGCCGGGGACCCCGAGCGCCACGGTGGGCAGCAGGTTGCCTGCCTCCTTGGAGATGGAGGACGACTCCGGCGCGATGATGCCCTCGGGCGTGCCCTGCCCGAACCGCTCCGGGTGCTTGGAGATCTTCATCGCCTGGCCGTAGGAGATGAAGTTGGCCGCGATCCCGCCGATGCCGGGGATGATCCCGAGCACGGTGCCGAGAACCGCGGAGCGGATGGTGAGCCAGGGGTAATGCAATACGTCGCGTACGCCGGTGAGGACCTTGTTGTCCGGGTGGTCGCCCTCGCGGATGGAGGCCGCGCCACCACTCGCCGACAGCGAGTCGTGACCGGTGGCGTAGATGCGGAACATCTCCGACAGTGCAAACAGGCCGAGCGCCGCCGCGGTGATGTTGAACCCGTTGTACAGCGACTGGTAACCGCCTGTGTACCGCTGCACACCGGTGATCGGGTCGTACCCGACGAACGACGTCATCAGGCCGATCGCCCCGGACAGCAGGCCCTTGGTGGCCGACGCCGCCCGCATCTGGCCGATGAGCACGATCGCCAGCACCGCCAGCGCCAGGTACTCCGAGGCGTGGAAGAGCGTGGCCAGCTTGCTCATGAACGGGATGAGCACGAAGAGCAGCGCCACGCCGATCCAGCCGCCGATGGTGGTGGCCGCCGCGGAGATGCCCAGGGCACGGGCCGGCTGCCCGGCCCGCGTCATGGCATAGCCGTCGAACGTCGTCGCCGCCGACTCCGGTGCGCCGGGGGTGTTGAACAAGATGGCCGTGACCGAACCGCTGAAGTAGATGCCGGTGTGCGCGGCCAGCAGCAGGGCCAGCGCGGGCACGATCGGCATGCCGTAGATGAACGGCAGCAGCAAAGTCAGCAGGACGGCGCCGCCCAGTCCCGGGATGGCCCCGACCAGCGTGCCGATCAGCGTGCCCACCAGGAGCAGCGCCAGCGCGGAGGGGCTCAACAGCCCGGAGAACCCCGATATGAGGCCGTTAAACACGTCGTCTCCTTGTGCTTGGCAAGCTTCTCTGGCAGCCCGATCAGTTCGACTTGAGAAGGTCGGTGAACAGGGAAGCCTGACTCAGCGCCTTGGTGACCGTGGAGGACAGGAAATCGGGCGACTGGTAGCCCTGGTACAGGCCGGCCTTGGTGGCCGCCTTCTTGAACTCCGGGTCGTTCATCGACTTGCTGAACGCGGTGCGCAGCGCGCTGAGTTGAGCGGCGGGGACGCCGGGCGGGGCGAAGAAGGCGTGGCCCAGGTCCATCACGTCGCTGAGTGCCTGTAGCGCTTGGACGGTTTGGCTGTCGAGGCCGTCCTTCTGCGCCTCCTGGGTGACGGTCGGCACGTTCGGCAGCTTGCTGAACGGACGGGCCGAGACGAGCAGCACACTGTGTGACTGCGCGGTGATCTGTGCGATGTCGGAGGAGGACAGCGAGGCCGTAGTGCCCTCACCGCTCATGAACGCGGCCTTCTCGTCGCTGCTGCCAGAGAAGGCGGCCACCATCTTGAACGGCACCTTGAAGGCGTTGTAGACGATGACGGCCGCGTTGTAGTCCGAGCTGCCCTTGCCGGTGGCCAGCGCGGAGACCGTGCCGCCAGCGGACTTGAGGGCGTCGAAGGCGGCCGGACCGTTGGCGTGGGTTGCTATCAGGTGCGGGTCGTCGTCGGGACGGCCGAGCCAGCTGACCTTCGTCATGTCCAGGTTGAAGCCCGAGCTGTGGTCGATCTGGTCGAAGACGTCGCCGCCGGCGTTGGTGTCGCCAATGGTCAGACCGTCCGGCTTGGCGTTGTAGATCTGCCCGGTCCCGATGAGGCCGCCGCCGCCCGGGGCGTTGACGACCATCACCTTGCCGGCGCCGAGGTACTTCTGCATATAGGGCGCGATGACGCGGGCCCACTGGTCGTATCCGCCGCCGGGGCCGTAGGGGACCACGATCTGCACGGTCTTGCCCGAGTAGAAGGACGCCCCGCCACCGGACGCGGCCGCTGTGCTGCTCTTCGGGCCGCAGCCGGCCAGAGCGGTGAGGGCGAAGGCGGCCACGGCGGCGACCGCGGTGCCCCGAGATCGGGGAAGTGAGCGAAGGCGCAAGCAGGACAGCATCATTGAGGTCCTCACGGTCTCGGGGGAATAGGCGCGCGAACGCGGAAAGGCACGGAGGTGCAACCACATCCGGGGGCACGTCCGGTTGGAAGTAAAGGTATGTCCATTCTACCGATGGTGCAAGGATCCGGACGCGTTCGCGTGCGATCGAAGTCCTCGGTGTCTGCCGGGCTCGGCAGTACGGCATTCCGGCCCGAGCTGTGAGGTCAGGCGGCCGGCGCCGCGTCGGCGGGGGCGGCCAGCAGGGATTTGAGCGGAACGCTGTCGTCGCCCGCCCGTTCCGGCGGCACGGTGGCGCCCTGGGTGAGCGCCCGGCGCACGGCCATGTAGTCCGCCGGACGGTTGACGGCGTCGGCCGCCAGTAGACGGCCCTGTCGGTAGTAGAGGACGCAGAAGCGCTCCTCGTCCGGCTCGCCGCGTACGACGTACTCGTCGAAGCCGGTGGACAGTCCGGCGATCTGCAGCCGCAGATCGCCCTGGTACGACCAGAACCACGGCACCGATCGCACCTCCTCCAGCCGGCCGAGGAGCGTGGCCGCGGCCACCTGGGCCTGCGCCACGGCGTTCTGCACTGATTCCAGCCGCACCCGGCCCTGCCCGGTCATCGGGTGCGGTCGCACCGTGCAGTCGCCGGCGGCGACCACGGCCGGATCGCTGGTGCGGGCGTATGTGTCCACCACGATGCCGCCCTCGCAGGTCAGCCCCAGCCGTTCGGCCAGTTCGGTGCGCGGCACGATGCCGACCCCGACCAGCACCAGGTCGGCCGGCAGCCGCGTGCCGTCGGCCAGCAGAACCCCGGTCACCCGGCCGGACCCGCCGCCGAAGCCCGCGACGCCGCGGGACAGCAGGATGTCGACGCCGCGCCGCTGGTGGGCGCGCAGGTAGAAGTCCGAGACGGCGGGGGCAACCGCCCGGGCCATCAGGCGCTCTGCGGCCTCGACCACCGTGACCTGCCGCCCGAGCGCGCGCGCCGCGGCTGCCGCCTCCAGGCCGATGAACCCGCCACCCACCACGACCACCCGGGAGGCGGTCGCCAGGCGCGAGCGCAAGTCGGCGGCGTCGTCGTGGTCGCGGAGATAGCAGATCCCGTCCAAATCGGCGCCGGGCAGCGCGAGCCGCCGCGGCCCGGCGCCAGTGGTCAGCGCCAGCCGATCGAAGGGCAGTTCGCGCCCGCTGGCGGTCACCGCCGTACCTGAGCCAGGCGGTCGGGACGGTAGGAGCGCCACGTCGGCCACTCGTTCGCCGCGCACCAGCTCGATCCCGGACTCAGCGTAGAAGGAGGGGGCTCGGAACTCCAGCGTCTCCAGCTCGGCCTGTCCGGCCAGGAACTCCTTCGACAGCGGCGGGCGCTGGTAAGGCGGGTGGGGCTCCTCGCCGACCATGGTGATGGGCGCGGTGTCGCCCGACTGCCGTAGGGAGATGGCCAGTTGCAGACCGGCCTGGCTGGCACCGACGATCAGGGTCCCGCCGCTCACTGTCGCTCCCGCCGCTGGTGCGGGCGGGACGGCCGCGCTGCGGCGGACCCAGGGCGGTGTCGCTGTACCTTGCGTGGCATCGGGCACCCTCCTTGTGTTTGGACTTAATATTAGACCATTAAACCAGCGCTGGAGCAGCTGCGCGAGGGCGGCTTTCCCGCCCGTGGATTCGTTGACGGCCATAGGGTGCGTTGATATAACGGTTAGGCCATTGAGGGAATGATGGTCGGCCGCACCGGTCGACCACCCCGGCACTGCGGGCCGGTGACGACGGCCGCGGGCGCCCGCCTCGAGGCGGGCAGTACAGCGGGACGGCCGACCGCCCCTCCCGCTCACCCCCAGCACCAGCGGAGCCCCGCCATGCCCGGGCGCCCCGACCCGCACACGTCAGGAGCCGAGATGCCGGAACAGAGCCGTACCGCAGCCGCAGTGTGGTCCGACCCCAGCTTCGCCAGCGCGTGGCTCGCCGCCGACCCGCAGGGCGCGCAGGACCTCCTCGAACTGCCCCGGCTGATCGCGGCCCGCCTGGTTGCCGACGAGACGCCGAGCCCTGGCCTGGTCGTGGACGTAGCCAGCGGCGCGGGGAAGTTCCTCTCGGTCTTCCTCGACGCCTTCCCCGGCGCCCGCGGAGTCTGGCTGGACGCCTCGGACACCATGCTCGGGCAGGCCAAGCGGGATCTGGCCCGGTTCGGCGACCGGGTCGATTTCCTCATCGGTGACATGGGCGCGCTGCGCGCGGCCGGCGTCCCCGAAGGCGCCGCCGCGCTCATCACCTCCCGGGCCAGCCACCACCTCGGCCGCGAGGAACTGCACGGTTTCTACCGCGAGGCCGCCGGACAGCTCGCGCCCGGGGGCTGGCTGGTCAACCTCGACCACATCGGCCTGGACGAGCGGTGGAACCGGCGTTTCCGATCGGTCCGCAAGCAGTTCAGCCCGCCCAGGACGACCGCGTCCACCCACCACCACGCCGCCCCGCTGCCAAAGGCCGACGACCACCTCGACGGATTCCGCGCGGCCGGCGTCCAGGATGTGGACATCGCCTGGAAGGCCTTCTACAGCTGCCTGTTCATCGGCCGGACCCCCCTGGCCTGACCGGTCCGCGGCGGCCGCCCTCCGTGCCGGCGCATATTCCCACGTCATGCCCCTTCTGTGAAGATCCCGCGCCCGCATCGTCGTGATACGCCGCCCGCAGGCTCTCCATGTACGGCTCCGGCCACTGCCGCAATTGCGTCACGCAAGGAACACGATGACAACCGACTCAGAGTTGACCACCGAGGCGAGCACGAGCCGAACCACCGCTCTGCGCGGGCGTCACATGCACAGATGGCTTCACGTGAGCCTCCCGCTGCTGATCGCGTTCTCGGTGGCCCAGCTCAGCAAGTCCTCGATCGGCGTCTTCGTCGCCGATCCGTCGTTCCGCCAGGAGTTCGGCCTGGACCTGCACCCCGGAGCCGTGGGCTGGCTGACCAGCCTCTTCCTTTACGCGTACGGGGTCGCGCTGTTCCTGTGGGGCTTCGTGCTGAAGCGCTTCGGCCCGCGCACCTCGATGCTGGTCGGCACCGGGATCTGGGTCGTGGCACTCGCCCTGCCACCATTCGTGCACAGCCTCAACCAGCTTTACGGCACCCGCATCTTGCTGGCGATCGGCGAGGCGTGCTTCTACCCGGTCGCGCACACCCTGACCGCCCGCTGGTTCCCGATGCACGAACGGGCGCGGGCGAACGCCTCCTGGCTGTCCGGCATCTTCGTCGGCTCGGCGCTCGGCAGCAGCCTGACCACCTCGATGCTGTCCGCGTTCAGCTGGCGCACCACCTTCCTCGTGCAGGCGTTGATCGCCCTCGCGTTCGCCTTCCTTGTGGTGCTCGTCCTGCTCCAGGACCGGCCCGACCCGGACCGCGGCATCAGCGAGGCGGAGGTCCGCCACATCGTGGAGGGCCGCTTCGAGTCCACCACCGTGGTGCCCAAGCGCGGTCCGGAGTCTCCGTTCCGTAACTACCGCTACTGGCTGACGATGCTGATGTACATCGGCACCAACGCGCCGTTCTACGGCCTGGTGACCTGGGTGCCGCTGTACCTGCAGCAGGAACGCCACGTGAAGCTGAGCGACATCGGCCTGCTTCTCACCGTTGCGAATGTGCTGTCCATCGTGGTCATGGTGCTGGTTGGCCGGGCCTCGGACCGCAAAGTGAAACGGGCCGGCTGGGCCGCGATCGGTTTCACCATCGAGGGCACCGGCATCGCCGGCACCGCCCTGTCGGGCAGCGCCGGCCTGGACAGCTTCTTCATCTTCCTCGGCCTGGCCGGCAACGCCTGGTGCGTGGTGACGAACTGGTCGCTGCTGCACAGCCTGATGCCCACACGGCAGTCGGAGTACTCCAGCAGCGTCTTCTCCTCGCTCACCAACCTGGTCGCAGCCGCGTTGCCGGCGCTGATGGGCACGCTGCTTGCGGCGACCGGCTCCTACACAGCCGGCTTCGGGGTGCTGTTCGTATCGGTCGTCATCTCGCTCGGCTGCTGCCTGGTGCTGCTCCCGCAGGGCTACTGACCGCTTTCCTGGTGCGAGTGGTCTTACGGGCCGGTTCCTCCAGGCAGAGCCGGTCGGCGGTACGGGACAGGTGCTCTCGCATGATGCGGGTGCCCGTCTCCGCGTCGCCGTCCTGGATAGCGGCCAGGATCGCCCGGTGCTCCTCCAGGCCGCGCTTGCCCATTTCGGGCGCGGTCTTCTGCGCTGTGGCGAGGGACATCAGGAGGGGCCCGTGGAAGGAGCGGACCAGCATCTCGAAGGCGGTGTTGTGTGTGGCGGCGGCCAGCCGGGTGTGGAACTCCGCCGACAGCGACACGTCGTACTCGCCGCTTGCGAGCGCCGCCTCCTGCCGGTCGCAGATGTCCTCCAGCGCGGCAATGTCATCGTCGTCCGCGTTGCCGCACAGCAACGGGATGATGCCCAACTCCAACACCATGCGGACTTCGGTGACCTCGCCGGCCGTCACGGACGAGAGCGTAAGCAGGTCGACGATGCTCGCCCCGACCCGGTCGCTGGTCGGCTGGGTAACGAAGGCGCCGCCGTGCGCGCCCACCCGGATCTCGACCAGACCGTTGGCCTCCAGCACGCGCAGCGCCTCGCGGACGGTGACCCGGCTGACGCCGAACCGCTCGCACATCTCCCGTTCCGGGGGAAGGCGGTTGCCAGGGGTCAGTTTCCCGTCATGGATGAGAGAGCGCACCTGATCTACGATCAGTGCGGACACCCGGCGGTCATTCACCGGGCTCAGGAGCTGACTGGGCTGACCGTCGTCAGCCTTCGCTGTCGTACGGCGAGGCGGCATGGGAGTCCTTTCGAAACGCGTTGACAAATCCAGTGTACCGGAATAGGTATTACCAATAGTCTTATTTGTGAGATGTCACCACTGCCCGCCCCAGACCACCGGACCGCCGGACCACTGCTTGAGGTTCACCCGACCTGGACCAGGCCCTGACCGGGCCGCGCCGTCCCGGCGCCGCCACCTCACCGCGAACAAGCCCGCAGGCGACCTGGCCCACACCGACCAGGCACACTCGGTGCAACCGGGCACCAGCGGCTGGCAGGCCCTGGGCCCAGAGCGATTTCAAAGTCGGGTTGATCTTGCAGGCGTGCTCGTCACGGCTGCGTGACGAACTTTGGTGAGTGCGATACCCACGCAACGAAGCTCCCGTTGAGGACGGATAACCTTGCCACATCGCCGTTCACAACCGGAGCTCCGATGCGCCGTCAGTCTGCCACCGTCTGCCTGATCAAGTCGCCTACTCGTCAGCAGCGTGGAACCACCGATCTGGCGGAGCGGCTGCGTGCCCTGCCTGATCCACGCGGTCAGCGCGGGCGACGTCACTCGTTCGTGAGTGTGCTGCTGGTCGCCCGCTCGGCGGTTGTGGCCAGAGCACGCTCGTTCGCGGCGATCGGCCAGTGGGCGGCAAACGCCCCACAGGATGCTCTCGCCCGGCTCGGCGCCCCTACCGCGACGGCGTTCGACATCCAGGTGGCACCCAGGTCACCAGCACAGTTGACATCCTCCCCCGCCTATGGGCGGGGGGTTCCAGCGGTCGCCCGCTGGGCTTCCTGCTTCACCGACGACTGCCCCGTCCGGGAGGACTCCCGTTGAGGTCTTACACCGCCTCCACAGGCAGACACGGCCAGCCCGGCCGCGAGAATGTTCTTCGCCGCGTTCACGTCGCGGTCATGCACCGCGCCGCAGTCGCACGTCCACTCCCGGACGTTCAGCGGCAGCTTCGCCCGAAGCGTCCCGCATGCCCCGCACAGTTTCGAGCCGGGGAACCACCGGTCGACCACCACCAGGTCACGCCCGTACCAGGCGCACTTGTACTCCAGCATCGACCGCATGTCGCTCCACGCCGCGTCGGAGACGGCACGGGCCAGCTTGTGGTTCGTGACCATGGTGCGGACGGTCAGGTCCTCGATCACGACCGTTTGGTTCTCACGGACGAGTCGAGTGGTCAGCTTGTGCAGGTAATCGCGGCGCCGGTCGGTGATCCGGGCATGGACCTTGGCGACCTTCAGACGGGCCTTGGCCCGGTTCGCGGAGCCCTTCTCCTTGCGCGACACCTCCCGCTGCGCCTTCGCCAGGCGGGCCCGGTCGCGGCGCTCGTGACGCGGGTTGGTGATCTTCTCACCGGTGGACAGGGTCATCAGGGAGGCGATCCCGGCGTCGATACCGACCGCCGCCGTGGTGGCCGGGGCCGGGGGTGATCATGTCGTCGCACAGCAGCGACACGAACCAGCGCCCTGCCGCGTCCTGGGACACGGTCACCGTGGACGGTGCCGCGTCTTCGGG
>NZ_RJVR01000067.1 GCF_003999195.1 Streptomyces soli
CGCGTACACCACGACCGGACTTGCCAGGGTCAGCGACAACCACTGCCAGTTGGTGAACTGCAGCGCCGGGACCATGGCCATGGCGATGACCGGGACGGACAGGACGACCGCCGTGATCAGCCGCTGCCGCAGCGGCGCGAGCTCGTCCGGCTCCGCAGCCGGTTCGCCGTCGCCCACCTCGACGACAGGCACGGCGGCGGAGTAGCCGGTCTGCTCGACGGCGCCGATCAGGTCGGCCACCTCGACGTCACCATGGAAGGTGACCCTGGCCTTCTCGGTCGCGTAGTTGACCGTGGCCTCGACGCCGTCCATGCGGTTGAGCTTCTTCTCGATGCGAGCAGCGCACGACGCGCAGGTCATGCCCCCGATCACCAATTCGACTTCGGTCGCGCTCGCGCTCGCGCCAGGTATCGCGGTGCTCATCTCAGCTCCTCGAGATTGCGTGGTGCTCTATGGGAAAGCGTGCCCGGGCCGCTCAGGAGCGGCCCTGGCAGGGCATGTCAGTGGGCGGCCGAGGCCGCGGAGCGCCCGGCCAGCTCGTAACCGGCGTCATCCACCGCGTCGCGGATCAGGGCGTCATCCGGTTCGCCGTCGGAGGTGACGGTGACCAGGCCGGTGGCGACGTCGACCTTCACGGCGGTGACGCCGTCGAGGGTGGAGAGGGCCGAGCCGACGGCCTTCTCGCAGTGGCCGCAGGTCATGCCGGTGACCGAGTACACGGTCGTGATGCCGGCGGCCTGCGTCCCCTCGGTCTCGCTGGTGGAGCAGTGGCCCTCAGGGCTGCAGCACGACATGGGGTCCTCCAGGTGGAACAGGTCGCTTCTTCATACCCCTAGGGGGTATATCTCACCATCCTGTATACCCCCAGGTGGTATTTGATGCAAGGGAGGGCATGCGGAATAGAAGCGACTGCTGTTCCCCTACGATGGGCCTGTGACCGGCCTCTATCAGCCCGTGCGGTATCCGCAGCCCAGGCTGCGGCTGTCTGCGCTGCTCGTCTTCGGGCTGCTGGTAGGGCTGGTCGGCATGCACGGCCTGGCACCCGCCGGAATGCCGATGCCCGAGCACCAGATGTCGGCCGGTGCCGATCACGGTGTCGTCGTGGCGTCTGTACACGACAGCTGCAGCTCGGGTGGGCATGGCGGTGACGGTCAGCCCCACCACGCCGACCCGACGTGCGCCTCTGCCTCGGTGGCCGGTGCGCCCGCGCTACCTGCCCTGATCCCCTCTCCGGTGTGTGCTGCCGACGAGGCTCAGGTGCGTCTCGCGTCCGTACCGGACGTCCCCGAGGGTGGGCGCGCACCGCCATCGCTGGCCGAACTCCAACTCCTGCGGATATAGGCAAACGCCTTCCGCGCCGCGTGCCCTGAGAGGGCCGGCGCGGAGCAAGCGCACGCCTTTCATCCCACTCCCAGGAGTTCACATCATGACTTCACGACGTTCCCTGATCCGTCGCAGTGCCCTTGTCGCGGCTGCCGGTGCGACCGCCCTCGTGCTGGCTGCCTGTAGCAGTAGCAGCGGCAGCGGGCACGACATGTCTTCAATGCAGTCGAAGTCGACCCCGTCAGCGAGTGCCTCGGCCTCGGCCGGCGCGCACAACGCCCAGGACGTGGCGTTCGCCCAGCAGATGATCACGCACCACCGTCAGGCCATCGAGATGGCCGATCTGGCCGCCACCCGCGCTTCCTCCAGCGAGGTCAAGTCCCTCGCCACGACGATCAAGGGCGCGCAGGACCCCGAGATCAAGACCATGTCCGGCTGGCTCACCTCCTGGGGGGCAGCCGTCCCCCAGGACATGAAGGGCATGGACATGTCCTCCGGCATGCCCGGGGCGATGAGCACGGCCGACATGACCAAGCTCGACAAGGCCTCCGGCACCATGTTCGACACCATGTTTCTGCAGATGATGGTCCAACATCACCAGGGCGCGGTCACCATGGCCAAGACCGAGCAGAGCAAGGGCGAGTACGGCCCCGTCAAGACACTCGCCGCCTCGATCATCACGGCCCAGACCGCCGAAATCAACCAGATGAACGCCCTGCTCAAGAAGTAGTACGCACCCGCGTCTGCTCGGGATCGGGGAAGCCGGCTGCGCCGGCTTCCCCGATCAGCAAGACAGCACGGGACGGTACCGGGGCACGTCGACGCCGATGCGGTCGGCGACCGTCTGCCGGAAGTGCGGGCAGGTGGTGAAGTCGTCGTGGTCGCAGTTCAGGGCGCTGCTGATGAGGTCCAGGGATGCCTGGGCGGCGGCGATGCGGCGCTCAAGCGTGACCCTGTGGTCCTCCAGCGTCTGCCGCCGGGAGGCCGGGCTGTCGGCGGCGATCACGGCGTGGATGTCGTCGAGGCTGAGGCCGGCTTCCTTGGCGCGCAGGATGACCGCGACCCGGACGAGGTCATCTGGGCCGTAGCGGCGGCGGCCGTTGATGTCGCGGGCGGGGGTGAGCAGGTGCAGGGACTCCCAGTGGCGCAGGACGTGCGTGGCCAGCCCGAAGCGGTCGGCGAGATCTCCGATTCTCATGGCGTCGCTTGACTTCATGCCGACATTAAGTCGCAGCCTGGCAGGCATGTTCAAGGAAGAGTTCAAGGACGAGACAACACGCCTGATCGCGCTTCTGGATGCCGCCGACCGGCTACGAGGTGCGTCGGAAATGCGGCTCCGTTCATACGAGTTGCTCGGCGCCGCACCCGGACGCTCCATGGTCGATGTCGGCTGCGGAGCCGGACGCGCGGTGGCGGAGATGGCAGGCCAGGGCGCCCGGGCCGTCGGGGTCGACATCCAGGACCAGATGATCGCCGCGGCGCGGGAGCGCTGGCCGCAGGCGGAGTTCGAGGTGGCGGGCGCGTACGAGCTGCCGCTCGCGGACAGGACGCTGGACGGCTACCGGGCAGACAAGGTCTTCCACGAGCTGGACGACCCGGCCCGGGCGCTGGCCGAGGCGCAGCGCGTGCTCACCCCCGGCGGCCGCATCGTGCTCACCGGGCAGGACTGGGACGCCTTCGTCATCGACGCCGACGACGCAGGGCTTACCCGCACCATCGTCCACGCCCGTGCCGATCTTCTCCCCTCCCCGCGTGCCGCCCGCCATTACCGCAACCTCTTGCTCGACTGCGGATTCGAAGACGTGGGCGTAGAAGCGGCGATGGCCGTAGTCACCGACCCAGCAGTGCTGCCGATGCTGGTCGGCTTGGCCGAAGGGGCCCGCTCCGCCGGTGCGGTGAGTGGCCCGGACGCCGAGGCGTGGGTCGCGGAGCAGCGAGAGCGCGCCCGGGCGGGGCGGCTGTTCCTCGCGGTACCGCTGTTCGTCGCCTCGGCGACCAAGCCCTGAGCCGCCTGCGGGCCGTCAGTGCGCGAAGACCGGCCCCTGGTCAGGATCCGATCGCGGGCCTCTCTTCGTGGGTCGATGTGGTCGTGGGGGTGGCACAGCTCGAGTCCGCAGGGCAGGACGGCGATCGTGGGCGCGGGCACCAGGTGCGCGCCGGTGTGGGCGGCGGTGTCGAGGCCGTACGCGAGTGAGGCGGTGACGATGCGTCCGGCCCGGGCCAGGTCGCGCGCGATCAGGGCGCCCCGGCCGAGGACCACGCCGCCCCGGACTTCGACCCGGACGACTACCGCGACGAAGGCCCCCTGGGGCGAGGAACCGCGCGAATACTTCTACGACGAGCGCGCGAGCGCCTGAGGGACCTACCCGCTTCGGCTAGCAAGAGCTAGCATGGTGGGCATGTCCGCCAAGACCCAGCTAAACGTCCGGCTCGATCCGGACCTCGCCACCGCCGCGCGCCAGGCCGCCGACCTCCGGCACCTATCCCTGCAGGAGTACATCGAGCAACTGGTGCGCGACGACACGGACCCGGTGAAGGCCGCGTTCATGGACTCCGCGCAACAGGTGGTCGATGAACTCGGAACTTTCATCGAGGAACGAGCCAGTGCGCCTAGTCATTGATCTCAGCTGGATCCTAGAGGTCGCCCGCCGCGCGGGTGAGGACGATCCGGCTCCGGAAGACTTCGGCGTGCCCCTGGCTGCCGTGGAGCGCCACAAGGCGGTGCTGTTCGAGCGTGACGTGTACGACGGGCCGGTGCCTCGCGCGGCGGCGCTGGCGCACACCCTGGGCTGCTTGACGTGGCTGGAGCGGTCGAACATGACTGTCGCGGTCGCGGTGACCGTGGCGTATCTGCAAGCGTCCGGCCGCGCGGTGAAGCCGGGCCGGGATGAGGTGGGCGCCCTGGTCGCCGAGCTGCGGCGTGACGGCTGTACGACGCAGAGCGTCGCCGCGGTGCTGCGCTCCTGGCCGGCCTGACCTTACGGTCTCGGGGGAAATTGAGCTTCGGGCATGCTGGCCTGGCGGATCGGCTAGTGGGTGATCAGCGGACGTTGTCGCGGACGAGGACGAGTTCGTTGCTCATCTGGCGGTGGGTGGCCCGCTGTGCGGATCGGTCGGAGACGAGTGAGGCGATCGCGAGATGGGTCTCGGCGTAGGTATCGCGGCGTCCGGTGAATCGCCGCAGGGGTGCCCACTGGCGGAGCTCGGCGTTGGTGTGCTCCACACAGATCCTCGCCGAGGACTGCCGCCGCCGTGCCTCGCGCCAGGCGTGCTTGTCACCGTCGCACGCCTCGTCCTTGGGCTTCTTCGGCGGGGCGCTGACCTGGCCGGGAAACTCCTTGGCCAGCCCGAGGTAGCCGGAATCGACCTTCGCCTTCACGCCGGGACGGGTACGGAACTGCTCGGCGATGCCCTCGGTGCGCACGGCAGTCTGATCGTGCATCCGGCCCGGGCGGACCAGGCCGGACAGCAGCAGGCGACCCTGGCCGTCGCTGAACGTGGTGGTCTTGATGGTGTTCTGCTTGCGTTTTCCGGAGACGAACGCCCGGCGCCCGGGGCGGTCGGCCTGCGGGCGGCGGACCGGGGTCTCGGCCCCGTCTAGCCGCAACTCAACGCCCTCCGCCTCGGCATAGGCGAAGACGTCCTCCAGCGTCTTCAGCCGCAGGCCGGGCCGGTCGGGCACGGCGAAACCACGGGCCGCCAGCAGCGGGCGGACCTGGCGGATGGCCGCGGAGACGGTGGAGCGATCCACCTCGAAGAGCTCGGCGAGCACCCCGTGCGGCAACTGATGGCGCAGATGGACCAGGGTGACCAGCAGCCGATCGAGGAAGACCAGCTTGAGCTTTCGGCCGGCACCCTCCGCCCGCCGACGCTCCCCGCCCCGGGACTCGCGGAGCGCGGACTGCCGCGCGGCCTCCCACGCGTTGGCGAGCTCGGCGAACAACTCGCCGAAGTGTGCGCGTGAGACACCGGACAGGGCAGGATGGGAACAGGCCGCACGGGCCCAGGTCAGCTTCACAACTCACCCAACCCGTGTGGCCTTTCTCATGTCACGGCCCGACTGGGACGATCACCATGTCCGCCGAGGCCGTAAAGCTACTCGGCCTGAATCGCGTCTGCCGGGACCTCGAAGACGATCTCGAGCCCATCGCGCTCGTTCCCCTGCTCGCCGACGCGCGCGAAACCGAAGCCCACGATGGTGGCCAGGGAAGCGTTGTTGTCGGATCTGATAGTGGCCCGCACGGTCCTAACACCGGGTTCGGCAGCGGCCCTGACGAGCAGCGCCCTCAGCATGGCGCGGGCATAGCCCTGGCGGCGGTACCCGTGCACGACGGTGTAGCCGACCTCGACCACGCCGGCCTCGTCCGGCGGCCCGTGGAACCCGGCGTCGCCGACGACGGCCCCGTCCGGCTCGGACACCGCGACCCGCGTGATCCAGGGCGCGGCAGACGGGTCCTTGGCGAGTTGGTCAGCGCGATAGCCGAAGATTGAGCGGGCCCGGTCGCAGACGAAGTATTCGTCAAGGGCGACCCCGGTCTCGGCGCTGCCGCCAGCGAGGTCACCGTCGGCAAGCGCCCGCAGCGCCTTTGCGCTGAGCTCGACGAAGCGGACGCGTTTGGGGATGGGGAGAGGTTCGTTATTCATCGCGGAGATGCTCGCCCAGCACCGGAGGGCTGTCCACCGCTTTACGGCCTCGGCGGACATGGTGATCGTCCCGGTCGGGCCGTGACATGAGAAGAGCCGTACGGACGCCGCGATACCTACGCCGAGACCCATCTCGCGATCGCCTCACTCGTCTCCGACCGATCCGCACAGCGGGCCACCCACCGCCAGATGAGCAACGAACTCGTCCTCGTCCGCGACAACGTCCGCTGATCACCCACTAGCCGATCCGCCAGGCCAGCATGCCCGAAGCTCAATTTCCCCCGAGACCGTTAGCGCACGTACGACCGCGACGACGTCGCCAGCTGACGCCGACGGGGCCCCGCCCAACCCGGGCGGGGCCCCGTGCCTTACTCGGCCTCGGCCGCGGCCTCCTCGCGCGTCTCCCGGTCGCACTGGGGGCACTGGTCGCAGCGGGGCGGGAAGCCGCCCGTTGCCACGACGGCGTGGGTGCCCGGGTGCCAGCAGCTGGTGCAGAACATCGTCCACCACCTGCGGGTTTGCCTGTGGACGGGTCATCAGGGGCGGGGGTCGTTGTAGAACTCGACGGGGACGTCGGTGACGGCGAGGTATCGCTTGGTGGGGTTCTTGCGCCACAGCAGGCGGCGGGCGTTGTCGGCGGCGGTGATGCGGCCGTCCAGTCGCTGGAAGCGCAACACGATGGGTGGGTGGGCGTCGGCCCATCCCAGACGGGTGCGGACTCCGGCGGAGATCCGGGCGGTGATCTCGCGCCCGGTCCGGTGGTCTGACGTGCAGTGCACCAGGACCGTGGGCGTTCCCTGGCTGATGGCGTGGAGTTCGTCGGCGCTGGCGCGGGCCTTCGCGTGGGCGACTGCGGCGGCGGTGATCGCCTCGGGGGTGACGGGCATGTCGGTGCCCCGGAAGCGTGCGGCGGTGGCCTCGATGGCCAGGATGACGCGTTCGGCGTCCTGTACGGCGGCGTCGAGCTGCTTCTCGGCGGCGGAGACGGCGAGGTTGCGGGCGATGCCGGTCAAGTTCCGTGCGGCGGTGGCGGCCTCGTTCGCGTCGAGCTCCGCCGCCTGTCGCGGTAGCCGGCCGCTGCCGATCGCCTCTCACGCTTTCTCGGAGGTGCCCGGTACGATGTGCGCATGTGCTTTTCATCGTGTCTGAGCTGGTGGCGCTCCGTGTAGGAGCGGCCGTCTCTCATGCATGAACCGGGCCGTTCGGACGGACGGCCCTTTTGTGTCCCCTGGATCAGGGGTCGTGTCGTCCTGACGGCGATATTCGACTCACCAGGAGACCTCATGAACACCACCCCCCAGACCGTAGGCCCCGAGGCCCTCGCTTCCGCTTCCTTCACCGACACACTCGGGATGTCCGCCGCGCGGGCGCGCAGTGCGGTGCTGGAAGAGCAGATTCTCAAAGACCCCGGCCAATTCCGGGTGCTGACCGGCGACCGGCCCACCGGACGGCTGCACCTGGGCCACTACTTCGGCACTCTCCACAACCGTGTACGTCTCCAGAATCTCGGCGTGGAGATGTTCGTGATCATCGCGGATTACCAGGTCCTGACCGACCGCGACGTAGCGGACAACCTGACCGGACACGTCGAGGAACTGGTCCTGGACTACCTCGCCATCGGCGTGGACCCGGCACGCAGCACGATCTTCACGCACAGCGCCGTTCCCGCCCTCAACCAGCTGCTGCTGCCCTTCCTCAGCCTGGTCTCCGTCGCCGAGCTCGAGCGTAATCCCACCGTCAAGGATGAGATCGCCCACTCCCGGCAGTCCACCGTCAGCGGCCTGATGTTCACCTACCCCGCCCATCAGGCCGCCGACATCCTCTTCTGCAAGGCCAACCTGGTCCCGGTCGGCAAGGACCAGCTCCCTCACCTGGAACTCACCCGGACCATCGCCCGCCGCTTCAACGACCGCTACGGCACCGGCTCCGCCGTGTTCCCCCAGCCCGATGCCCTGCTGTCGAGCGCGCCTCTCCTGCTCGGCACGGATGGCGGCAAGATGAGCAAGAGCCGGGGCAATGCCATCACCCTGGCCTCCGACGCCGGCGAGACCGCCCGCCTGATCAAGGGGGCCAAGACCGACTCCGAGCGCCACATCACCTACGACCCGGCCAGCCGCCCCGAGGTGTCCTCGCTCCTCCTCCTGGCGGCCCGCTGCCAGAATCGGACACCCGATCAGGTTGCCTCCGACATCGGTGCTGCGGGAGCCGTCGCGCTGAAGAGGATCGTGACTGAGGCGGTCAACGAGTACCTGGCTCCCATCCGGGCCCGCCGAAAGGAGTACGCGCAGGACCGCGCCTACCTCCGGCACATCCTGCGCGAGGGCAACGAACGCGCCACAGCCGTGGCTGACAGCACCCTCGCCGAGGTGCGTGCCGCCATGAACAGCCACGACTGACACCCTGGCGGCCTCCTCGGGAACCCGCTGCACAAACTGCGGCTGGCCGACCGGCCCAGCGGATCTATCAGGCATACGAGTCACTGTGCGTATTCATTAGCTGGGGGATGCATCCCCCAGCAACAGGCCGAAGACCTGGGTGGGGTTGAGCAGTGCGAAGCTGACGGCCTCGCTGGCGGCGTACGCGGCGAAGTTCGGTATGGCGGGGTTTCTCCCGGTGGTGGGTTGGGCGGGCGGGCCGGCGTGGCGCTGCTGTTCCTGGCCGGCCTTTCCGGCTGGGAAGGGCCCGTGTGCGGGCGGGACCGGGCGGCCTGGCTACTGGGGCTCGGTGTCGTCCTCCTGGGACGCGCACAAGCCGCACCGGGCGCCTCGGTGAGCCGGGTCCCTGGGGGTGGGGTCAACGCTCGGCGCGGTGCACGGCCAGGGCCAGCATCCGGACGCGCTCCGGCCAGGTCAGCCGGTACAGGGACGGGGGGCTGACCGTTGACGGTGACCGTCCGGGGGCTTTCGCTCCAACTGCCCTGGGTGTCGTGGCGGATGCGATCGCCCCGTCAGCCCCGCGCTGCTGTCGGTACGCCCGCCGCCGACGCCTGCGCAATCCTCACCAGCCTCTGCGCGGCGGTATCCGGGCGCCTGGTCGCGTTCGTCGACGCGCTTGGATCACAGGCCGCGGCGCCGTGCGCAGGTCCTCGCGGCAGCTACGCGTCGTCACGCACACACGGGCGGGGATGGGGATTCCAGGGCCCGTCGAAGTGGCCCCGCGCGGGCAAAGCGCAGTCAGCGGTGGCCGAGCATCTTGAGCAGGCGGCCGACGGTTCCGGCGCAGCCGCCGAGCTGGCCAAGGCGCGCCGTCTGAACAGGGAACGCGAATAGCCCGGGCCTGTCACGGCGCTGGGGCTATTCGTTGACGTCTTGGTGGGGAATCACTCGAACTCTCTTGATCACGGAGGGCCGCCGACGAAGCCCTGTATGAGCTCGGGTAGTGCCCGGTGACGTGCCGCGGAATGAACCGGTGCGCGAGACGAACGGCTGAGCGTCAGCCCGGCGATGGTTGGGTCACCCAGCGCGGCCGCGCGAAGAACAACTGCTTCAAGCCGTCGGCAGTGCGTCCGCTCTTCGACCACCAACGACAACCAAAAACAGCGCCAGTTCG
>NZ_RJVR01000344.1 GCF_003999195.1 Streptomyces soli
GCGAGCTCCGCGAGGTACGGCTGCATTCCGCGGGCTGGGGCCCCTGCCAGGTCCACCTGCTGCTTCGTCGCACGGGCCGCGAGCTGCTGATCCGGCACTGTGTTGGGCGAATCGATCGCGCTCCGCCGAGTGCGCGCAAGTAGGGCCCGCCGAGCTGTGCTGAAGGGCTCGCCTGTCTCGGCCATACGCTGGCGGACGGCCTTCTTGAAGGATTTGTTGTCTGTCATCGTCATTGTCTCCTGCGGCGCGAACCCATGCTCCTCGCCTGACAGAACGCAAAACGATGCGTCAGGACAACGAGAGTTGATCTTGCACGAGTCGAGAGAGACCCTTGGCTGTCTTCACGGTCCCAGCATGGGTAAGACCAATCAGGCGCGGGCAGGTGCTTGCTGCCGCGAATAGTCATAGCAGATGGAGCCGTGGCGGCGCCAGTACCCCCACCTGCGGTTGATCGGGAAGGGAGTGCCCTGGGCCTGTTACGCGGCCCACCTCGGAACGGTGCCGCGAGGCACTCGGTGGCGCCTGGACTGTCAGGCCTGGTCGCACAGCGGCGAGCGTGACCGGGGGCCGCTCGCGTCACCATGCGCCCCTCAGCCTGGCGCAACCACGTCGGGACGGGGCCCGAACGCCCGCCCGCAGCGCAGGTGGGAGATACGCCACGCGGCGGCGTCCTCGACCGTACGCAGGCTCCCCATAACCTTGTCGGGGTCCTTGTGGCTGGTCCAGCCGCACCCGGCGCCGTCGAAGACCTGCACCCCCTGCACGCCGGCCTCCCACGCCTGGTTGAGGGTGCCCGAGTTGTAGGCCGCGCTCTTGGCAAGCGTTGCCGACTCAGCCCACGCCCTCACCGGCACCCGCGCCCCCCTTACAGAAGATCACGTACGCCAGCTGGTGCTGGGCAGCGAGCCGGTCGGCGAGAGCCGTTTCCTTTTGAGGCCGTTTCCCAGCTCTCTACCGAAATGCTGAGCAGCGGTAGCCAGTCACCGCGCAGGGCCGGTGGTCGCCGAATTGCCGCTCAGCGCCCGCATAATCACCGCCTCGCTGATGTCCATCGCAAAGGCAAGATCGGCTCGAGGCACAGGTGATATCGCACGGCGTCCCAGGGCGCACTGCGTGGCCGCCGCCGGCATCATCCTCGGCCAACGCGGCCGTGGCGCCCCCGTCGCCGTCCTGCGCAGCATCGCCTACGCCCCGAGCGACGAGGGCGTGACCGCGATACTCCACCACCGGCAGTGAACCGCTGATCACCGGGGCCGCCGGAGCCATCGGCGCGCGCCTTGCCGCCGACCTGACCGCTCTCGGCCTCCCGCTGCGGCTGCTGGTTGCAGAGGGTACCCGCGCTGATGCCCAGCAGCTTGGGCGATGGACTCGATGCTGTTCCTGGCAGCATGTCGCGGGCCGCGCGGATGAGCTCGGGGTGACCACGGAGGGGCGTCCGCCGGTGCGGCCGCGGGCGCGGGCGCGGGCGCGGGCGGCGGCGAGGTCCTCGTTGGTGCCGGCCGAGATGAGTTCGCGGATGAACGGCGAGGGCGGCGAAGACGTGGAAGATCAGACGCCCGGAAGATCAGATTCCCGCTGAAGGCGATCCGGGGTCCGGGCGGGCCGTTTTCACGATCCTCAATAGACGAACGTCTATTGAACTCCACGCCTGAGGAGGAGAGTTGACCTTGGAATGCTCTCCAGGCTTACAGTCGGGGCCATAGACACGACTGTCACCGCCGTGCCGGTCTCCCACGGGGCCGGGCCACTGACATGGAATGTTCATCTTCTGATCACCTTTGGGTCGGCTGTGCCATGCCCGGCACGCGGCTTAAGGGAGGAAAGTGCCGCCGGTGGCGGCGAGGGCTGTCTTCGCCGCGCTGTTATTGAAGGAGTGGCATGGCAGGCTTCATACGCCGACGCCGTTCGGCGCTCGGGGCGGTGCTGGCCGGGGCGGGACTGATCGCCGCCGGGCTGGGAGCAGCGCCGTCGGCCTCAGCGCAGGCCGAGAACGGGGGCGCTGCGAAGAAGATCGGGCACGTGTGGACGATCGTCTTGGAGAACAAGTCCTACGAGTCCACGTTCACCGGGCTGAACCAGAACAGCTATCTGTGGAAGACGCTACCCAGTTACGGGGAACTGCTCACGCAGTACTACGGCACCAGCCACTACAGCCTGGGCAACTACACCACCCTGGTCTCCGGGCAGGCTCCCGCGCCGGACAACCAGAACGACTGTCCGCAGTACAAGGACGTCACCCCGGGCACGCCCGCCGCCGACGGCCAGGTCAACGCCTCGGCCGGGTGCGTGTACCCGTCCTCCGTCAAGACAGTGTTCAACCAGCTCGACTCCAAGCACGTGCCCTGGAAGGTCTACGCCCAGGACATGGGCAACACCTCCACCCGCGAGAACGCCTACCAGTGCGGGGTGCCCGGCGACCCGACCGGCAACGGCGTGCCCGACCCGGGCGGAGCGACCGCGGGCGACCAGTACGTGCCCAAGCACAACCCGGCGCCCTGGTTCCACTCCGTGATCGACAACCCCAAGGACTGCGCCAACGTCGTCCCGCTGGACGGCCTTCCCGCCACCAGCGGCCACGCGGCCGTCCCCAGCCTGGCCCAGGACCTCAAGACCGAGGCCACCACGCCCAAGTTCTCCTGGATCAGCCCCAACAACTGCTCCGACGCGCACGACGCGACCTGCAAGGGCGACAACCTCTCCGGCGACCCGAACAACCACCAGGGCGGCCTGTACGCCTCGGACGTGTTCCTGGAGAAGGTCATCCCGCAGATCATGGCTTCGCCGGCGTTCCAGCACGACGGTGAGATCCAGATCCTGTTCGACGAGGCGTTCCCGCCGTACAAGATGTACGGCAACTCCATCGGCGACTACACCGGCAACAGCAACTCCAGCCTGAACACCCCCACCGACACCGCCCAGTCGGTGGTGGCGTGCTGCAACGAGCTGCCCGGCCCGAACACTTCGCAGCCCGGCTTCCAGGCCTTCGGCCAGGACACCACCCCCGGCGGCGGCATCACCGGCGCGGTGTTCATCTCCCGCTTCATCAAGCCCGGCTCCGTCAGCCAGCAGCCCTACAACCACTACAGCTGGCTGCGCAGCACCGAAGACCTCTTCGGCATCAACAGCGGCGGCACCGACGGCCACGGCCACCTCGGCTACGCCGCCGCCGACGGCCTGCGCCCCTTCGGCGCGGACGTCTACAACAACCCCAGCGGCAAGGCCCTGCCCCCCGCCCCCTCGGGCAGCACCATCTACCCGGCCGTGGCCAGCATCCACGATGCGGAACACCCGATCACCAACCCCACCCCGGCAGCAGCCGGAGCCGGAAGCGCACAGCACTGATGAACTCCACGCGCCACGCGGCGCCCGGCCGGGCCGGCAGCAGCCAGCCCGGCCTCCGCCGGTTCGCCCTCACCGTCCGCCGCCTGGCCCCGGCCGCGGCCGTCCTCGCCGCGCTGGC
>NZ_RJVR01000112.1 GCF_003999195.1 Streptomyces soli
GGCCCGGCGGCGGTGCGGGTAGCGCTACGGGCGGCGGCCCGGGTGGCGGCGGCGGGTTCCCCCGCGGCGGTGGCGGTGCCGGGGCCGGTGCGGGTACCGGTGCCCCTGGCGGCTCCGGGAATGCGACGGACCACGCCGGCGGCATGGGCGGCCGCATTACGTCGGCCGCGTCGGACTATACGAACGTCGAGCAGAGGATCTACGCCGCCCTGATGGCGCTGGCCCTACTGGCCGTCCTGTGGGCCACCTTCCGCGAACTCCGTAGCCGGAAGACGGCCGAGCCCGAGCCCCCCGCGATCGGCGACGCGCTGTCCGCGGAGTCCTAGGCAGTACGGGAGGCGTGGACGCCCCGCCGGTCCTGACCGGCGGGGCGTCCACATAAGAGGCCGCGCGAATAGGTGGGGTGGGTGAAGGAGCGGGGCGAGGGGCAAGTCTGGCAAGGCGGTGGGGGCACTCTCCCCCAGACTCCGTCCGGGGGGACCCCCACCAGCCTTCGGCCGGTGGGGGTGCCCCCGGCGAAGCCAGGGGGAGGACCCCCACCCAGCCGCCAGGCTGGGGGACGTCATCGACCGACGACAACGCCGCCAGGCGCCGCCCATCGGCACGCGACGCCGCCCCACCTATTCGCGCGGCCTCTAAATGCCTTTGCGAACAGCAGCCTTCGGGCCGTCAAATGGGTGGCTCGAACAGGGGGGCGCCATGAGCAGGCGACGGTACGTGGCCTGAGGCGTGCCGGGAGCGGCTACCGGATCTGGGACAACCGAGGGCGTCGATGGTGGGGCGAGCTGTACGAACTCTGCCCCGACGATCTTCTCCGGGAGCTGAACGGCGCGGCGGACAGCGACAGGATCACCGCCCTGCTCAAGCGGTACAGAGCCGAGAAGCGGTAGGCCGGGGCCCTGCCCCTTCTCTGAGCCATCAGGCGGGTGCACGCGGAGCGGGCTACGCACCTGCGCCCGGCGATTGCCGTCGCCGACGCACTCTGTGTGTGGCACGGCTCCGTGGAGCTGCCTCATCACCGACTGTGGGTGGACATCAACGGCTACGAAGACTGGACGTGCAAGGTCTGCCAGGATCCTCGGGACCTGCGCCAGTTGCTCGGCTTCGTGATGTACGCGATGCCCCGACATCACGCCCGCCGACTGCGCCGACTCGTGTCGCAATTGGACGAGGCCTATTGATCCGCTGAGGGCGTCGAAGGGAAGGGACGTACGCCGTGAAACTGCTCCTGCCGCTGCCCGACAGGGACTTCGACACGACGGAGGTCGCGGTGCCGTGGCGGCTGCTGACCGATCGGGGGCATACGGTCACCTTCGCCACCGAGGAGGGCGGGAGCGCTCCGGAGTGCGATCCGAGGCTGCTCACCGGTGTGCTGTTCGGGCGGCTCGGGGCGGAGCCGCAGGCGCGGGCGTTCTACGGGGAGCTCGTCGACGCGCCGGAGTTCCGGCGGCCGGTGAGCTGGCGCACGCTCGATGTGGGCGAGTACGACGGGCTGATTCTGCCCGGGGGGCACGCGCCCGGGATGCGGCAGTACCTCGGGTCGGCCGTGTTGCAGGAGAAGGTCGCGGGCTTCTGGGCGCTGGGGCGGCCGGTGGGGGCGATCTGTCACGGGGTGCTGGTGCTGGCCCGGACCGTGGATCCGGCGACGGGGCGGAGTGTGCTGTCGGACCGGCGCACGACGTGTCTGCCCAAGGGCATGGAGCGGGCGGCGTATTACGCCACGGCGTGGCGGCTGGGGCGGTACTACCGTACGTATCCGGCATACGTCGAGGACGAGGTCAGGGGCGCTCTGGCGGCGCCGGAGCAGTTCGAGCGGGGGCCGCGGTCGCTGGCGCGGGGGACGGCGACCGACCACTCGGAGGCCTTCGTCGTGGAGAACGGGAACTACGTGTCGGCGCGCTGGCCCGGGGACGCCTACCTCTTCACCGAGCGCTTCGACGCTCTTCTTACGCTGTGAAGTAAGGCTGGCGTTCCCGTGTTTGACACCTTGACGCCCCCTTATTTCACGAGTTAACTCACGGCGTGAACTAGGTCTGGACCTTTGTAAGAGCCTCTCTCCCCACCCCGTCACGACGGCCAGTCGCATGTGTCAGGCCCATGACACGGATGACACGCATGACACACGCCCAAGGTCCACCGCGCCCCCACCGCCGGCCGAAAGGCATCACCCCATGAGACACTCCCCCACCCCGCGCCCCCCACGCCGCCTGGTCGCCACGCTGCTCTCCGCCGCCATGGCCGCCGCACTGGCACTGATCGGCGGGACCCCCGCCCACGCCGCGGGCGAAGCGGTCAACGTCTGGCTCACCACCACCAATGACTCCGGCGGCCGCAATGTCACCCGCGGCCTCCAGCAGCAGACGCCCATAGCCTTCACCGCCGGCACCAGCGGCAGCGGGCAGAACGTCGTCGTCAACGAGAACACCAAGTACCAGCAGTTCAGCGGCGCCGGCGCGTCCTTCACCGACACCGCCGCCTACCTGATGAACAGCAGCGGCGCGCTCACCAGCGCGACCCGTACGGCCGTCATGCAGAAGCTCTTCGACCCGAGCTCGGGCATCGGGCTGAGCTTCCTGCGCAACCCGATGGGCGCCTCGGACCTGGCCCGCTACAGCTACACGTACGACGACGTGGCCGCCGGGGCGACCGACCCCAACCTGAACTCCTTCTCCATCAGCCACGACCTGGTCGACGTCCTCCCGCTGACCAAGCAGGCGAAGACGCTCAACCCGTCGCTGAAGGTCATGGGCACCCCGTGGACCGCCCCGTCGTGGATGAAGGACAACGGCTCGACCAGCCTGGGGTGGCTGCAATCGCAGTACTACGCCGCCTACGCCCAGTACTTTGTGAAGTACGTCCAGGCCTACGCCGCCCAGGGCGTGCCGATCGACTACGTCACCGCGCAGAACGAGCCCACCTGCTGCTCCGGCTACCCCTCCATGAACTGGAACGGCGCCGATCTCCAGTACTTCCTCAAGAACAACCTCCTGCCGGCGTTCCACTCCGCCAATCTCAGCACCAAGGTCCTCGCCCTGGACTGGAACTGGGACACCTACGCGTCGTACGGCGCCCCGACGGTCGACGACGCCACCATCCGCAACGACTCGCTGTTCGGCGGCATCGCCTGGCACGGCTACGGTGGTGACGTCACCCAGCAGACCACTGTGCACAACCAGTACCCGTCGACCGACGCGTTCGACACCGAGCACTCCGGCGGCACCTGGGTCGCGGACCAGCAGCGCGAGGACATGCTCAACATCATCGACTACACCCGCAACTGGGGTAAGTCGGTCGTCAAGTGGTCCCTCGCCGTCGACCAGAACATGGGTCCGCACAACGGCGGTTGTGGCACCTGCACCGGTCTGATCACCGTGCACAACGGCGACAGCCGCAGTGGCCAGGTCGACTACAACATCGAGTACTACGACATGGGCCAGCTGACGAAGTTCGTGAAGCCGGGCGCCTACCGCATCGACTCCACGGCCAACTCCACCGTCCCCAACGTCGCGTGGCAGAACCCGGACGGCTCCAAGGCTCTGGTCGCCTACAACGACTCCACCTCGGCGCAGAACCTGCACGTCGTCTGGGGCGGCCAGTCCTTCACGTACTCCGTGCCCGCCCACACCTCCGCCACCTTCACCTGGAGCGGCACCCAGAGCGGCAACACCGCACCCTCCGGCCCGATCACCGGCATCGCCGGCAAGTGCGCCGACGTCGCCGGCGCCGCCACCGCCAACGGCACCGCCATCCAGCTGTACGACTGCAACAGCAGCGCCGCCCAGAAGTGGACCGTCGCCTCCGACGGCTCCCTCCAGGCCCTCGGCAAGTGCATGGACCTCACCTCCGCCGGCACCGCCAACGGCACCCAGGTCCAGTTGTACGACTGCAACGGCACCGCCGCCCAGAAGTGGACCTACACCTCGGGCAACCTGGTGAACCCGGCGTCCGGCCGCTGCCTCGACGCCACCGGCGCCAGCTCCGCCAACGGCACCCGTCTGCAGATCTGGGACTGCACCGGCGCCTCCAACCAGAAGTGGACCGTACCGACCGCCTGACCGGCCCACACCGGGTGAACGAGCGTGCCGCCGAATGCGATTCGGCGGCACGCTCACTTCATCGGCCCGGGCTGAACTCCCGGACAAGCTGGGCGAGCCGCGCCGGCTGGTCCAGAGGGATGAGGGTGTAGGTGTCCTCGATTTCGACCAGCCGTCCGTGCGGGAGGAGTTCGGCGATGCGTCGGCCGTGCTCCGGTGGCATGACGCGGTCGCCACTCACCCAGACCACGAGGGCGGGACGGTCGAAGCTCGCCAGGCCTTCGGCCGCGGCAAGCGGAGGTCGGTGTCTGCCCCTGCGGCTCGCAGCATTCGTACGGCGTCGCGGCGGATCTCAGGCTGCTTCGGTCCACGACTCCGTTGACCGCGAGGTCGTCGGTGACACGGTCGAGGAGTTCCCGGCGCCTGTCCTCACCGCGCGGCGACCCTGCTGATCGCCGGTGGCCCGCTCCCCCTGGTGAGCCGTCGTCGGCAGAGGTGTTCACACCGACAGCTTCCCTGATCGCAGCGAGGAGCCGGGCCGACCGCTACAGATCCAGCTGGTACGTGATCGTGCGGTGCGTCGGCGCGTAGCCGAGGGCGTCGTTGATGCGGCGCATGTACGTGTTGCTGTCGGCGGTGTCGGTGAGGAGGCCGGTGAGGGCGGGGTGGTGGGTGCGGGCGTGGAGGATGGACTGGGCTTTGAGCCAGGCGGCGAGGCCGTGGCCGCGGTGGGCGGGGAGGACGGCGGTGCCGTAGTGCTGGGCATCGCCGGTGCCGTCGCCGGGGACGACGAGTTCGGTGAAGGCAACGATGGCGTCGGTGGGTTGGTGGAGGGCGGCGACGGTGTGGAGGTGGTCGCCGCGGTCGGCCACGGCCTGGGCGACGGCACGGAGGCGGGGGATGTCCCAGGTGACGGTGCCGAAGTCGGTGTCGTCCATGGGCATGTCGTCCATGGCGTGGCGGGAGTCGGCGTAGGTCTGGGCGAGGTGGTCGGGGACCGTGCCGTCCCAGGAGACAAGGTGGTAGCCGGGGTGGGGGCGGGCTACGGCGGCCGTGAGGGCGGCGATGTCGGCTTCGGCCAGGGCGAGTCGGGCGTACGTCAGGGTGAGGACCCTGCGGAAACCATGGCCGGGGAGGAAGTGGGCGCCGGGTGAGTCGGCGACGGCCTGGGCGATCACGCACCGCTTGCCGGCTTCGCGGGCGGCGGTGATGGCCGCGGTGAGGAGCTGGGTGCCGGTGCCGTGGCGGCGGTCGGCGGGGTGGACGGCGAGTTCGAGCTCGGCGAGGTGGTCCTGGCCGGGGCGGTCGAAGAGCCGCAGGAAGGCCGAGCCGACGGGGTGACCGGCGGGGTCGGCCGCGAGCCAGACCAGGCGGTCGGGGTGGGTCAGCGGGGTGAGGCGGATGGGCAAGGTGGCTCCGTCGTGAGGAGGTGGCGGGCGGGACTGGCGGGGCTGGCGTTGGGCGAGTCCGGGTGCTGCCGGACACTCCTGTGATCACTCCTGCGCATTGCTGCACACCTCCTTGTCGTACGTACGGGCCGGGCCCCGGGAAGATATCAGTTGCAGGGGCGTAGTCGTGGTGCTCGTATGGCGTAAGGGACCGCTGCTGGCCATCCTCGGGGTGATCTCCTCCCCCGGCACCCACCGATGGCTGGAGACGTACGCGGGCGAGATGTCCAACATCGCCCTGATGATCATCGCCTTCGGCTCGATGGCGATGCGCGTGCCCTTCACCATCCAAGTACGCCCGCGAGCAGGTCGCCCGCGAGTACTGGGACTCCCCGGCCTTCCTCCGCACGAACTACGTGATCACCGGCGTCTGGGGCCTCGCCTTCCTCGTCGCAGCGCTCGCGGGCGGTTACGGCGTCCTCGTACTGCACAGCCCGAACAACATCTGGACCGGCTGGATCATCCAGATCGCTGCGATCATCGGCGCCCTGCGCTTCACCAAGTGGTACCCGGAGGCCGTACGGGCCCGGGTCCGCACCGGCCGCCCGCCCTCGGAGCACCACGTCCGGAGCCTGCTGACCCCGCTGGCCGGCCGGCTCGTGCCCGTCGGCATCGTCGCCCTGATCTTCGACGGCGGCCCGGTGTGGCTCGGCATCGCCCTGATCGTGGTGGGGGTCATCGCCGTACGAGCCCTGCGCGCGCTGGCGAAGTAGCCGCGCCGGTCAGAGGGTTGGGATGGTGTCCGGCACGAGGCCGGCCTGGCGGAGCAGTCCGTAGAGGTCGGTCTCGCCCCAGAACTCGACGATCCTGCCGTCGGCGACGCGGCAGGACTTGATGCCGGTCATGGTGAGGTCCCGGACGTTCTGGCCGGCGCCGTGGATGAGGACGTCCTCGGCGACGAGTTCCTGGAGGTCCGCGACGCGGCATGTCTCGAAAACCCGCAGGTAGCGGCGGACGACGGCTTCTGGCGACTGCGGCTGAGTCTGGTCCGGCACAGGGGATCGGTAGTCCACGGATCGCCTACACATCCCGGTTCCATGTATCAGCGGATTCCAGCACATTGAGTGTCTTTGCGGCTTTTGTGGGCGCGGCGCGGTGTCCTACGCCGCGCTGGGATCGACGCTTACCGAGTCCAACCCGTGCAGGTGCTTCGGCGCCTGCGGTGACAGGAGATGGCTATGCGTGTATCCCGCTTCGCGGCTGCGCTCGGTGTGGCAGGGGCCCTGGTTCTCGGCGGCGCGGTGAGTGCAGAGGCCGCAACGCCGCGGACGGCGACGGCCGGTGCGTCTGCCCTGCACGACCACGACAACGACCGTGGCTACGGCTACGGCCACGACGGCCGGCACTGGGGTCGCAGCGACGACCGTCCCGGCGGCTGGTACCACCACGGCCGCCAGCACCGCCACCACTGGTACGGCCACCGCCACCACCGCGACGACTACCGCTGGAACGGCTACCACCACAACCGCTGACCTCTAGCCCGAAAACCAACGGGGGCGTCCTCCCTTCCCCGGGGAGGACGCCCCCTCAGGGTTTTAATCCCTCTCGGATCGCTCGGCGCGGTGCTAGCCAGCGTCCGGCGCTGTGACGACGACCAGGTATTTGATCGGCGGTGGCTGGGGCGAGGGTGCCTCCACCCGGGCCCGGGTGTCCGGGCTGAGCCGAGTGCATGTGGTGCGCGGCGGCGAAGTCCGGGCGTACGGCTCCGGCGAGTCCTTCGACGGGGAACCAGGGACGTAAGGTCGGGAGCATGGCTGCAGACGAGGGAAGCGTGCGGGTCGACAGCTGGATCTGGTCCGTACGCCTCACGAAGACCCGTTCGCTGGCCGCCGCGGCCTGCCGCGCCGGGCACGTCCGCGTCAACGGGGAGCGCGTGAAGCCTGCGCACGCGGTCGCCCCTGGGGACGAAGTGCGGCTCTACCACGCGGGCCGCGAGCGGATCGTGGTCGTCAAGGTCCTCGTACGCAAGCGGGTCGGCCCGCCGGTCGCCGCCGAGGCCTACCTCGACAACAGCCCGCCGCCCCCGCCTCGCGAGGAGGCCGTGGTCGTCGCCCACCGCGACCGTGGCGCGGGTCGCCCGACGAAGCGCGAGCGCCGCGACCTGGAGCGGCTGCGGGGCCGCGCGGAGTCATAGATCCGTCGGCAGAGGCTCTAGTCCTGCGCAGTGGCCCGAACAGCGCGGCCAGGCCGAGCGCCTCCTCGGCCTCACCTTGGACGGGCTGAGCACCGCCCACCAAGGGGCACCCGACGCGTAGCCGTGCGGGCGGGGCGGTGAGAGGGTGGTTACGGCAGCCGTATTTGCCCCGCTTTCTCCTGATAGGTAGCGATCACGATGGCTGAGCACCCGCACGCCGCACTCGTACGCAAGGGGTACGAGGCCATCTCGCGCGGTGACATGGACGCCGTGCGCGGACTGATGACCGGGGACTGCACGCACCACGTGCCGGGCGACCACCCTCTGGCCGGTGACTACAAGGGCGTTGACAACGTCCTGCGCTTCTACGGGCTGCTCTTCGCGGAGACCGACGGCTCGATGCGCGTCGAGGTTCGCGACCTGTTCGTCGACGGGCGCGGGCATGTCGTCGCGGTCCACCACCAGACCGCCAGCCGGCGCGGCAGGACGATCGACAAGAACGCCTGCATCGTCTTCCGTGTCGTCGGCGACAAGATCACCGATCTGGACGAGTGCTCACCGGACCTCGACGAGGACAACGCCTTCTGGGCGTGACCCCGACCCGACGGCCCAGGCTTTGCGTGCCCACCCCTCGTAAATACCCCTGGGGGGTATACTCTGGCATTATCGACAGGGAACCACACGCAAGGAGCGCACACGATGACCGTCACCTACACCGTCTCCGGCATGAGCTGCGGCCATTGCGAGTCCGCGGTCACCAAGGAGGTCTCTGCCCTCCCCGGCGTGACGGATACCAGGGCGGACGCGCAGACCGGCCTGCTGACCGTCGCGTCCGAGCAGCCGCTGGACGACGAGGCCGTCCGGACCGCCGTCGACGAGGCGGGCTATGAGTTGGTCGGCAGGACTGTCTGATGAGTTCCGTTGAGCTCGAGATCGGTGGGATGACCTGCGCGTCGTGCGCGGCCCGCATCGAGAAGAAGCTCAACCGGATGGACGGCGTCACCGCCACCGTCAACTACGCCACCGAGAAGGCGAAGGTGTCCTACGTCTCGTACGAGGACGGGGGCGCCGTCGCAGTCGGTGACCTGATCTCGACGGTCGAGGCGACGGGCTACACCGCAGCGCTCCCCGCGCCGCCGGCCACGGTGGAGGAAACGGCCGGAGCGGCGGCGGCCGAGCTGCTGCCGCTGGAGCAGCGGCTGCTGACCGCCGTCGTGCTCGCGATACCCGTGGTCGCGATGGCGATGGTCCCGGCCCTGCAGTTCCGCGGCTGGCAGTGGCTCTCGCTGATCCTGGCGACGCCCGTCGTCACGTACGCGGCCTGGCCCTTCCACAAGGCCACCTGGGCCAATCTGCGGCACGGCACCGCCACCATGGACACGCTCATCTCGGTGGGGACGCTGGCCGCTTTCGGCTGGTCGGTGTGGGCGCTGTTCTTCGGCGACGCGGGCACGCCGGGCATGAAGCACCCCTTCGAGCTGACCATCGAACGCGGCAACGGCAGCGCCAACCTCTACTTCGAGGTCGCGGCCGGGGTCACCTCCTTCATCCTCGCCGGGCGCTACTTCGAGGTCCGCAGCAAGCGCCGGGCGGGCGCGGCGCTGCGGGCGCTGATGGAGCTGGGCGCCAAGGACGTGGCGGTGCTGCGGGACGGAGAGGAAGTGCGCGTCCCTACGGGTGAGCTGGCGGTCGGCGACCTTTTCGTCGTACGGCCGGGCGAGAAGATCGCGACGGACGGTGTCGTACGGGAGGGATCCTCCGCCGTCGACGCGTCGATGCTGACCGGCGAGTCGGTGCCCGTCGAGATCGGGCCCGGCGACGCGGTCACCGGCGCCACGGTCAACGCCGGCGGGCGGATCGTGGTCGAGGCGACCCGCATCGGCGCGGACACGCAGCTCGCGCGGATGGCCCGGCTCGTGGAGGACGCGCAGAACGGCAAGGCCACCGCGCAGCGGCTCGCGGACCGTATCTCGGCGGTCTTCGTGCCGGTGGTGATCGGGCTCGCCATCGCGACCCTGGGGTGGTGGTGGCTGGTCGAGGGGGCCGGCGCCGCGTCGGCCTTCACGGCCGCCGTCGCCGTGCTGATCATCGCCTGCCCGTGCGCACTGGGCCTGGCAACGCCTACGGCGTTGATGGTAGGCACCGGGCGGGGGGCCCAGCTAGGCATCCTCATCAAGGGCCCGGAAGTCCTGGAAACCACCCAAAAGGTGGACACCATCGTGCTCGACAAGACCGGCACGGTGACGACCGGCGCGATGTCACTGATCTCCGTTCACCTCGCCGAGGGCGAGGACGAAGCAGAGGTCCTACGACTCGCCGGTGCCCTGGAACACGCCTCCGAGCACCCGATCGCCCGGGCGGTCGTCGTCGCCGCCGCCGGCGACACGCTTCCGGCGCCCGAGGACTTCACGGCGGTGCCGGGCCTGGGCGTACGAGGTGTTGTGGACGGCCACGCGGTGGTCGTGGGCCGCGAAAAGCTGCTGGCCGAGCCGCTCTCCGGCAAGCTCGGCATCGCCTGGACCGAGGCGGAGGAAACCGGCCGCACCTCGATCGCCGTCGGCTGGGACGGCGAAGCCCGGGCCGTGCTCGTCGTCTCCGACGCGGTCAAGCCGAGCAGCGCGGAGGCGGTCCGGATGCTGCGTGGGCTGGGGCTGCGGCCTTTCCTGCTCACCGGGGACAACGCGGCCGTCGCCGGGTCCGTCGCCGCCGAGGTCGGCATCCCTGCGGCTGACGTCATCGCCGGCGTCATGCCCGAGGACAAGGTCGCCGTCATCCGCCGCCTCCAGGCCGCAGGCCGCCACGTCGCCATGGTCGGCGACGGGGTCAACGACGCCGCCGCCCTCGCCCAGGCCGACCTCGGCCTCGCCATGGGCACCGGCACCGACGCCGCCATCGCCGCCGCCGACCTCACCCTCGTCCGCGGCGACCTCCGCGTCGCCGCCGACGCCATCCGCCTCTCCCGCCGCACCCTCGCCACCATCAAGGGCAACCTCTTCTGGGCCTTCGGCTACAACGTCGTCGCCCTCCCCCTCGCCGCTGCCGGTCTCCTCAACCCGATGATCGCCGGCGCCGCGATGGCCTTCTCCTCCGTCTTCGTCGTCGGCAACTCCCTGCGGCTCCGGCGCTTCGCGCCGACGGCGGTGTAGTTGGGGCGTGCGCCCGGTGCGCCGTCCGCGCTTCCTCCCTTTTGCGCCTCTCGCGCCGCTTCGCGGACGGGGACCCCGGCGCGGAGGCCGCTGCCGTGATCGGGGCGGCGGCCGCCCGGCTGAGCGGCTGGCTGGGGGACGTACGGGTCACGCCCCGCTTCCGTACGCCGCTGGAGCGCGAGCTCTCGGCCTGAACGCGGACCGGGACCGGCTGTCCCATCGCACCTGTGGGACAGCCGGTCGGAACGGCCTACGAGATCCGGGTCAGCTTCGTGTCGAAGCCCGGCTCGGCCAGGTCGGACTGGAGGGCGACCGGGACCTTGACCTCACTGCTGCCGTTGCCGACGGTGAGGGTGCCCACGGTGGTGCCGGACGTGGCCTTGTGCGGGATGCCGGAGGTGTCGGCGGCGAGCGAGATGCCGACCTTGAGCCCGGACCACCCGGCGGCGGTCACGTCCTTGGTGGTGACGACGGCGGTGTGGCCGCCGAGTCCGTCGTCCACGTAACCGACGACCTCGCCCTTCTTGATGATCGTGTCGGCCTTCAGCGCGCCCTGGGTGGCCCGAATCAGATCCTGGCTCTTGTTGAGCACGGTGGTGATGATCGGCGACACGTACTGGCCCAGCGTGGCGCCGATGATGAGCCGCTCGGTGCCGCCCACCTTCTTCGTGGCGGCGAAGAGCAGGTTGCCACCGGCCTTGGTGCTGGTGCCGGTCTTGATGCCGACCACGCCGTTGTAGCCCGCGAGCTGGTTCCAGTTCTTGTGCTTGGTGCCGGCGCTGTCGGTGTACTCGATCTTGGTGGCGATCTCCTGGAAGACCGCGCTGCTCTGCATGGCCTTCCTGCCCAGCTTGACCTGGTCCCTTGCCGTACTGACCGTGGTGGCCTGCAGACCGCTGGGGTCGGTGTACGTCGTGTTGGTCATGCCGAGTTCCTTGGCGGCCGCGTTCATCTTCGCGACGAACGCCGACTCCGAGCCGGCATCCCAGCGGGCGAGCAGCCGCGCGACGTTGTTCGCCGACGCGAGCAGCACGGCCTCCAGGGCCTCGTACTCGGTGAGTTGCTGCCCCTGCGTGACCTTCACGACGGACTCGGATCCGGCCAGACCGCTCTTGTACTGGTCGGCCGCCTTCTGGTCGACAGTGATGGTCTCGCCCTTGGCGCCGGTCTTGATCGGGTGGTCGCGGAGGATGACGTACGCCGTCATGACCTTGGCGACGCTCGCGATCGGGACCGGCTTCTCCTGGCCGTACGACCCGAGCGTGCCCATCCCCTCGACCTCGACGACGGCCTGACCCTCCGTCGGCCAGGGCAGCGAGGGCGTGCTGCCGCTGAAGGTGTAGGCCGAGGCGGCGGTGAGCTTCAGCTGCGGGTCGGGCAGCGGGCGCACTGCCTGGACCGCGCCGAAGACGATGACCAGGAGCAGCACCAGCGGCGTCCAGATCTTGAACCGCCGCGCCACGGTCCGCAGCGGAGTCTCCGGCGGCGGGGGCGTGTTGGTGAGCTCGGCGAGCAGCTTCAGCGACTCCTCGGGGGTGGGCGGCAGCGGCATCTGCTTCGTACTCTCGCGAGGCGCGCTCGGCGTCTCGTCGGTCACCAGAGGTACGAAGGTGCCCACCGGCCCGGCCGGCCCGGTCGGCGGCTTAGGCGGAAGAGGCTTGGGCGTGACCGGCTTCGTCGTGATGGGCGTGGCCGACAGCGGCGTGACCGGCTTGGCCTCGGGCAGGGCGATGCTCGCCCGCATCTCCGCAACCGTGTTGGCCGCCAGTACGAGGGTGCCCTCACGCGGCTGCGGCTCGGCCTCGGGAGCCTCGGGTTTGCCCTCGGCTGCCTCGGGCTTGTCCTCGGCCGCCTCGCCCGGCGCTTCGTCCGCCGCCTCATCCGCCGTCTCCTCGGCGGTTTCCTCCGCCGCCGCGGCTTCGGATTCCGATACGGATTCCGCTTCGGAATCCGTATCGCCGCCGGACTCCTTGTCCGCCTCGGTTACGTCATCCGTCGCATCCGAAGTACGCCCCTCGCCCCGCGCCTTCGGGTCGGCGGGGGCCTCGGCGTCAAGATCTTCACGATCTGTTACCGAATCGTTATTCACGGCCCCGGAGGAACCTTCCGCCTCTTCCGCCCCACGGAATGCGGCGAGCCTCGGATCCTCCGTCCTGCGCTCGGTCGCCTCCCCCGACGACTCCTGCTGCTCCGCCCTGCCGGGGGACTCGCCCGCCACGCAGACCTCCTCCACACGTCAGGCGGGCCGTCTCCGCGACGGCCCGCTCCACCCATACACCAGTGTCCAGCCCCGGACTGAGAAGCCTCTGAGAGACCCGCCGGAACCTCTGCGATGTGTCCACGACACCCCCGCCCGGGGGGGGAGACGAGAACGACATATGAGTCGGTTCCCGCACGAACGGGCAAGGCGCTCTCGACAGGTTGCTGTGAGAGGCGTCACCCTGTCTTCATCCACGCGGGGAGGCATGGATGGGCAGGAGCCGCAGAAGTATTCCGGAGGAGCTACTGCTTCTCGCCTTGGACCCGACCACGGGCACCACGGCGCAGCCGCAGTCGCTCGACCTAGGCCTTGCCGGGGCGCAGCTAGTGGAGCTGGCTCTGGCAGGGCGAATAGCCCCTGATGGGGATCGTATCGCCGTGGTGCACCCACGGCCGACAGGAGATCCGACCCTGGACTCCGCGCTCGAACTGCTGCGGCGACGCGGCAGCCCCGTGCGTGCCGTCCACTGGATCGGCGGACCCCGCCTGGGGCTCCGTCAGACGTATCTCGCGCATCTCGAACGGTGCGGCATGGTGCATGCCGTGGCGGGGCAGATGTGCGGGGTGCTGCCGACCACTCGCTATCAGGCGACCGACAGCGAAGTCAGCCGGGAGATCAGGGCCCGGCTGGACAACGCGATCCGCACCGGCGTTCCGCCGGACCCGCGGACCGCGGCGCTGGCCGCGCTCGCCCATGCCGTGGGGCTCGGCAAGCACCTTTATCCGGGTAACGAAGGCCGGTCCTCGCGATCGCGCCTGCGGGATCTCATCCGTTACGACCCCCTGGGCGGCCTCGTCGCGCACGCGGTCATGGACGTACAGAACGGCGTCGCCGCACAGCCGAAGCGAGCGCCCGCACAGGGGCGACCCTCGGCGGGGCACGGGATGGCCCGGGCCGGCGTCCGATGAGCGAGAAGAGCAGTAGGCAGCACAGCAGTAGGCGATAACTGGACGGACCGGTATCCGGAGGCAGGGCCCGGACACCGACACCGCACCGTCCTCAGCGACCCGGTCACGGGAGCCGCTGCGATGCGCGGGGCATGGGCCGGCACCACCGGTCCGTGCCCTGCGCATCGCTGTTTTGCGCGCCCCGGAAGGCCTCCGCATGGCCGGGAAGGCCCGGGAAAGGTCGACCATACGACCATTTCCCAGCGGGCTGATGACCGGTAGTGGCAGGCTGCTGACAAGCAGTACTCAGCAGTGCAGAAACCATTCATACCGGAGGTGCACATCCCGTGGCCGCCAACGTCAACCCCACCGTCAGGCGACGCCGTCTCGGAGCCGAACTGCGCAAGTTGCGCGAGTTGAAAGGCCTCACGGCGGAAGCGGTCGCGGCAGAACTGCTCGTCTCCCAGTCCAAGATCAGCCGACTGGAGAACGGCCGCCGCAGCATCAGCCAGCGCGACGTCCGCGACCTGTGCGGGGTCTACGGGGTCGACGATCCCCACATGGTCGAGTCACTGATGAACATGGCTCGGGAGTCCCGCCAGCAGGGCTGGTGGCACGCCTTCGGGGACGTGCCCTACAGCGTCTACATCGGCCTGGAGATGGAAGCGGCGTCGCTGCGGACGTACGAGTCGCTGATCGTGCCCGGCCTGTTGCAGACCCGCACCTACGCGGAGGCCGTCATCTTCGGCATGGGCCCCGAGGCGACCCCGGCCGAGATCCAGAAGCGCGTCGACGTACGGCTCAAGCGCCAGGAGCGCGTGACCGACCCGGAGTTGCCCCTGCGGCTGTGGGTGGTGGTCGACGAGTCGGCGCTGCGCCGCGAGGTGGGCGGCTCGCAGGTGATGTACGAACAGCTGGAGCACCTGGCGGACATGAGCACGCTGCCGCACATCACCGTCCAGGTCCTGCCGCACGACGTCGGCGCCCACCCGGGCATGTACGGGGCCTTCGCCGTCCTGGAGTTCGAGGACAGCGCGGACTCGTCCGTGGTGTACCTGGAGGGCGTGACGAGCGACCTCTACCTGGAGAAGCACACCGATGTGCAGAAGTACGCGATGATGTACGAGCACCTTCGCGCCCAGGCCCTGAACCCCGAGAAGTCGAGGGAGTTCGTCCTGGACGTCGCGAAGGAATACGCGCCCTGAGGCGACTCGCCGCAAGGCGAGGCGGAAAGGTACACCTGCCACCCTCTCCGTGGAAGACGCAAATGGAATATGCCATCCGGTCGAGTGACGACCCCTCTTCAGACAGTGATGTTGTCGCGTAGCGTCGAGACGTGCCCTACCTCACAGGCACACCGCAGCACGTCTCACACGATCGGAGCAACGATCATGCATCGGGAAGACACGGCCCTCTCATGGCGGAAGTCCTCGTATTCGGGGAACAACGGCGCGTGCGTTGAAATCGCCCTCCCGGACACCCAGACCATTGCCGTACGCGACTCCAAGGACCCGGCCGGGCCGACCTTGAGCTTCTCGTCACGCGGCTGGTCGGCCTTCGTGGCCGAGGTCGGCCAGGGGGCCTTCGACCGTCCGTAAAATCCGCAGCAACCGAGGCAGCACCTGTGCCAAGCCCTCTCGACCGGCTCGCCGTCCTGGCCGAGGGGGCTCGTTGTTGCCTCAGCGCAGTTGATCGACGTACGTGTCCGTGCCCGGGATCGTCGGGATGAAGGGCGCCACCACCTCGACCCGGCCCAGATGGGCCGCGGCGACCGCCTCGTCCGGGCCCGTGAAGTGCTCCTCCCACACTTCTCGCGGGTCCCGTTGCAGGAACCAGAGCAGGGCGAGCCGGGTGTCGGTGCCCTCGACCTGCTTGACGTACGACATGCGGTCCAGTGGCAGCGGGGTGGGCATAAAGACGGTGACCATGGCGACGGGCGAGCCTCCGGCCAGCCGCTTGGGAAGGTGCCGGGCGCGCAGCCACTCCAGCAACTCCGCCCGCTGCCCGGCCGATTCGGCGTCGACGACCTGGACGACGAGCCCGGCGTAGGGGTGGTCGAGGGCGTGAATGTCGCGGGGCCCCGCGGCGCCGTCGCGGTAGACGGTGGTGGTGTGGTCCTGGAAGGCCGTGAAGACGTGAGTGCGGGCGTGGTGGACGCGGGCCTCGCGGTTGAGGCGCTTGTTGATCCGGACGGTCCACTTCATGTGGTCCGCGTAGCGGCCGACGGTGATCCAGTAGACGGTGAGATAGCAGCCGGCGGTGACCGGCTGGGCCACAGCGGACTTCTCCGGGTAGCGGAGCTGTTGCAGCTCGCGGGTCGCGACCCAGCGGCGTTCGGCGTAGAGCCAGGGCATGGCCATGGCGCCGGCGATGAAGTGATCGTCCTCGTACCAGCGGTTGTACGCGTACTCGTGGCCCGGGTGGGGCTCGACCATGGTGATCAGCGCGTGCCCGAACCGGGGCTCGTACGGGCCGACAGCGGCCAGCCCGGCATAGCTCTCGCTGCGCGTATCGTCTGTCATACCTACGGTTAAGCTGACTGGCTGTCAGATTTGGAAGAGTGTGACAGCCCCGGCGAGCTAGATGTAGCTTACATGTAATTCCGTGCAGTGAAGGAGTCAGTCATGCGTGCCCCCGTTCCCGGCCTCGCCACCCGTGCCACCTCGGTCGCCGGATCGCCGGTACGCGAGATCCTGGCGCTGACCGCACGGCCCGAGGTGATCTCCTTCGCGGGTGGCCTCCCCGCCCCCGACTTCTTCGACACCGAGGGGATCCGGGCCGCGTACGACCGCGTACTCGCCGAGGACCCCCGGCGCGCCCTGCAGTACTCCACCACCGAGGGCGACCCGGCGCTGCGCGCGGCCGTCGCCGAGCGGCTCGGCACCAAGGGCCTGCCGACCGACCCGGACGACCTCCTGATCACCGGCGGCTCCCAGCAGGCGCTGACGCTGCTCGCGACCGCCCTCCTGGAGCCCGGCGACGTGGTCCTGGTCGAGGACCCGACCTACCTGGCCGCGCTGCAGTGCTTCGGCTTCGCCGGGGCACGGGTCGTGCCCGTGCCGTCGGACGACGACGGCGTCGACCCCGCGGCGCTGGAAGAGCTGGTCGTCCGCGAGCGGCCCAAGCTGCTCTACCTCATCCCGACCTTCCAGAACCCGACCGGCCGCACCCTGCCGGCCGACCGCCGCGCGGCCGTCGCGGAGATCGCCGAGCGCCACGGTCTGTGGATCGCCGAGGACGACCCGTACGGAGAGCTGCGCTACGAGGGCGACCACATGCCCTGGATCGCCTCCCTCCCGGCCGCCGCCGACCGCACCATCCTGCTCGGCAGCTTCTCCAAGATCATGGCCCCCGGCATGCGACTCGGCTGGCTCCGCGCCCCCGCCGCCCTCCGCCGCGCCTGCGTCATCGCCAAGCAGTCCGCCGACCTCCACACCTCGACCATCGACCAGGCCGCCGCCGCCCGCTACCTCGCCGACTCCGACCTCGACGCCCACCTCGTCCGCGTGCGCGGCGCCTACCGCGACCGCCGCGACGCCCTCCTCGGCGGCCTGAGCAACGCCCTCCCGCCCGGCAGCTCCTGGAACCACCCCGAGGGCGGCATGTTCATCTGGGCACGCTTCCCGCGCGGCCACGACGCCACAGCCGCCCTGCGCGTCGCCGTCGCCCACGACGTGGCGTACGTCCCGGGCGCCCCCTTCTTCGCGAGCGACCCCGACCCGGCGGCGCTGCGGCTGTCCTTCGTCACCCACACCCCGAACGAGATCCGCGAGGGGCTCATGCGACTGGGCAAGGCACTGGTAATCGTCGCCGCCTGAACCCTGAACTGACGATCCGTCAGAAAAACAGCTCCGGGTGCGCCCGGAACTGCGGGCCGGGTCGGCGAGTGAGCCGAAGCGGAGCGGTCGCTGTCGAAATGGGGGCACTCCCCCAGACTCCGTCACTGTGGGGGTCCCCCCGGACGGAGTCTGGGGGGACCCCCACAGTGACGGAGCGCAGCGGAGGCGAACTCGCCTCAAAAAGGTGGGCCGTGATGCTGCTTCAGAGCAAAACCATCGTCGTCTCCGGCGTCGGCGCCGGCTTGGGCCACCGCGTCGCGGCCATTGTCGTACGGGACAGCGGCAACGCTGTGCTCGGCGCGCGCACGGAGGCGTACCTGGCGGTAGTAGGTCGGACGGGTCGATCCGGCGAAGTACGTGCTCATGGCGGGCTGTCACGGGCGCCCACAACAACGCCATGGAAGGTCAAGAGAAGGCAAAATCGTTCTGGCTTCTGACTTTGGTTCATGTCCTTGAACCCGTTCACAAGGCGGACCCCTGGAGGGGGCATCAAGGCATGAACACTCTCGACTGGGCTGTGCTCATCGCGTACTTCGGCGTGATGGTCGCGATCGGCCTCTGGTCCCACAAGCGCGTCGACAACGTCAGCGACTTCTTCACCGCCGGCGGCAAGATGCCATGGTGGCTGTCCGGCATCTCGCACCACATGTCGGGCTACAGCGCCGTCATGTTCACCGGCTACGCCGGCATCGCGTACACGTACGGCGTCACCTCGTACGTCACCTGGTCCTTCCCCATCGCGATCGGCATCGCGATCGGCTCCCAGCTCTTCGCACCCCGGCTCAACCGGCTGCGGTCCAGGCTGCACGTCGCCTCGCCGCTCGAATACCTGAAGAACCGCTACAACGTGCCCACGCAGCAAGCGCTCGCGGTGTCGGGCCTGCTGCTGAAGATCGTCGACGTCGGCGCGAAGTGGGCGGCCATCGCGACCCTGTTGTCGGTCTTCACCGGCGCGTCGCTCAACCAGGGAATCCTCATCACCGGCGTGGTCACCGCCGTCTACTGCACCGTGGGCGGGCTGTGGGCGGACGCGCTGACCGAGCTGGGGCAGTTCCTGATCCAGCTGGTGGCCGGGGTGGCGATGCTGGTCGCGGTGCTGGGGAAGATCGGCGGCTTCAGCGGACTGTGGAACGTGTGGGACCGGCTGCCGGCCGCCCACACCCACCCCACCGCCGGGCCGTACACGGTGACCTTCCTGCTGGCGTATCTCTTCATCAAGACCTTCGAGTACAACGGCGGCATGTGGAACCAGGCCCAGCGCTACATGGCCACCGCGAACGCCCACGAGGCCACCCGCTCGGCGCGGCTCTCCTCGGCGCTGTGGTTCGTCTGGCCGCTGGTGCTGTTCTTCCCGATGTGGGTCGCCCCGCTGCTGGTCAAGGCGCAGAAGCCGGACGCCTCCGACGCCTACGCGCTGCTCACCGAGCAGTTGCTGCCGCACGGGCTGCTCGGCCTGGTCGTCGTCGGCTTCTTCTCGCACACCATGGCGATGTGCTCGTCCGACGCCAACGCCATCTCGGCCGTCTTCACCCGCGACATCGCACCGGTCGTGTCCCGCGCGGCCCGGACCTGGACAGAGCGGGCCGGGCTGGTGGCGGCGCGGCTGTCCACGATTTCCTTCCTGGCCCTGTCGATGGCGCTGGCGACGCAGGTCAACTCCCCTGCGTTCAAGGACATCATCACCGTCGTCATCAAGTGGGTCGCCGGTCTCATGGGACCGATCGCGATCCCCTTCATGCTCGGCCTGCTGCGGCCGTTCCGTAAAAGCGGCCCGACGGCCGCCCTGGTCTCCTGGGCGGCGGGCCTGTTCGCCTTCTGGCTGACCAACTACGGCCTGAGCGGCGTGCAGTTGCAGATCCAGATCGTCACGCCGCTCGCGACCTCGCTCGTCCTGTACGTTCTCATCGGCCTGATCAAGCCCGAGGACACCCCCGAGCGCGACGCGATCCTCGCCCGCATCAACTCCGACGACGACGGCTCCGCGGCCGCCGATGCGGTGCCGGCGGCCGCGGGCGCGGACAGGACCTAGATGGTGCAGGGTGCCGGCCGGCGGTCACATGACGTCGGCCAGCTCCTGCATCAGCCGCCGCTTGGGTCGGGCACCGACCATGGACTTCACCGGCTCACCGGCCCGGAAGACCATCAGGGTCGGCATGGACAGGACTCCGTACGCTGACTGGGTCTCCGGGTTGGTGTCCACGTCGATCACCACCACCTTGAGCCGGCCCTCCTCCTCGCGAGCCACCTCCGCCAGCACCGGGGCGATCTGGCGGCAGGGCGGGCACCAGTCGGCGGTGAACTCCACCAGGACCGGGAGGTCCGCCTTCAGGACCTCTTCGGCGAACGTCGCGTCCGTCACCGTCTTCACGTTTCCGTACTCCCCTCACAGGTGAATTCGCAGCGCGGTTCGGATGCCACCAGCTCGGCCTTCGCCAGCTGCGACCCGATCCGCTCCCGGACCGCGGTCAGCCCGGCGATGCAGTCGTCGAGCTCGGCGAGCTTGCGCCGGTAGACGTCGAGCGAGGCGGGGCAGGAGTCGCCCTCGGGATGGCCGGCGCGCAGGCAGTCCACGAACGGCCTGGTCTCCTCCAGCTCGAAGCCGAAGTCCCGCAGCAGCTGGATCTGGCGCAGCAGCCGCAGATCCTCCTCGTCATAGGCGCGGTAGCCGTTTCCCGCCCGCCGCGCGCGCAGCAGGCCGCGCGACTCGTAGTACCGCAGGGCACGTGTGGTCGTCCCCGCCCGTTCGGCCAGCTCTCCGATCCGCATGCGTACGACGGTAGACCTTGACGCCGACGTCAAGGCCAGAGCCGGGTCTCAGGCGCTGGGATAACGGTCCAGCCACACCGGGGAGGCGCCGTTGGGGCCGTGCAGGGCGGGGGCCTGGGTCATCTCCATGGCGAAGTCGTCGGCGAGCTGGAGGATGGTGCCGCGTCCCTCCAGCTCGGCGACCCAGGCGGGCGGCAGGGAGGTCTCGCCGTGCTGGACGCCGAGGAGGTTGCCGCAGATGGAGCCGGTGGAGTCGCTGTCGCCGGAGTGGTTGACGGCCAGCAGCAGCCCGTGGCGTACGTCCTCGGCGACCAGGGCGCAGTAGACGCCGATGGCGAGGGCTTCCTCGGCCGTCCAGCCCTCGCCCAGGGACTCGACGCGCGCCGCGGACGGCAGACCCTGCCGTACGGCCCCCAGGGCGCTCTGGAGGGCGTCGGTGGTCTCCTCGTGGCCGGGGTTCGGGGAGAGCAGGGCCAGCGCGTGCTGGACGGCGCCGTCCAGGGCCTCACCGCGCGCGAGGCCGTGGACGATGACGGCGAAGGCGCCCGCGGCGAGCGTGCCGGTGGGGTGGCCGTGGGTCTGGGCCGCGCATTCCAGGGCGAGCTGGAAGACCAGCTGCGGCTCCCAGCCGACGAGCAGCCCGAAGGGTGCGGAGCGCATGACGGTGCCACAGCCCTTGGAGTCGGGGTTCTTGGGCCGCTCGAGGGTGCCCATGCGGTCGTCGCCGAGGCCGGTGAGGCAGGCCCGGCCGGGGGCTCTGCGCGAATACAGCCACTCCTCGCGGGCGAGCCAGCCGGTGTCCTTGCGGCGCTCGTCGGGACCCCAGTCGTTCTGGGTGGCGGCCCAGCGCAGGTAGGCGAGGTGGATGTCGGTGGGCGGATGCCAGGCGCCGCTGTCGCGGCGGACCTGGGCACGTATGAGCCCTTCGGTGGTGAAGAGGGTCATCTGCGTGTCGTCGGTGATGCCCCGCGTCTGCCGAAGGCCTGGACGTAGTCCGTGACCCCGTCCTGGCCGTGCGCCTGCCGGATCGCGTCAAGGGAGTCGAACTCCACGCCCGCGCCCAACGCGTCGCCGATCGCGCCGCCCAGCAGGCACCCGCGTACACGGCTGCGGAAACCCTGCTGTTCAGCGCGCCCCCATACGGCTGCGCACATGCCACACCTCCAGCCAGATCGTCGCCCAGCACTGTAATCGACCAGGAACGGTCAGCTCTTGGCCAAGTACGGAATGTGAGGAGTCACCTATGAGGTCTTTGCCGAGCGTTTCTGCGCCCGGGGCCGCCGGACAGGCCCTAGTTCTCCAGCACCGGAAGCAGTTCGGGCAGGTGTCCGTCCGAGGCACGGCCGGCCGCGATCCGCTCGGCCGTCACCTCTCCGTACGTCGTGGTGCGCTGCCGGTGCGGCCGGCCTGCGGCGTCGGCGATGGCGACGAGGTCCTGGATGGACTTGTACGAGCCGTAACTCGAGCCCGCCATGCGGGAGATGGTCTCCTCCATCAGCGTGCCGCCCAGGTCGTTCGCGCCCGAGCGCAGCATCTCCGCAGCGCCCTCGGAGCCCAGCTTCACCCAGCTGGTCTGGATGTTGGGGATGTACGGGTGGAGGAGGAGGCGGGCCATGGCGGTGACGGCGCGGTTGTCGCGCGGGGTCGGGCCGGGGCGGGCGATGCCGGCCAGGTAGACGGGAGCGTTGGTGTGGATGAAGGGCAGGGTCACGAACTCGGTGAAGCCGCCGGTCTCCTGCTGGATCTGCGCGAGCAGGCGGAAGTGGCCGAGCCAGTGGTGGGGCTGGTCCACGTGCCCGTACATCATCGTGGAGGAGGAGCGGATGCCCAGCTCGTGGGCGGTCTTGACGACCTCGACCCAGGTGGCGGTGGGCAGCTTGCCCTTGGTGAGGACCCAGCGCACCTCGTCGTCGAGGATCTCGGCGGCCGTGCCGGGGATCGAGTCCAGGCCCGCTTCCTTGGCGGCGGCGAGCCAGTCGCGGATCGACATGCCGGTGCGAGTCGCGCCGTTGGCGACCTCCATCGGGGAGAAGGCGTGCACATGCATGCCCGGCACACGCTCCTTCACCGCCTTCGCGATGTCGAAGTACGCCGTGCCCGGCAGGTCCGGGTGAATGCCGCCCTGCATGCAGACCTCGGTCGCACCGACCTCCCACGCCTGCTCTGCGCGGTCGGCGACCTGGGAGAGGGACAGGGTGTACGCGTCGGCGTCGGTGCGGCGCTGAGCGAAGGCGCAGAAGCGGCAGCCGGTGTAGCAGACGTTGGTGAAGTTGATGTTCCGGGTGACGACGTACGTGACCTCGTCGCCGACCGCGTCCTTGCGTACATCGTCGGCGATCCGGCAGAGCGCGTCCAGGGCCGGGCCGTCCGCGTGGAGCAGGGCCAGCGCCTCGGCGTCGGTGAGCTTGGTGGGGTCGTCGGCGGCGACGGTCAGTGCGGTGCGTACGTCGGCCTCGATGCGGTCCGGGATCATGCCGGGCGCGGCCTGCTCGCGCAGGGCCTCCCAGTCGCCGTAGACGGCGTCGAAGTCGTCGCGGCGGTCGGCGGTGCGGCCGGTGGTGTCGATGGTGGCGTGCAGGTCGGTGCGGCCGGTGGACGTGAAGGCCTCGTCCGGCTCCTGCCATGGCAGGCCCTCCGGCTTCACGCCTTCCAGGGCGAGCGCGGTGTCGGCGTCCGCCAGCGCTCGTACGTGCGGCAGCAGGCGCGGGTCGAGCCAGGGCTCGCCGCGCTGGATGAACTCCGGGTAGATGGTGAGGCGTTCGCGCAGGGTGAAGCCCGCCTCGGCGGTGTGCTCGGCGAGTTGGTCGATGTGCGGCCACGGGCGCTCGGGGTTGACGTGGTCCGGGGTCAGCGGGGAGACCCCGCCCCAGTCGTCGATCCCGGCGCCGATCATCAGGGCGTACTCGGCGTCGACCAGGTTCGGCGGCGCCTGGACGCGGGCGTTCGGGCCGAGGATGAGGCGGGCGACCGCGATGGCGGCGGCCAGCTCCTCGAGCTCGGCGTCCGGCATGCCGCGCATCGCGGTGTCGGGCTTGGCGCGGAAGTTCTGCACGATGACTTCCTGGACGCCGTGGTACTGGCGGGCGATGCGGCGGATGGCGAAGAGGGACTCCGCCCGCTCCTCGTACGTCTCGCCGATGCCGATCAGGATGCCGGTGGTGAAGGGGACGTTCGAGCGGCCCGCGTCCTCGAGGACGCGGAGGCGGACGGCCGGGTCCTTGTCCGGCGAGCCGTAGTGCGGGCCGCCGGGCTCGGACCAGAGGCGGGTCGCGGTCGTCTCCAGCATCATGCCCATGGAGGGGGCGACGGGCTTGAGCCGCTGCAGGTCCGTCCACGACATCACGCCGGGGTTGAGGTGCGGGAGCAGGCCCGTCTCTTCGAGGACCCGGATCGCCATGGCCCGTACGTAGGACAGCGTGTCGTCGTATCCGTGCGCCTCGAGCCACTCGCGGGCTTCCGGCCACCGGTCCTCGGGGCGGTCGCCGAGCGTGAACAGGGCCTCCTTGCAGCCCATTTCCGCGCCCCGGCGGGCGATGTCCAGCACCTCGTCCGGGGACAGGTACATCCCGTGGCCCTCGGCGCGCAGCTTGCCGGGCACGGTGACGAAGGTGCAGTAGTGGCACTTGTCCCGGCACAGCCGGGTGAGCGGGATGAAGACCTTGCGGCTGTACGTGATCGTGCCGGGCCGGCCGGCGGATTCCAGGCCCGCGTCGCGGACCCGGGCGGCAGTGGCGGCCAGGTCGGTCAGATCGCAGCCCCGCGCCTGGAGGAGGACGGCTGCTTCCCCCGTGTCCAGGGCGACGCCTTCGCGGGCCCGCTTCAGCGCGCGGCGCATGCCGTTGGCGGTGGGCGGCGTGTTCTGCGCCTCCGGGCGCGGCGTGCGTTGCGTCATCCTCAGAGCATAGGTGGGGGCCCAGGGGTGCGCGCTGTCGCCTTGATCACCCATTTCTTCAGCGACTCGGTTCGCCAGGACAGCCGGGCTTGACGCCACCTTTTTTGTGCGGCTCGGTAGGTCGGCCGTGCTTGACGGCCACCTTTTGAGCGGCTCGGTTCGCCTCCGCTAACTGTCGACAGTCGATCGTGCTCGGTCGCTCGTTCCTCGCGACCTGCGCGCGTTCTCCTTTTCGACAGCGACCGCTCCACTTCGGCTCACTCGCCGATGGGGCATCGGAGAACTTTGCTCACCGTCAGAGTCCAGCGCCGACCGCTAGCGGGGCCGAGTGGAGCTCGACGACGAGCTGGGGGGTGAGGAGCTCGCCGGCGCGGTCGGCGAGGACGGCCATTTCGTAGCCGACGAGGCCGACGTCGCAGCCTTCGGCGGCGAGGACGCCGAGGCAGGAGCCGTCGCGGATGCGGCCGACCATCATGAAGCCGCCGAGCATTTCGATCATGACGAGCTTCATGCCCTGGAAGCCGTGGGTTGTGGAGGCGTTCTGGGCGAGGGAGGTGATGCCGGAGACGACGGCGGCGAGGTGGTCGGCGCGGTCGCGGCCGAGGCCGTCGGAAGCGGCCATGAGGAGGCCGTCGGAGGAGACGGCGACGGCGTCGGTGACGCCGTCGGCCGTACGGACGAACTCGGAGATGAGCCAGCCGAAGCTTTGGGCATTGGTCACGACGGTCGTCCTATCTGGCTTCGGCACGGGCGACGCCGGCGCGGAAGCCGTTGAGCATGGCAGATACATGGGAAGGGGTGCCGGACGTACGAACGGGCTTACGGGCCGCCGGCGCGGGCTGGCCCGGGGCCGGGACCGGGTCCGGGGCGAGGAGGCGGCCCGGGAGGGTGACAAGGGCGGAGACGCCGCCGCCGGGAGTGTCGAAGAGCCGGACCTCGACGTCGAGGCGGCGGGCGAGGCGGCCGACGACGTAGTGGCCGAGGAAGCGGGTCGGGGCCACGAGGAAGGCCTCGTCGCCGGCCAGGCGGGCGTTGGAACGTTCGAGGTCTGGGCCGGGCATGCCGACGCCGTGGTCGACGACCGCGAGGCAGTATTCGTCGCCGTCGGACCAGCCGTGCACCTCGACGGGCTCGGTCGGCGGGGAGAAGGTGAGCGCGTTCTCGACGATCTCGGCGAGCAGATGCGCGAGATCCGCGACGGCGTGGCCGCGCAGATGGCAGGGCTCGACCGTGGCGACCATGACGCGGCGGAACTGCTCGACCTCGGCCAGAGCCGCCTGCACCAGCTCCAGGCTGCCGGCCATCCCGCTGGACGTACGGGGGGTGTGCTGGCCGACGAGGACGAGCAGGCTCTCGGCGTTGCGGCGCATGCGCGTGGCGAGGTGGTCGAGCTCGAACAGCTCGGCGAGGGCGTCGGGGTCGAGCTCCTGGCTCTCCAGGCGGGTGATGAGGCCCAGCTGGCGGCGGATGAGGCCCTGGCTGCGGCGGCCCAGGTTGGCCAGGGACTCGGTGGTGTTGCGGCGCAGTACGGCCTGCTCGGCGGCGAGCCCGACCGCCGTGCGCTCGACGCCCCGCAGGGCCGCGGCCACCTTGGTGACCTCCTCGGAGCCGTTCAGTCCCCGTTCCGGCTTGCCGTCGTCCGCGTCCGGCAGCCTGCCCTCCTCCTGGATCCGCCGTACGGCCTCCGGCAGCCGCTGCCGGGCGACCTCGTCGGCGTCGCGAGCGAGCGCGTCGAGGGGGCGGTGGGTTGCGCAGTGCTCACAGTTGCTGATGGGATGTCAGGCGTCAGGTGGTCATGGTCGTACCTGACGGTCCGTCAGACAAGGGGTCACGCGAAGTCGGGATCGGCGAGGTCCACGGTCCCGTCTATGAGACGACCGGCAACAGGATCCGCCACACCGCCTCCTCCAGTCCGTGGACCGAGGCGATCCACCCCACGCTCTCCTCCGGCGTCCCCAGTTGCGCCGCGCGCGCCAACTCCCCCAGCAGTTCGCCCAGGTCGCAGTGGCGCAGCGGGGGCTCCAGCCGGCCGCCGCCGAGGCCGTCGGCGACGTACCGCTCGTACGCGACGGCCGAGCGCAGGACGCCGACCGGCCGCCAGGACGCCGCCAGCCGGTCCGCTCGCTCGCCGCCGACACGGGCGCCGTCGGCCTCGATGACCTGGGTACGGGACCGGTCCACCGCCAGCGAGGTCCACGCGTCGCCCCCGGTGAGCACCGCCGCCGGGCGGCACCGTTCGACGGCCTGCGCGACTGCGCCGGGGCGGTCGGGGCCGCCCGTACCGGCCGCCACCACGGGCACCGCCGACATGCCCGCGTACAGGCAGCCGAAGAAGGCACCGGCGAGGTCCACCCCCTGCGGGTAGGCAAGCAGGACGCGACTGCCGGGCGGCACCACAAGACCCAGCCGGGCCGCGACCGCCCGGGCCCGCCGGTCGAGGTCGGCGAAGCTGCAGCCGAGGAAAGGCGTGGCGTCGGGCCGGTTCGCCGCCCGGCGCCGGAGCAGGGGCCCCGGCAGGCGCCGTACGCTGACCGGCACGCCGCGGGCGCCCGTGTCGGGGCCGCTGGGTCCTTTGGGGCCGTCAGGGCCCTCCGGTCCATCCGGGCCGTTCGGGCCGCTCACGGCCTCCGGCATGCATCGTGAGCACATGGGCAGCCCGTCACTCCCCCCGGCACACGTACACGAATCGAATTGGCCCGACACACACAGCACAGCCCCCGCGGCGACACAGATGGAACCTCAAATTCCCGGTAACTCTTCGCGCAGCGCCCCCCGTCCGGCTACCCATAGGTGACCTGGACCGGTTGACACGGCAAACTGGCACGGCGACCACTGTTGCGGTTCGCGATGAACGATCGATAAACGCGCCCGTCGCGACCGGAAACGGCGCGTCGGCACAGGGGGCAGGAATGAGGAGCGGCAACGCAGGATCCGACCCGCAGGCGGTGCCGAGCGCGGAGCGGCGCTTCACGGTCCTAGGCCCGGTACGGGCCTGGCGGGGCAACGAGCCGATCACCAGCATGCCGCCGCAGCAACGCGCCCTGCTGGCCGCCCTCCTCCTGCGCGGCGGCCGCGCCGCCACCGCCGCCGAACTCCTCGACGCCCTCTGGGGCGAGGAGCCGCCCGCCACCGCCCTCGCCGCCCTGCGCGGCTACGCCTTCCGGCTCCGCAAGGCCCTCGGCACCGACGCCCTCACCACCGTCGACGGCGGCTACGCCCTGCACACCGAGCCCGCCGCCCTCGACCTCACCCTCGCCGAGACCTACGTCGCCGACGCCGAGAAGGCCCGCGGCGCCTCCGACCTCGGCAAGGCCCGCGACGACCTCGCCCGCGCCCTCGCGCTGTGGGACGGCGAGCCCCTGGCCGGCCTCCCCGGCCCGTACGCAGACGCCCAGCGCAACCGCCTCGCCGAATGGCGCCTCCAGCTCACCGAGACCCGCCTCGACCTCGACCTCCAGGTCGGCTGCCACGCCGAAGCCGTCTCCGAACTGACCGCGCTGTCCGCCGAACACCCCCTGCGCGAGCGGCTGCGCGCCCTGCTGATGCTCGCCCTGTACCGCAGCGGCCGCCAGGCGGAGGCCCTCGGCGTCTACGCGGACACCCGCCGCCTCCTCGCCGACGAACTCGGTGTCGACCCCGGCGCCGAACTCACCGACCTCCACCAGCGCATCCTCGAAGTCGACCCGGCCCTGCTCCAACCCCCCGCCCCCCAGGCCGAGTCCGCCCAGGATCCGGTGCGCCCCGCCCAACTCCCCGCGACAGTCTCCGACTTCACCGGCCGTGCCGCCTTCGTACGCGAACTCGGCGAGATCCTGGCGGACGGCGGCGTCATGTCCGTCTCCGCCGTCGCGGGCATCGGCGGCGTCGGCAAGACCACGCTGGCCGTGCATGTCGCGCACGCCGCCCGCGAGGCCTTCCCCGACGGCCAGTTGTACGTCGACCTCCAGGGCACCGCCGCCCGGCCGGCCGAGCCGGAAGCCGTCCTGGCCTCCTTCCTACGGGCGCTGGGCATCCAGGACTCCGCGATACCCGACTCCCTGGCCGACCGCTCTGCCCTCTATCGCTCCACCCTGGCCGGCCGCCGCGTCCTCGCCCTCCTCGACAACGCCCGCGACACCGCCCAGGTCCGCCCCCTCCTCCCCGGCACCCCCGGCTGCGCCGCTCTCATCACCAGCCGCGTCCGCATGGTCGACCTGGCGGGCGCGCATCTCGTCGACCTCGACGTCATGAGCCCCGAGGAAGCCCTCCAGCTCTTCACCCGCATCGTCGGCCACGAACGCGTCACCAGCGAACGCCAGGCCGCCCTCGACGTCGTCGCCGCCTGCGGATTCCTGCCCCTCGCCATCCGCATCGCCGCCTCCCGCCTCGCCACCCGCCGTACCTGGACCGTCTCCTTCCTCGCCCGCAAGCTCAGCGACGAACGCCGCCGCCTCGACGAGCTCAAAGCCGGCGACCTCGCCGTCAAGGCCACCTTCGAACTCGGCTACGGCCACCTCACCCCCGCCCAGGCCCGCGCCTTCCGCCTCCTCTCCCTCCCCGACGGCCCCGACATCTCCCTCGACGCCGCCGCCGCCGTCCTCGACATGGACCCATACGACGCCGAAGAACTCCTCGAAGCCCTGGTCGACATCAGCCTCATCGAATCCGCCGCCCCCGCCCGCTACCGCTTCCACGACCTCCTCCGCCTCTACGCCCGCGACTGCGCCGACCGCCACGAAACCGACGAGTCCCGCTGCGCGGCCCTCCTGCGGCTGCTCGACTTCTACCTGGCCTCCGCCGCCCGCGCGTACGAACTGGAGAACCCGGGGGACCGCCTGCTCGACCACCTCGTGGCGACCTCACGCCGGGGCGCCGCCTTCACCGCCCGCGACGAAGCCCTGGACTGGCTGTACTCCGAAGCTCCGAGCCTCCTGGCCGCCGTCCAGCAGGCAGCCGGCGGCGGCTGCAACGGACCGCTGCGGCGGGCCGTCGACCTGCTGCTGGTCAGCCAGGACCTCATGGAGTCCGGCATCTACGCCCGCCAGTACGAGCAGGCGACCCGGGCCGTCGTCAGCACAGCCGCCACCTGCGGCGAAGCCCTGATCGAAGCCCGCGCGAGGGTTTCGCTCGGACACCTGAGCGGCCTCTCCGGCAGGTTCGAGGACGCCGACCGCGAAGCCCAGCGCGCCCTGGTCCTCGGTCTGGCCGCCGCGGACCCGCTGGCCAGCAGTTACGCCGCCAACCTGCGGGGCAACGTGGCTTTCCCCATGCGCCGCTTCGAAGAGTGCGCCGCCTACCACACGACGGCTCTGGAAGCCTTCCGCGAAGACGGCAACCGCCACGGCGAGGCCGCCGCCCTCAGCAACCTGGCCCGCGCCCAGATCGAACTCGGACAACTCCCGGCCGCCATCGCCTCCGCCGAGCGCTCCCTGCTCATCTACCGCGGCCTAGGGGCCGGATTCCGTCTGGCCAACGGGCTCTACGCCCTGGCTATCGCCCTCACCGCCGACGGCCGTACCGCCGACGCCCTCGCCTGCCTGTCCGAGGCCCTGCCCATCTTCCGCGAGGCCCGTCAACAGTTCTGGGAAGCCATGGCCCTCTTCCGCATGGCCGAGGTCCATTTCTCCGCCGCCAAACACCGGCAGGCGGCAGCTATCGCGGAGCAGTCCCTCGCCCTCCTCCGCGATATAGGCGGCGAGTACCGCTGGGCCAACGCCCTCACCCTGCTCGGCAAAGCCCTCAACGGCGTCGGCCAGACCGACCGCGCCCGCGCCTGCTGGCGCGACGCCCTCACCGCGTTCACCGCGCTGGGCGCTGTGGAGGCGGACGACGTCCGGCGTCTGCTCAGCGATCCGTCGGCCCCGGCGGTCGCCGTTTAGAGGTGATCCGGCGCCGGAATACCTGGTGTTCCGACACCTCAATGGGTCCGTTTATCAGTTGATTATCGACGCCTGCCACGATTCCATCACTGCGAGAGCTGCCCGCCTGGTAGCGCACGGGGGTCGTTGCCAGGCGGGTTTCGCATCCGCACCTGTCCAGAACCACGAGGGGAGACAGCATGAGCGAGACCACGCCGGACACCACAGAGATCGAAGAGCCCCAGACGGTCACCACCACCGACGACGTGACCACCGAAGAGCCCACGGTCAAGGCCGACGACACCACGGTCAAGCCCGACAACTACCACACCCCGTAACAGCCTGAGCAAGGCCCACGGGGGACAGCACCACCGGGGGGGAACCGGGGGATGAGGACCGACCGTGGCGCGGAGGGGGCGCCGCGGCCGGTCCTTTCGCATGCACGAACCCCATTGAAGATTGGCCAGTAATGGTCGCCAACATCCCTTGTTGGGCTGGGCACTTCACCTGTTAGCGTCAACCCCGGAGCTGAACTGCAGCCTCACGAGCCGCAGAAACCCGCGGCTGCCAGTGGGCACGACACCGGCCCGAGGCCTTCGTCATGTCCCGCGCGTCAGCGCTTGACGCACGTATAAGCCCCGTACACCGACCCCACGAACTCCGCGTCGACGATGTCGAAGCCGGAGGCGTCCAGCATCGGCTCCAGAAGCCAGCGGAAGGTGCTGAATTCCGTACGGAGGTGGTCGGCGAAGTCGTCGCGGGTGTAGCCGGCGGCGGGGTCGGTGACGGCGCCGGACATCCAGCGTTCGAGGACGGCGTCGGCCTCGGAGGGCTGGAAGTCGAAGATGAGGTCGCGGAGGCGCAGGATACCGCCGGGCCGCAGGGAGTCGGCGATGCGCTGGAGGGCGAGGGCTTTCCAGAAGTCGGGGAGTTGGTGGAGGCCGTTGCGGGTGTGGACGGCGTCGGCGGGTGGGCCGGGGTGGTCGTACGAGAGGAAGCCGGCGAGGGCGAAGCCGACGTTCGCGAAACCTGCGTCGGCGGTGCGTTTGCGGAGGGCGTCCTGCATGGCGGGGGAGACGTCGACCGCTGTCACGTGCCCGAAGCGGCGAGCGGCGGCGAGGGTGAACTGGCCGGTGCCGGCGGCGAGGTCGATGACGGTGGAGGTGGGGCCGAGCCCGTGGGCGGCGAGCACGGCGATGTCCTCGGCGGGATCGGGGTGACCCTGCTTGCGGTCGTACCCGGCGACGAAGGCGGCGTCGAGGTGTTCGGGGCCGGCGTAGGCGAGTTCGTCGATCTTCCAGGGCCTGATGGTCATCCTTCGATTCTGAATCGCCCCCGGCTCGGGCCGCCTCTGGTTTTCACCCGCGCGACCGCAGTTCGCCCTTCAGGACCTTGCCGCTCGTGTTGCCGGCGAGGTCGTCCCCGGCCCCGCCCTGCTCGACGCCGCCCTCCGGGCCGCCGCCGTCATCGCCTCCCACCCCACCGAGGCCGTCCAGGGCACCGTCCGCGCCGTCTGGTCCGCCCGCGAGGCCGCGCGGGCACAGGCCCTCGCCCATGCCCCGCACCTCATCGCCCTCGGCAACCTGCCCTCCGACCGTCAGACAGAGCTGTTCACCGGCCGGTCACGGCACTTCCGGGTGCGCTGAAACTCAGGCGGCTTCCTTCGTGGCACTGCTGATGGAGCAACCACTCGACGACGCAGGCGCCTTTGCCCCGCCCACCCCCGTCACGACAGCCCCGACGGTCTTGATCTCCCCCGCCCCGACCAGCGTGTTCGTCAACGTGGCCCTCCCGACCGGGCTGCCGCTCTTTCCACTCATCTGGACCACAGCACTGAAGTAATAAGCGCCGGTACCACCGCTGTTGTCGATCCTCAGCTGGGGCGCCGGCTTACCCGTGTCGGGGTCCGTGCAACTGACGACGGTGATCTGGGACGTGGCATCCGTCGGCCCAACGCTGCTGGACGACGAACTTCCGCTGGTGGCGGACCTGTACGAATGCGAGGTGCTGTGGCTGCTGCTGCAGCCGCCTCCCCCACTACTGCTGTGACTGTGGATGCGGCTACGGGTCTGGAACCCGGTCAACGAGACGACTACGACGGCGAGTACGGCGACAAGCCGCAGCCTGCCGAGACGGCGCTGCATGAAATGAACCCCCGTGTACACGTGACAAAACGTCGATCACCTTAGCAGCGCGCTCATGTGGCGGCCTGCCGCCTCCGGGCGTAACGTCTGGCCCGGGGCGGGAGAGAGCGAGGTACTCCGGTGATGCTCCGCAACATCCTCGGGTCCATCATCGCTCTCGCCGGAGCGACGGCCGCCGTCCTGAGCCCCTTCCGAGCCTGGTACGACGGCCGTCACGGCACCGACTTCCGCATCGAGAACCTCTTCTCCGGCCTCACCCCGGCCCACGCCGTGCTCCTCGGCTCCGTCTTCCTCCCCCTGGCCTTCGCGGCGCTCCTCACCCTGGCGGCGATCCTCTTCCGCTCACGCACCGTGATGACGGTCTCCGGCCTCCTGGTCCTCGCCACCGCCGTCCTGTGGCTGGTCCAGCGCTCCCGCCTCCCGGCCGGCCTCAACACCAACTCCGTCGGCCCCGGCCTCGTCTACGCCCTCATCGGCGCCGCACTCCTGCTCCTGGCCGCCGTCGTCATGCGCGGCCGCCGCCCGCACCGCGTCCCCGACGCCACCCACGGCCACGACCACCCCCTGCCGGGCTCGTACGACCCGTATGGGGACACCCAGACGATGTGGCGGCCCCCGGAGGAGTAGCGCGGCGGCGAGCCGGGGCTCACCCCCGGCGGGCAGCCGCCCCGGTCCCCTTGACCGCGTCGAGGGCGTAGACGCACCGGTCCTTGCTGCTGGCGTAGACAACGCCGCCGCTCACCACGGGCGACCCGGTGATCTCGCCGCCCGTCTCAAGCTTCCAGCGCAGCTGGCCGCCCCCCGCGTCGACGGTATACAGACAGTGATCCTTCGACCCGAAGTGCACCCGCCCGTCCGCCGCCACCGGCGAACCGACGATCTCGGCCTGCGCGGCGAACCGCCACTTCGGCGTGCCCGACACCGCGTCCAGCGTGTAGAGCGCGCTTCCCGCACCCAGCATCACGGCCCCACCCACCGCAAGCACCGGCTCCACCGACTGCCGCTGCTCCGTGGCCACCCGCCATCGGTCCCGGCCGTCCACCGGGTCCAGGGCGTAGACCGTGCCGAGGTAGTCGGCCACGTACACACCGCCCCCGGTCACCCCGGCCCCCGGCACATACGTCGGCGGCCCGAACATCACGGCCGGCGCGTCGAAGCGCCACCGCTCACCACCCGTACGAGCGTCCAGCGCGAGCACACGCGCCCCCGCCGTGACGTAAACGGCCCCGTCAACGACAACCGGCCGCGTCGGCATGCTGCCGGGCGCCCCAGGACCGCCGACCGGGTAGGCCCACAGCTCGGCGCCCGACTCCGCGTCCAGCGCGTGCAGGCGGCCGCCGCCGTGGAAGTAGACGACCCCGCCCACCACGCACGGCCCGGACTCCGGCGACTCGAACTCCGTCTGCGCGCCGCCCCGCTCCCACTTCAGCCGCCCGCCGGCCGCGTCCCAGGCCTGTACGCCGCCGCCTCGGGTCCCGGTGACGACGATGCCGCCCTCGGCCCGCAGGGAGTAGATCCAGCCCTCCACGCCCGTACGCCACCGCTCCGAGCCGTCCGCCGCGTCCAGCGCGTACAGGCTCGGCCCGTCCGACCCGTGAATCCGGCCGCCGTCGACGGCCATGGTCCACGCCACGTCACGCGTCTTGAACTGCCGCCGGCCGGTGGCCACGTCGAGCGCGTGCACCTCGAAGGACGTCACGTAAAGCCGCCCGCCCGAGACGACAGGCGTGCCCCAGACGTCGTTGGACATACGGAACCGCCACGGCCGCCATTCCCCGGCCGGCTGCCCCTGTACGGGCACAGGCGCGGGCGCCGGCCCCTGGGCGGGACCGTTGGCCTGCCCACCGCCACCGCCACGGCCGACCCACCCCGGAACGGGAGCCTCTGCCTGCTGCTCCTTACGGTCGGCCACCCGCAGCCCAGGCCCTATCGGCGCCGACCCGGCGAACTGGACCGGCCCCGCCTCCTGGCCGCCCCCAGGCCCCGCCGCAGCCGCCGCATGCCGCCCGCCCGCGCCACCGGGGCCACCGGGAGCCCCCTGC
>NZ_RJVR01000092.1 GCF_003999195.1 Streptomyces soli
CGGCGGGCGACGCTGACCGGCCTGGTCGCCGCGCTCGCGGCCGGCGAGGTCGACCTCGGCGTCGGCGCCGACTGGGACCGGGCCCGCGAACGGCTCGCCGCCCTCCCCGGCATCGGCCCCTGGTCGGTCGAGGCCATCGCCATGCGGGCGCTGGGCGACCCCGACGCCTTCCTGCCCACCGACCTCGGCGTCCGGCACGCGGCCCGCGCCCTGGGCCTGCCCGCCACGCCGGGCGCGCTGGTCAGGCACTCCGCCGCTTGGCGGCCATGGCGCGCGTACGCCGTCCAGTACCTCTGGGCCACCGGCGACCACCCGATCAACTTCCTGCCTTCGAACGGATCCTGACATGCGTACGCACGCCATGACCTACAGCCCGGTCGGGCCGCTGACCCTGGTCGCCGACGACGGTGTCCTGGCCGGGCTCTACATGACCGAGCAGCGGCACCGGCCGCCGGAGGAGACCTTCGGCGCGCGCGACCCCGCCGGTTTCGACGCCGCCGTCGAGCAGCTGGCGGCCTACTTCGCGGGCGAGCTGACTGCCTTCGACCTGCCACTGGCGCTGCACGGCACACCGTTCCAGCGGCGCGTCTGGGCGGCCCTCCAGGGCATCCCGTACGGCTCGGTGGTCTCGTACGGGCAACTCGCCGACCGCCTCGGGCAGCCGACCGCCTCCCGGGCCGTTGGCCTGGCCAACGGGCGCAACCCGGTGGGCATCATCGTGCCCTGCCACCGGGTGGTCGGCTCGACGGGCAGCCTCACCGGCTACGGCGGCGGGCTGGCCCGCAAGCGGCAGTTGCTGGACTTCGAGCGCGGTCTGCGCGAGCCAACATCTCATATGTGAGATAGTCTCGCCCCATGGGAGACGACTACCTCGCACGTATCGGGAAGCTCATCCGTGACGCCCGCCAGCACCGGGGCTGGACACAGGTGCAGCTCGCGGAGGCGCTGGGCACCAGTCAGAGCGCGGTGAACCGTATTGAACGCGGTAATCAGAACATCAGCCTTGAGATGATCGCCCGAATCGGTGAAGCACTCGACAGCGAAATCATCTCCCTCGGCTACGCGGGACCGATGCATCTGCGCGTCGTCGGCGGTCGCCGGCTGTCCGGCAGCATCGACGTCAAGACCAGCAAGAACGCCTGCGTGGCCCTGCTGTGCGCCTCGCTGCTCAATGCGGGGCGCACGACGCTGCGCCGCGTTGCCCGCATCGAGGAGGTCAACCGGATCCTGGAGGTGCTGGCCAGCATCGGCGTCCGGGCCCGCTGGATCAACGACGGCAACGACCTCGAGATCGTGCCCCCGGCCCGCCTCGACCTGGAGTCGATGGACACCGAGGCCGCGCGCCGCACGCGCAGCGTCATCATGTTCCTTGGGCCGCTGATGCACCGCACCGACCGCTTCCGCATTCCGTACGCGGGTGGCTGCGACCTCGGTACGCGCACCGTGCAGCCGCACATGACGGCGCTTCGGCACTTCGGGCTGGAGGTCACCGCCACCACCGGCATGTACCACGCCCAGGTGCACCGCGACACTTCGCCCACCCGCCCGATCGTGCTGACCGAGCGCGGCGACACGGTCACCGAGAACGCGCTGCTGGCCGCCGCCCGCAACGACGGGGTCACCGTCATCCGCAATGCCAGCTCCAACTACATGGTCCAGGACCTGTGCTTCTTCCTGGAGCAGCTCGGCGTCAAGGTCGAGGGCATCGGCACCACGACCCTCACCGTGCACGGCGTGCCGCACATCGACCGCGACGTGGACTACGCGCCGTCAGAGGACCCGGTCGAGGCGATGAGCCTGGTCGCGGCCGCCGTGGTCACCCAGTCGGAACTGACCATCAGGCGCGTGCCGATCGAGTTCCTGGAGATCGAGCTGGCCGTCCTGGAGGAGATGGGCATCGACCACGAGCGCTCGCCCGAATACCCTGCCGACAACGGCCGTACGAGGCTCATCGACCTGACCGTACGCCCGTCGAAGCTCCGCTCCCCCATCGACAAGATCCACCCGATGCCCTTCCCGGGCCTCAACATCGACAACGTGCCCTTCTTCGCGGCCATCGCCGCCATGGCGCAGGGCTCGACCCTCATCCATGACTGGGTCTACGACAACCGCGCGATCTACCTCACCGAGCTGACCCGGCTCGGCGCCAACGTCAAGCTCCTGGACCCTCACCGGGTGCTGGTCGAGGGCCCGACGCGCTGGCGCTCCGCCGAGATGATGTGCCCGCCCGCGCTGCGGCCCGCGGTGGTCGTGCTGCTGGCGATGCTGGCGGCGGAGGGGACCAGCGTGCTGCGCAACGTCTATGTGATCAACCGCGGTTACGAGGACCTGGCCGATCGGCTCAACTCGATCGGCGCCCGGATCGAGACCTTCCGCGACATCTAGGCCTGGGCCTTGGGCGGTCCTACGGCAACGCCTGCTCGGTCCAGATGGTCTTGCCGGTCGGACGGAGCGGATGTTCTCGCCCCGGGACTTGGCGGCTCTGGCGCGGTGCCCGGCGATCCACTGGTCGAAGTCGGGGTCCCCGGTGCCGCTCAGCACCGGCCTGCCGGACAGCAGTCCCCGGGCGGGCGGCGAGAACGCCGGGTAGGTGCCGGCCGCGCCCAGGTCGATGACCGCCTCCGGGGTGCCCTCGGTCGGCGAGCGGTGGGTCACCCTCCGCATCACCACCGCGCCATCGACCGGGCCGGCGGTAGGTTCGTCCCCGAGCACCACCGACTCCAGCAGGTCCACGCTGGCGAAATCGGCGAACCTCGGTACCACCGTTACGGCGAGTTCCTGGACGGTGCGCGTCACGTCGAGCGTGGTGCCGATGGCGGCGGCGGCCTCGTTGAGCAGCGCCATCCGCTGTCGCGCCCAGTGCTGCTCGCTGCTGTCGAAGGCCGCCAGCGCCACGGCACGTACCCGCCCCGAGGGGTCCCGGACCGGCCACATCTCGGTGTTCCAGGCGTGTTCCCGGGTCCCCGACGGGGCGCGGGTGTGGCTTTCGTAGTGCACGGGGCGCCCGGACTGCGCCACCTCGCGCAGATGCGCCAGGAAGCCCTGGCTGTGCTCCGCGTTCTCGACGGTGTCCGGGAAGTACCGCCCCCGCAGCGTCGACTCATCGACGCCCATCACCCGGCAGGCCGTGTCATTCAGCCGCAGGTAGCGCTGCTGGGTGTCGAAGCTGGACATGGAGACCGACGCCTGCTCGAAGGCCCACTCCACCACCTCGCGGTCGTCCTCGTCCCCGCTGTCGGTGTCCACTCCCCCAGCGTTATCCTCGCGCGGCGGAGCCTCAACTCGGACGGGTCGGCTCCGGCCCGGACGACGCTGGTCGGAGCGTGTCGCGGATGAACTTCCGCAGCGCCTTGACCAGGGCGGTCGGCTGGTCCTCGGGGATGAGCGTGCGCGAGTCGGCGATCTCGACCAGTCGCCCCTGCGGGAGCAGCGCCGCCAGCCGCAGGCCGTGGTCGCGGGGCATCAGCAGATCGTCCTCGGCCCAGACGACGAGGGCGGGGCGGTCGAACGCGCGGAGCCCCTCGGCGGCCTCCACCAGCTCGCCCTTACGGGTACCGAGCAGATAGCGGCGCAGGTCGCGGCGGATGGCCGGGTCGGTGAGCAGGGGCTCCAACCAGCCGTCCACGACCTCGTCCGGCACCGGGCGCTTCGTCATCGCGCCGAGCCCGATGGGCAGCCGGCGCAAGGACTTCAGAGCCAGGAGCCGCACAACGGCGTTGAGCCCGCCGGGGATCCGTGCGGCCAGCACCAGCAGTTTGCCGGGCAGACCCGGCGGATAGTTGTCCAGCGCCTCGCAGGCGACCAGGACGAGCCGCGCCAGGCGTTCGGGATGCTGGACGGCCACGGTCTGGGCGCGGCCCGAGTCGTTCTCGACCAGCGTGACGTCGGTGAGGTCCAGCCGGTCCAGGAACTCGGCCACCAGGTCCGCCACCGACTGCGGCGTCAGCTCGGCCTCCGCCCGCATGGGCTTGCGGTGGCTGCCCTCGGGAAGCGTCGGCACCACGCACCGGAAGTCGGCCCGCAGGTCGGCGACGACATGCCGCCACAGCGTCCCGTCCTGCGTCAGGCCGTGCAACAGGACCACCACCGGTCCGTCGCCGCCGGTGTCCTCGTACGCGATCGGGCCGAGGGAGAGGTCGAGTTCAGCGCTCACGGCAGCACCGCGATCCCGTCCCGTTCGGCCGACGCCTGTTCATCCCACCACCGTACGACGCCGATCGCTGCCACCGCCGGATGGCACAGCCGACGGCTGGCGCGGGCTCACGCCAGGGTGGCCACCAGGATCGCCTTGATCGTGTGCATGCGGTTCTCGGCCTGGTCGAAGACGACGGAGCGCGGCGACTCGAAGACCTCGTCGGTGACCTCGAGGGAGGTCAGCCCGTGCCGTTCGTAGATCTCCTGGCCGACTCTGGTGCCCAGGTCGTGGAAGGCGGGCAAGCAGTGCATGAACTTCACATCCGGGTTGCCGGTGGCGGCCAGCACCTCGGCGGTGACGGCGTAGGGGCCGAGCAGCGCGATCCGCTCGTCCCAGACCTCCTTGGGCTCGCCCATCGAGACCCAGACGTCCGTGTGGACGAAGTCCGCGCCGCGCACTCCCTCGGACACGTCCTCGGTGAGCGTGACGCGGGCGCCGGTGCTCGCCGCGAGGCGGTGTGCCACGGCGACCACGGCGTCGTCCGGCCAGAGCCGCTTGGGCGCCACGATCCGTACGTCCATGCCGAGCAGGGCGCCGGTGATCAGCAGTGAATTGCCGGTGTTGTAGCGGGCGTCGCCGAGGTAGGCGTAGGCGATCTCCTCCAGCGGCTTGGCGCTGTGCTCGGTCATGGTGAGCACGTCGGCCAGCATCTGCGTGGGGTGCCACTCGTCGGTGAGGCCGTTCCACACGGGCACGCCCGCGTACGCCGCCAGTTCCTCGACGATCTGCTGGCCGTTTCCACGGTATTCGATGCCGTCGAACATCCGGCCGAGGACGCGGGCGGTGTCCTTGACCGACTCCTTGTGCCCGATCTGTGAGCCGGCCGGGTCGAGATACGTGGTCGAGGCGCCCTGGTCGGCGGCGGCGACCTCGAAGGCGCAGCGAGTCCGCGTCGACGTCTTCTCGAAGACCAGGGCGATGTTCCTGCCCCGCAGCCGCTGGACCTCGGTGCCCGCTCGCTTGGCCGCCTTCAGCTCGGCGGCCAGCTCCACCAGGTGGCGGAACTCCTCGGTGGTGAAGTCCAGCTCCTTGAGGAAGTGGCGGCCCGTGAGGTCGATGGCCATGGGGGCTCCTAGGTCGCGGTCGTAGGGCAATAGGACTGACTAACTGGAAGTCTATACGACGCTCCGCATCCTTATACGGTGCCTTACACGGCGTCCCGCTCGATGGGACAGCTCATGCAGCGCGGGCCGCCGCGTCCCCGCCCCAGTTCGCTCCCGGGGATCTCTATCACCTCGATGCCGCGCTTGCGCAGATAGGTATTGGTCGTGACATTGCGTTCGTAGGCGAGCACCACGCCCGGTTCCAGGGCCAGCACATTGCACCCGTCGTCCCACTGCTCGCGCTCCGCCGCGTGCACGTCCTGGGTCGCGGTGAGCACCCGGATGTCGTCCAGCCCCAGCGCGGCCGCGATCGCCCGGTGCATGTGATCCGGTGGGTGGTCGGTGACCTTCAGATCGCGCTCGCCCGCGCCCGGCCCGATGGTGTACGAGCGGAGCATGCCGAGCCCGGCGTACTTGGTGAAGGTGTCACCGTCGATCATCGTCATCACGGTGTCCAGGTGCATGAACGCCCGCCGCTTCGGCATGTCCAGCGCCACGATGCTGCGGGCCGAACCGGCCGCGAACAACCGCTGGGCGAGCATCTCCACGGCCTGCGGGGTGGTGCGCTCGCTCATGCCGATCAGCACCGCGCCATTGCCGATGACGAGGACGTCGCCGCCCTCGATGGTCGAGGGGTAGGCGGCCTGTCCCTCCGACCAGACGTGGAAGCCGCCCGGTGCGAAGAGGGGGTGGTGCTGATAGACCGCCTCGTAGTGGATGGTCTCGTGCCAGCGGGCGGGCCAGCGCATGGCGTTGATGCTGACGCCGTCGTAGACCCAGGCCGAGGTGTCCCGGGTGAAGAGGTGGTTCGGCAGCGGATTGAGCAGGAAGTCGTCCGCGCCCATGACGTGGAAGCGCACCGAGGTCGGCTCGGCGAAGCGCTCCAGGAACTCCCGCTTGGTCATGCCGCCGACCAGCGCCTCCACCAGGTCGGCGGCGGACAGCTCGTCGAAGGCCGCACGGAAGTGGTCGGTGACCACGGGACCGTACTCCTTCTCGTCGAAGACCCGGTCGAGGACCATCCGCCGGGCCTCGGGCAGGGCCAGCGTCTCGCGCAGCAGGTCACCGAAGAGGTGCACCTCCACGCCCCGGTCGCGCAGCACGTCCGCGAAGCCGTCGTGCTCGGCGCGTGCCCGGCGCACCCACAGGACGTCGTCGAAGAGCAGCGCGTCCTTGTTCGACGGCGTGAGTCGCTTCAGCTCGAGATCGGGCCGGTGAAGGATCACGCGGTGCAGCCGCCCGGCCTCTGAGTCCACATGGAAGCCCATGGGAATGACCTTCCCACTCCTCGCGCGAATTAGCGGCGGTTCGGCCAGGACGGGGCCGATGTCACATCCCGCGCCCCCGCAGCGTCCAAGAGGTGACGTCCAAGAGGTGAAGGACGGCGGGGAGCGAGCGAGGAGACCGACCCATGCGGCCGATCCATGCGGCACATCACGGTCGTCGGCGGCGGCTTCGCCGGGCTGACGGCGGCGCTCACCTGCGCCGAGGCGGGCGCGCAGGTGACGCTCTACGAGGCGCACGACGCCCTCGGCGGCCGGGCCCGCACCTCCGAGGGCGCCTACCGTACGAACGAGGGCCCGCACGCCTTCTACGCTTCCGGCCCGCACTGGACCTGGCTCACCCAGCGCGGCCTGACCGGGCCCCTGGCGAAGTCCCAGCCCCGCGACTGCGCGCGGCCGCGCTTCCGGTACGGGGGCCGGCTGCGCCGGATGCCGCCGCTGGGCATGCTGCGGCTGCTCTGCCAGCGCGAGGCCCCGGTCGGCCAGGACTTCGCGGGCTGGGCCGACGGGCTCGTGGGCGGCCGCGCGGCGCGGGCGGCGGCCCACTACGCGGCGGTGGTGGTCTTCCACCACGACCCCGGCAGCCTCTCCGCGGCCTTCGTCCAGGAACGGCTGCGGCGGGTGGCGTCCGTGCCGCCCGAGGCCCAATACCCGGTCGGCGGTTGGGGCGCCGTCATCGAGCGGATGGCGGCGCGCGCCTGGAACCTGGGCGCCCGCCTGGAACTCGGCGCCCGGATCGACACCCTGCCCGAGCACGGCCCGGTCGTCGTCGCCACCTCCCTGGACGCCGCCCGCGCCCTGCCCGGCGACGACTCCCTGGTCTGGGACAGCGGCCGCACCGCCCTGCTCGACCTCGCCCTGCGCGAGCGGCGCGGCGACGCCTTCGCCCTGTCCGACCTCGACGCCCCGGGCTGGATCGGCCGTGTCACCGCCCAGGACCCCACCCTCGCGCCGCACGGCGAGTCGCTCCTCCAGGGCCAGATCCAGGGCGAGGACCGCGAAGACGGCTTGGTGAACCGCACCAAACCCCTCCGGCCAAACCACCGCCGGACGGAGTTCGGCGCAGCCACCCGAAGCGCGGGAGGCGCGCCGGCGCCGAGCGCTGCGAGCGCGGCACGAAGAGGTTCAGCTCAGGTGGCCGCGCCCGGCGTCCTCAGCGAGGTGGCCTTCGCCAGCGCCGTCGCCGCCGGCACCCTCGCCCTGGGCCCCGCGCAGCGTCACAACCGGGGGTCCACCGGCTCCGACTCCAGGGCGAGGACCGCGAAGACGGCCTCGTGAACGCGCCAGAGGGGCTCGCCGGAGGCGAGGCGGTCCAGGGCTTCGAGGCCGAGGGCGTATTCGCGGAGGGCGAGGGAGCGCTTGTGGCCAAGGGCGCGGGAGCGGAGGCGGGTGAGGTGGTCGGGGCGGGTGTATTCAGGGCCGTAGATGATGCGGAGGTATTCGCGGCCGCGGCACTTGATGCCGGGCTGGACGAGGCGGTTGCCCGACTCGCTGCGGAGGAGGGCCTGGAGGGGCTTGACGACCATGCCCTCGCCGCCGGCCGCGGTCAGCTCCAGCCACCAGTCGGTGCCGGCGGCGACAGAAGCCTCGTCGCCGGTGTCGACCACCAGGCGGCGGGTCTCCTGGAGCAGTCCGGTGGGGTCGGCGGCGACCAGGCGGTCGATCAGCGCGAGTTGGTCGTCGTGCGGGAGCGCGGCGAGGCTGCGGCCCTGGACGGCGAGGATCTGGAAGGGCGCGAGGCGCACGCCGTCCAGGCCTTCGGTCGTCCAGCAGTAGCGGCGGTACGCATCCGTGAAGGCGGCGGCGTCGGCGGACCGCTCGCGCTGGCGGGCGAGCAGGCCGGCGACGTCGGTGCCACGGGCGGCGGCCGAATCGAGCGCGGCGAGCGCACCCGGGAAGACCGCGCCGGAGGCGGCGCCCACGGCGGCGTACTGCCTGCGCAGCAGGCCGGAGGCCTTGAGCGACCAGGGCAGCAACTCGGCGTCGAGCAGCAGCCAGTCGGTCGCCTGGTCGTCCCAGAGCCCGGCGGCGGATATCGCCTCCCGCAGCCGGCCCAGCACCTGCTCGGTGACGGCCGGGTCGTCGAAGAACGGCCGTCCGGTGCGGGTGTGCAGGGCGCCGGTGGCCCCGTCGGTGACGCCGAAGCGCTCGCGGGCTGCCTGCGCGTCGCGGCAGACCAGGGCCACCGCGCGGGAGCCCATGTGCTTCTCCTCGCAGATGACCTGGCGTACGCCGTCCTCGTGGTAGGCGGCGAAGGCCTCGTGAGGGTGCTCCAGATAGCCGTCGAGCTGCGAGGTCGCGCAGGGCGACATGGTCGGCGGCAGGTACGCGAGCAGGCGCGGGTCGACGGCGAAGCGGCTCATGACCTCCAGGGCGGCCGCGGCGTTCTCCTCGCGGACGGCGACGCGGCCGTGGTGGGTGGTCTCGACGACCCTGCGCCCCGTGACGTCCGCGAGGTCGAGCGGGCGGCCGTCGTGACCTCCCGGCGCCTCGTTGGTCAGCGGCTTGGCCGGCTCGTACCAGACCTGCACGGCGGGTACGTCGACCAGCTCGCGCTCGGGCCAGCGCAGCGCGGTCATCCGGCCGCCGAAGACGCAGCCGGTGTCGAGGCAGATGGTGTTGTTGAGCCAGGTCGCCGACGGGTTCGGGGTGTGGCCGTAGACCACGGCGGCGCGGCCCCGGTAGTCCTCGGCCCAGGGGTAGCGGACCGGCAGGCCGCACGCGTCGGTCTCGCCGGTGGTGTCGCCGTACAGCGCGAAGCTGCGCACCCGGCCCGAGGTGCGGCCGTGGTACTTCTCCGGCAGGCCGGCGTGACAGACCACCAGCTTGCCGCCGTCGAGGACGTAGTGGCTGACCAGGCCCTCGATGAACTCCCGTACCCGCTCCTTGAACTCCGGGTCCTTGGTGTCCTCCTGGGTGAGCTGCTCGATGGTCTCGGCGAGGCCGTGACTGTGCTGGACCTGCTTGCCCTTGAGCCAGCGGGCGAGCTTGTTCTCGTGGTTGCCGGGTACGCAGAGCGCGGTGCCGGCGGCAACCATGCCCATGACGCGGCGCAGCACGCCGGGGCTGTCGGGGCCACGGTCGACGAGGTCGCCGACGAAAACGGCGGTGCGGCCCTCGGGGTGGACGCCGTCGGCGTAGCCGAGCTTGGAGAGCAGGGTCTCCAGCTCGGAGTGGCAGCCGTGGATGTCGCCGATGATGTCGAACGGGCCGGTCAGGTGCCGCAGGTCGTTGTAGCGGCGCTCAAGGACGACCTCGGCGGCCTCGATCTCCTCGACCCCGCGCAGGTGGTGGACCTTGCGGAAGCCCTCGCGCTCCAGGTGCTTCATCGAGCGGCGCAGCTCGCGCTGCTGTCGCTGGATGACGTGGCGCGGGAGACCGGCGCGGTCGGCGCGGCCCGCGTTGCGCTCGGCGCACACCTGCTCGGGGACGTCCAGCACGATGGCGATCGGCAGCACATCGTGTTCGCGAGCGAGCCGGACCAGCTGCTTCCGGCTCTCCGGCTGAACGCTGGTGGCGTCCACGACCGTGAGTCGGCCGGCGGCGAGCCGCTTGCCCGCGATGTAGTGGAGGACCTCGAAGGCGTCGCCGCTGGCGCTCTGGTCGTTCTCGTCGTCGGCGACCAGGCCGCGACAGAAGTCGGAGGAGATCACCTCGGTGGGCTTGAAGTGCTTGCGGGCAAAGGTGGACTTGCCCGAGCCGGTGCTGCCGACCAGGACCACGAGGGACAGGTCGGTCACGGGAAGCGTGCGCTTCGCCGACTGTACGGTCATGCTGCCGCCTCCTTCGCGGTCGTCTTGGTCAGGCTGAACACAGACATCTGGGTGGGCGGTCCGACCTCGGGGTCGTCGGGCCCGACGGGTGCGAACGCGACGCCGTACCCGTGCCGCCCGGCGACCTGGTGCGCCCACGTGCGGAACTCCTCGCGGGTCCACTCGAAGCGGTGGTCGGAGTGCCGGACGTGCCCGGCGGGCAGCGTCTCCCAGCGCACGTTGTACTCGACGTTCGGCGTGGTCACGATCACCGTCGCCGGGCGGGCAGCGCCGAACACCGCGTACTCCAGAGCGGGCAGCCGTGGCAGGTCGAGGTGCTCTATGACCTCGCTCAGCACGGCGGCGTCATAGCCCTTCAGGCGTGCGTCGGTGTAGGCGAGCGAGCCCTGCAGCAGCGTCAGGCGGGAGGACTGTCGCTCCCCCATCCGCTCCAGACGCAGCCGCCGTGCCGCCTCGTTGAGCGCGCGGACCGAGACGTCGACGCCGACGATCTCGGTGAAGCGCACATCCTTCAGCAGCGCGCCAACCAACTGCCCCTGCCCGCAACCGAGGTCGAGCACCCGGCTCGCCCCCGCCGCGCGCAGCGCGTCCAGGATCGCCTCGCGTCGCCGCACGGCGAGCGGCACCGGCTTCTCGTCGGTGTCCGTCTCCTCGTCGATCGCGTTGTCGATCTCCTCTGCCTCGGTGTCGTCGGCCTCGGCGAGCCTGGCCAACTCCAGCCGCTCCAGCGCCTGCCGGGTCAGCGACCAGCGCCGCGACAGATACCGGCTGGTGATCAGCTGCTGCTCTGGGTGGCTGGGGAGCCAGCCGTCGCCCATCCGCAGCAGCTTGTCCACCTCGTCCGGCGACACCCAGTAGTGCTTGGCGTCGTCCATCACCGGCAGCAGCACATAGAGGTGCCGCAGCGCGTCCGCCAGCCGCAGCTCACCCTCCAGGACCAGCCGTATGTAGCGCGAGTCGCCCCACTCCGGGAACCGCTCGTCCAGCGCGACCGCTTCGGCCTCCACCGTCCAGCCCAGCGGCTCGAACAGCCGCCGTACGAGGGCCGCGCCACCCCGCGCGGGTAGCACCGGCACCTCGATCCGCAGTGGCAGCGGGCTCGCCGCACGCTCGGGCAGCGCATTGCACACGCCGCGAAGCGCGCTGGCGAACGCCGTCCGCAAGGCGACCGCCAGCAGCGACGACGCGGCGTAGGGCCGGTCGTTGACGTACTGCGCCAGCGACATGTCCGGGGCCCCGCCACGGCCCTTGCCCTTGCCACGCCGGACCAGCGCCACCGGATCGACCTCCAGCAACAGCGCGGCGGTGCAGCGCTCGGCGGACGCCTCGGGGTAGAAGACGTGCGCGTCGCCGTAGGAGGTGGAGAAGGCCTGGGCCTTGTCGGGGTGCTTGTGCAGCAGGAAGCCGAGGTCGGTGGCCGGAAGGCCCTTGCTGCCGGTGGTGGAGATCGTCAGGAACACGCGTCCGAGTATCGTGCGCGGGCGTGACCCGGGACTATGGGTTTTCCGTTCCTCCCGCGGGTCGGCGTGCCCGTCAGCGGCCCAGGACGGCGGCCAGCTCGGCGATCTCACGTGGTCCCACCCGGCAGCAGCCGCCGATGAGGCGGGCGCCGTCCTTCTCCCAGTGGCCCACGCGCGCCGGTTGAAAGGTGGAGCCGCCGAGCCAGGATCGGGCCTGGGCGTCCCAGGCCTCGCCGCTGTTGGGGTAGACCGCGACCGGCTTGCCGGAGGCCTCGGCCGCGACGCCCACGGCCCGGTCGGCGTCCTCCGGTATGCAGCAGTTGACGCCGACCGCGATGACGTTGTCCTCGCCGGCGGCCAGCTTGAAGGCGTCCTCCAGCGGCTGTCCGGCCCGGGTGGTGTCGCCGTCGATGGTGTAGGTGAGCCAGACCGGGACGCCGGTGCCCTCGACGGCGCGGAGCAGGGCCTCGGCCTCGTCGGTGTCGGGGACGGTCTCCAGGGCGAGCACATCGGGGGCCGCCTCGGCCAGGACCTCGATCCTGGGCCGGTGGAAGGCCTCCAGCTCCTTCACGCTCAGCCCGTAGCGGCCCCGGTACTCGCTGCCGTCCGCGAGCATCGCGCCGTACGGGCCGACGGATGCCGCGATCCATACGTCCTCGCGGTTACCGGCCGCCAGCCGGGCCAGCTCGACGCTGCGCCGGAGCAGTGCCGAGGTCTCGTCACGGCTGATGCCGCGTCTGCCGAAACCTTCGTAGGTGGCCTGGTAGCTGGAGGTGATGAGCACCCGCGCGCCCGCCCGCACATAGGCCGCGTGGGCGGCCTGGATCTGCTCGGGGGCGTCCGCGAGGAGCCGGGCGGACCACAGTTCGTCGGACAGGTCGCAGCCCTGGTCGGTGAGTTGGTTGGACAGGCCGCCGTCGAGGACGACAGGTCCCTCGGCCAGGGCCGCGGCGAGCGGCTTCGTGGAGGCGGGCATCGCGGGTGCTCCTTGCTGTTGGTGCGCTTTCAGGTTCCTGAGGGCTCAGGTGAGCTGCGACTGGACCTCAGAGGAAATCAGTTCGAGGTGGTCGAGGTCGTCGAGGTCCAGAATCTGGAGGTAGAAGCGGGTGGCGCCCACCTCCGCGTAGCGGCGGATCTTGTCGACGACCTCTGCCGGGGTGCCGGCGAGCCCCTCGGCCTTGAGCTGGTCGACCTCGCGGCCGATGGCGGCGGCCCGGCGTGCGACCTCCGCGTCGGTCCTGCCGACGCACGTCACGAGCGCGTTGGAGTAGACGATCTCGCCGGCCTTCCGGCCCTCCGCGTCAGCGGCTTCCCTGACCCGGGCGAACTGCCGGTCCGAGTCCTCGACCGACGCGAACGGGACGTTGAACTCGTCCGCGTAGCGGGCGGCGAGGCGCGGGGTGCGCTTGGCGCCGTGTCCGCCGATCAGTACCGGGACCTTGGCCTGAGCCGGCTTGGGCAGCGCGGGCGAGTCCTTGAGCTGGTAGTACGTGCCCTCGAAGGAGAAGCGCTGGCCCACCGGCGTCGACCAGAGCCCGGTGACGATCGCCAGCTGCTCCTCCAGGCGGGCGAACTTCTCCTTCGGGAAGGGGATGCCGTACGCGGTGTGCTCCTCCTCGTACCAGCCGGCGCCGATCCCCAGCTCCACCCGTCCGCCGGACATCTGGTCCACCCCGGCGACCTCGATGGCGAGCACGCCGGGAAGCCGGAAGGTGGCGGCGGTCATCAGCGTGCCGAGCCGGATCCGCTTGGTCTCGCGGGCGAGCCCGGCGAGGGTGATCCAGGCGTCGGTCGGCCCGGGCAGGCCGTCCGAATCGCCCATACTCAGGTAGTGGTCCGAACGGAAGAAGGCGTCGAAGCCCAGCTCCTCCGTGGCCTGGGCGACCTTGAGGAGTGTGTCGTAGGTGGCCCCCTGCTGGGGCTCGGTGAAAATGCGAAGATCCATACCCCCATCCTGCACCGCACGATGCGGAAGAGGATCGTCAACAGTCACCCCGATGGCCACGGCCGGGTGCCCCAGTGGGGTGAAAATCGGCCAACTCGCCCCTCAGCGGGGCGTATCCACAGTGACTGGTGGGGCACGTGATCGTTGGCTCGGGCGGAGCCGGACCGCCCGGCCCGCACGTCGGCGGCCGCTGCCGGCGGTCACGACGCGTCACCGCCCTCGCGCCCCGGGAGGGCCAGGGCCCGAGGAGGCCATGATGTCCCAGGAAACCGTGCCCGAGCAGAGAGGCGAGGCACATTCGCCCGCCGCGGCACCCAAGGGGCTGTTTCAGCAGATGGAAGAGCTGATGGCCGCGCTCAACGCCGACCTCGCCGGTCTTGACGCCGATCTCCAGTCCTCCGGACGGGGCACCGCACCCACCGCCTGGGACGACACCCCCCGTCCCTCCTGAGGCTCGGTTCGCCGTGGCGCCCTGGGGCCGGACCTCGGGTCGGTTCACTGCGCTCGCTCCCGCGCCAGGGCCGCTTCGGCCTCGCGGAGCAGCGCGCACACCCGATCCCGGCGGTCGGCGGCCCCGTCCAGGGCCTCGATGCACTGCCAGTACACCGCCTCGTCCTCGGTCGAGCAGGCCGCCGACACCAGCACCGCGCCCAGCTCCGACAGCAGCTCGCGCAGGTCACGCAGGGCCCCGGCCGGATTCCGTACTTCAGTGAGCGCGGCTCCACGACCGGGGGCCGCTCGGGGGGCCGGGCCGGCCGGGGGTCCCTTCGCCCCTGTCCCGTCCGGTACGAGGTGGCGGATGACCGCCTCCGCCAGGGCCTGAGCCTGCCAGGCCTCCGCGAGCAGTTCTCCCTCTCCCCGGATCTCCTTGAGCGCGCGCCGGGTGCTGCCGATGAGCCGTGCCGCGTCCATGTCGTCCGCTCCCCTTCCGTTCACGTCGTTCACTCAGAGTGACTGATCGCGTACGCGAAGGGAAGGGCCCTCCTCCGCCCTGTGGATAACTCCCGCAGGACGGGTCAGTCGCCCTCCCCCGGCGCGGGAAAGCGCAGCTCATTGCGGTCGATCTTGGCGGTGAGCGCCTCCAGCGGATCGATCCCCAGCACATCGCAGAACTGCAGCAGATACGCCAGGACGTCCGCCACCTCGTCCTTCACCCGATGCGCCTTCTCATCATCCGCCATCACGGCGGCGGCCTCCTCGGGCGTCAGCCACTGGAAGATCTCAAGCAGCTCGGAGGCCTCGACGCTCAGCGCCGCGGCCAGGTTCTTGGGCGTGTGGTACGGCTGCCAGCGGCGGGCCGCCGCGAAGGCGGTCAGTCGCCGCTGCAGCGCGTACAGATCCTCGGTCACGCTGCCCAGGTCTACCGCATCGCGGCGACCGCGCGCGCCTCGCCCTCAGCAGCCTGGGCGGGCTGAGCGGCGTGGCCAGGCTGGGCTGCCACCCGGGACGAGCGGCCGAACTCCACGACCGACACCCCGCCCATGCCCTCGGCCACCGCCGGGTCGTGGGCCGTCCCCAGCAGGCGGATGTGCCCGCGCTCGGCCGCCTGGCCGGCCAGGCCCAGCAGCTCGCGGGTCTGGGCGCGGTCGAGGCCCAGGTCGAGGCCGTCCGCGAGAACGGTCAGCGCCTGGAAGGCGGGCAGCAGTTCCCCGCTGGTGTCCACCTCCAGCACGTCGGGGCCGGTGAGCAGCACCAGGCCCAGGGCTAGGAAGCGCAGTTCGCCGTCGCCGAGCCGGTCCACCGGCACCAGTCCGAGCGGGCCCCGGTCGACGACGGCCAGGACGCCGGCGCCATCCGGCCCCGCAGGCACGGTCGTCAGCCCTTCGACCGGCCCGCTGCACACCGCCCGCATCGCCCGGACCAGGGCGGCATGCCGCGTCCGGCACTCGCCCTCGGTACGGTGCAGCACGGCCGAGAGGTTGTCGCAGGCCTTGCGCAGCATGCCGTCCTTCACCGCCACCGGCTGCCTCATCCGGTGCGGCAGCGGCTCCACGGCGAACACCCCGCGCAGGGCCACCACCATCTGCTCCGCGCCCGCCAGTACCAGCCGCTGCCCCTCCGTCGTCCCGGCGACGCGCAGCGGCAGCAGTGCGGTGGCCAGCCGGTCGTCCGGCAGCGGCGCCCTGGTCACCGGCACGGCCCCCGCGGTGTGCCAGGCGGCCTGGACGGTACGCCGTCCCGGGTCGCGCAGTGCCGTGGTCAGCAGTGTCTCGCCAGCGCCGGTCAACCGCTCGCCCACGATGCGCAGTTCGGGCTCGGTCTGGACGGCGACGTCCAGTCGGACCGGCCCCAACGGCCCGTCGGCCGTGCAGCCGATCCGGAATCCCCGGCGCCCCTCGGCGTCCGGCTGCGCACCGTGCGGCACGCAGGCCCCGACCCCGCCCCGTACGACCCCGGCTTCGGCGGCGAGCACCTCGTCCAGCTCCTCACCGCCCGCCAGGCGGCCCAGTACGGCCAGGGCCTCCAGGACACTCGACTTGCCGGTCCCGCTCGGGCCCGCCAGCACCGTGAGGGGGCCCAGCGCGAAGCTCGCGCCGCGATGCGACTTGAAGGCGGACAGCCGCAGTTCGGTGACGATCGGACGCTCACTCTTCGCGTTCATGCCCGCGAACGTATCGACGTCACCGGCCGCCGAACCGTTTCCCCGGCTCCCCGTCCTCCGAATGGACGACCTCCGGCAGGATCACCCTCATGAAGATCGTTGACGCAAGTCCCGCCTCCGGCCTCGAACTCACCGCCTTCGGCAGCTCCGGCGTCCGCCATGTCCGGGTCCACGCCGGGACGACCGGGGCCGTCTCGACCGGCGTCATGCACCTCGCGCCCGGCGGGCGCATCGGCCGGCACGTGGCGCCGGTGCCGCAGGCCCTGATCGTCGTGGCGGGCGAGGGGCATGTGAGCGGCGCGGACGGCGTCCCGCACCCCATCGCCGCCGGTCAGGCGGCCTGCTGGAGCGCCGGTGAGGACCACGAGACGTGGACCGGCAGCGGCCTCACCGCGTTTGTTGTCGAGGCCGAGGCACCGCACCCGGCAGGGATCCTCGGCAGGGCCCTGAAGGGCGGCGAGGACTGAGCTACGGTGCCGGTATGGCGACGACAACGTACGTAGCGCTGCTGCGCGGCATCAATGTCGGGGGCAATGCCCGCCTCCCCATGCAGTCGCTGCGCGAACTGCTCGACGGGATGGGCGCGACGGCGGTACGTACCCACCTCCAGAGCGGAAACGCCCTGTTCGACCACGCCTGGGCCGACCCCGAGCGACTCGCGGTGGAGCTCAAGGACCGCATCGCCGGCGAACTGGGGCTCCGGGTGCCGTGCATCGTGCGGGAGGCGGCGGAACTGCGCGGGGTGATCGAGCGGAACCCCTTCGACATGGCGGGGATCGAGCCGGCGCGCTTCCTGGTGACGTTCCTTTCCGGGCCGGTGGACCCCGACAAGCTGAAGGACCTGGACCCGGCCGTCTTCGCACCGGACGAGTTCCGCCCCGGCGAGCGCGAGATCTACGTCCACTGCCCGAACGGCATCCAGAAGACCAAGCTCTCCCATGCCCTCTGGGAGAAGCGCCTCGGACTCACCGCCACGGCCCGCAACTGGAACACCGTCACCAAGCTCGCGGCTCTCGCGGGCGTGGCGTAGGACCCGGACACATACTTCGGCGGGCGCCGAAGTACTCCAGCCCTACCGTCGGGGCCATGACCAACTCCCTGCACCGGTTCGGCCGGTACGCCGACGTCCAAGCCGCCCTCGCCGACCCGCATCTCGTACCGCCGCCCGCCGAGTCCGGTCCGCCGGGCAGCATGGCCTGGCTGCGCGGAACGGTGGCTCGGTTCAGCGCGGGCGAGACCCACGCCCGCCGCCGGGCACTGGTGGAGTCCGACCTCGCCCGCCTGGATCCGGCTGCGCTGCGCGCGGCTACGGAGTCCGGCCCCGACGGCGACGCCCGTCTCCTGGTGGTCCGGACCCTCGCCGAGGGGCTGGGGCTCCCGGACCCTGACGCCGTCGCGAAGGCGATCACCGTCGTAGCGGGGGTGTACTTCGGCGGGGAGGACGCGGACGCCGACACGGCCGTGGCCTGGCTCCTGCACCAGATGCTGGGGTCCCAGCAGTCCGAAGCCCTGCTCGAGCTCGCCGCCAACCGGATCGGCCTGCTGGTGCAGGCGTGCGACACCACGGCCGGCCTGGTCGACAACGCCCGGCGCGTGGCTGACGCCTGCCCAGCCACGCACCCCACCGAGGCGGTGCTGGCCGAGACCCTGCGACACGACCCCCCGGTACGGGCGATGCGCCGGGTCGCCGTCCGTGACACCCGCATCGCCGGGACCGAGATCGCCGAGGGTGACGTGGTGATCCTGGACATCGCCGTGGCCAACCGGGACCCGCAAGTCTTCGCGGACGCGGAGACCTTCGACCCGGAACGGTCCGGCCCGCCTCCTCTGACCTTCGGCAGCCGGCCCCGTCTCTGCCCGGGAAGGGACCACGCCCTCGCCCTCGCGGCCGGAATCCTGGATGGGGCTCCAACCAACCACACCCCCGACCCGGCCGAGGCCGTCTCCGTCATGGTCGAACACGTTCTGGCGCTCGCGGCGACCTGGACGGCATGGGACGGTCGCCCCTTCCCGGCCGACGACCGCATCTACACCCCCCACAAGGCGATCCGCAGGGTCGCCGACCATCTTGTCGATCACCTCGCCGAGCTGGAGGCCCGCCTCGCGGGCGAGGAACCCCAGCCCGACCACTGGCCCGCCTCCGCGATCACCACGAAGGCCGACCTCGCCCCCTTCACCCCCGCCGACCTCGACGAGGCCCGCAGCCGGCTCGCCCGGCTCTCCCGGATCTGGGTGAACCGGCTCAACGCCCTGACGCCTGAGCAGCTCGACCACTCTCCGGGCCCCGGCTGGACCTTCCGCAAGCTCGCTCTCCACCTGTCGGGCCCGGTCTACTACGCCGATGCCATAGGCGACCTCGGCGGCCCCACATAGGCCGGTTGCCAAACCGGCAACATTACTCGCGGTCTGCCACCGCACCCGTGCATGATCGTGGACGACGTCACCGAAGCCTCCAGGAGGACGCATGTCGCAGCCCGCCCGATCGTCTTCCGCGCCGGTGCCGGGGGGCGCGCGGCACCGCTTGGTGGAGGTCCCCGGCGGTCGTATCCATCTGGTCGAACAGGGCAGCGGCCCCCTGGTCCTGCTGGTCCACGGGTTTCCCGAGTCCTGGTACTCGTGGCGCCGCCAACTCCCGGCGCTGGCCGCGGCGGGCTTTCGCGCGGTCGCCATCGACGTCCGGGGCTACGGCCGTTCGTCGAAGCCGCGCGAGGTGGAGGCGTACCGGATGCTGGCGCACGTCGCCGACAACGTCGGGGTCGTACACGCCCTCGGCGAGGAGACGGCAGTGGTCGTGGGCCACGACTGGGGCTCGCCGATCGCCGCGAACTCGGCGCTGCTGCGGCCGGAGATCTTCACCGCCGTGGGACTGCTGAGCGTTCCGTACGCGCCCAGGAACAGCTTCCGGCCCACCGACGCGTTCGCCGGGATCGGCGGGAGCGAGGAGTTCTACGTCAGTTACTTCCAGGCGCCCGGGCGGGCCGAGGCGGAGATGGAGCTCGATGTCCGCGCCTGGCTGGCGGGGTTCTACGCCGGGCTCTCGGCCGACACGATGCCGCCCCCGTCCACTGACGGCAGCCTCCACTTCGTCCCCCAAGGCGCAAGGCTCTCCGACCGCTTCGTCAACGACCCGCTGCCCTCCTGGCTCACGGTGGCCGATCTCGACTTCTACGCCGACGAGTTCGAGCGCACCGGATTCACCGGGGCACTCAACCGCTACCGCAACGTCGACCGGGACTGGGACGACCTCGCCGCGTGGGACGGGGCGCCGATGACCCAGCCCTCGCTGTTCATCGGCGGCGAACTCGACCCCTCCACCACCTGGATGGCCGATGCCATCAAGGCCTACCCCACGACCCTCCCGGGCCTGGCCGGCTCGCACATCCTCGACGGCTGCGGGCACTGGGTCCAACAGGAACGCGGCGACGAGGTCAACCGGCTCCTGATCGACTGGCTGCGGTCCCTGCCCGACCACCGCCACCACATCAACAACCCAGCGAACGCTTGAGGAAGTCCAGCTGGATCCGCAGCTGGGTGTCCGCCACTCCTGGGCGAGCGATGAGGTGGCCCACCCCGGGCAGCAGCAGCACGCTGTGCGGCCTGCCGGCGGCGAGCAGCGCCGCCGAGAGGCGCAGCGTGTGGGCCGGAGCCACGTTCTCGTCAACGAGACCGTGGATGAGCAGCAGCGGGCGGGTCAGTTTCTCGGCCACCGGGAGCAACGAGCAGCGCTCGTAGTTGTCGGGACGGAGGTCCGGGTGCCCGAGGAAGCGCTCCTCCCAGTACGAGTTGTACAGGCGCCGGTCGGTGGGCGGGGCGCCCGCCACCGCCGCGTGGAACACGTCGGGACGGTGCAGCACGGCGCCCGCCGCCAAGTAGCCGCTGAACGACCACCCCCGGATACCCACCCGGTCCAGGTCGAGCGCCTCGTACCGTTCGGCCGCGGCGTGCAGCGCGTCGATCTGGTCGGCCAGTACGGGCCCGAGCCGGTCGCCGAGAATTTCCCGCTGCCACCGCACCCCGCGCCCGGGCGTGCCGCGGCCGTCCGTGGCCACCACCGCGAAGCCCTGCTCGGCGTACCACTGGCACACCGCGGCGTCCCAGCGGTGCGCTTTGGTCACCACCTGCATGCCGGGCCCGGCGTACGGATTGAGCAGCACCGGCAGCTTCCCCGAACCCGGCTCGTACCAGGAGGGCAGATGCAGTCGGCTGCGCAGCCGACGCTCCCCCAGTACCAGGTGCACCTGCCGGAAGGGCACCGCCGGCCGCTCCGCCAGGACTGCGATCCGGCCCGCCGGTCTACCGCCCCGGAGCACCGTCAGGGTGTGTCCCTCCGGTGTGCTGCTGTCCAGCACCAACGTGTCGCCTCCGGCGGCGGCCGTGTGCACTCCCGATTCCCGCGTCAGCTGTTCGAAGCCGCGCCCGGGTTCGTACGACCAGACATGCACCTCCGTCGGCTCCTCGCTCGCGGTGAACAGCACCCGCTCCCCCACCGCCCCGAGTACCTCGCGCACCTGCAAATCGGGCGGCGGGAATGCGCTGCCGATTCGGATCGTCCGTACGTCGCCGCGCACCTGCGGGAGCACCGGCACCCCGGCGGCGGTGTGCAGCGGGGCGCCGGGCGGGAACTCCACCCAGGCGTCGTCGCTCTGCCAGGACAAGGGTTCGACGTCCCCGGTCGCCGGGTCGACCCGTACGACCCACATCGTGCGCTGGTCCCGGGTCTGGATGCTCACCACCGGCCCGACGTTCTGCCAGTCGGCCCTGACGACGTACTCGAAGGCGCGGCCCCACGCACCGGGTTCGTCAGGGGCCTGTTGCGGCAGCCGTACGGGCGTCCGATTGCCGGAAGTCGTCACCAAGTGCAGCGTGGTGCACGCGTTGGCCGTGCCGGCCGCCGGGTAGGGAATCGACCGGGGCGGTTGCGCAGGGTTCGACGGGTCGCCGAGATAACGGCGTTCCACCATCGAGGTGTCGACCCTGGCCATGAGCAGCGCATCGCTGTCCGGCGACCACCAGTAGCCGCGCGACCTGCCGATGAACGTGGCCGCGTTGTCATCGAGGCCGTAGCTGACCTCGTCGGCCTCGGGCTCGGCCAGCGACACGTCGTGCGTCCCGTCCGTCCGTACGACGTGCAGGGCGCCCCCGGTGACGTAGCCGATCAGCCTCCCGTCCGGCGAGGGGCGCGGATCGTCCACCGGACCGGCGGTCGGGACACGGCGGGGCTCACCACCGTCCGTGCGTATGGTCCACAGCTCCCCGGCCGCTGCGTAGGCCACGACCCGGGCCTGCCGGTCGGCCGCGTAGGCGACCAGTCCGGATGAGTCGGCGAGGATCCGCTCCTCTCCGTTCTCGTACATCCACAGCAGGTTGCGTGGATCGGCCCCCGAAACGGACCGCAGGAACAGCACCCGCTCGCCGTCCGGTGAGACGGTGAAGTCGCGTGGGACGCCGAGTGAGAAGCGGCGGGTTCGGGCGAACTGAAGGGGAAATCCATCGTTGTCCATGGTCTGCGGTCTCCGGATCTTTTCGGCTGGTCTGGACAACAAAAAGGCTCCAGATCAATGACCTGGAGCCTGATGATGGGACCGCCCGCGTGCGGAGGCCGAACTCACGTGCTGCGTAAGGGGTTACCAAACTTTACCATCGGCCGCACGCGCGAGACGGTGGACCGCTGCCACAGCTCGGGGGCGGCGACGTACTTCCCGCCGGGGCCGGGGAGGGAGAGCCGGTAGCGGGTGGGGCTGATGCCGAGCGCCTCGTACGCCTGGCGGATCATCTCGAGGGCGGACCGTGCCTCGTCGGCGGCCTGGTCCAGGGTGCAGAAGATGTGCGCGTCGTTCAGCTGGATGGCCCGGACGCGGGTCAGTCCGCCGAACACGCCTGACAGCTCGGAGCGGTACATGCCGCCCAACTCGGCCATGCTAGGGGAAGTTCGCGGTAGCTGTGGGAGCGGGAGCGGTAGATCAGGGCGTGGTGTGGACACAGGCTCGGCCGCAGGACGACCTGCTCACCGCCGAGGTCCATCGGGGGGAACATGTCGTCGCTGTAGTGCGACCAGTGCCCCGAGATCTCGTACAGCTCGCGCTTGCCGAGCACCGGCGAGTACACGTGCCGGTAGCCAGCGCGCCGCTCGGCGGTGCGGATGTACTCCTCCAGGGTGTGTCGTACGGTCGCGCCGTCGGGCAGCCAGTACGGCAGTCCCGCGCCGATCAGGGGGTCGGTGTCGAACAGGCCGAGCTCGCGGCCGAGCTTGCGGTGGTCATGCATGGCGGTCTCCTCGCGGTGGATGTCGGGCGAGGCGAGTGACCGCAAGACGAAGCCCCGGGGCACTCGCCCCGGGGCTTCGCTAAGGGCCTGCGCGAACCGAAGTCCGTCGGTGTTGGATGCCAGGACAACCGTCTCGATCACGTCGGCGCCAAGCTTTCGCGCCTGCTCCAGCCCTCGTTCGTAGAGTTCTCGCCCGAAACCCTGCCCGCGGTGGTCGGGGAGCACTCGGGCGATCACGGTGGCCGTCGACGGATCGTCGGTCGCGGGCGGACGTACCGTCGTGCAGCCCACGAGAACGTCGTCGAGATACGCAACCTCCAACTGGTTGCGCTGGGCGCGCTCGCGCACCTCGTCGAGGGACAGGGCGGCTGGGGGGACGATCAGATTGTGGACGTACTGCCAGTCCTGAAGCGTGGCATCGTCGTCGTCCACCCGTTCGATGCGGAGATTAGACACCGGAACAGGGAATCGCACGCATCAGGCGAAATCAACCGCAATTACTGTCCAACCGACCCCGTGCTCGCGTGGCGGGCCCTAAGGTCTCTTGCCATGCAAGGGGCGGCCGACATGGACAGCGTTTCCGGTGCCGCCGGTAGGTCGCCGGGCCGATTCGAGTGGCTGAGGCGGCACCGGCGGTGGCTGTTCACGCTCGTCGTGGTCACGCTGCTCGCCGAGATGGCGGTCGCGATGGTGACCACGGCCGTGGAGCAGACGCCGACCATTGACGAGCCGGTGTACGTGGGCACGGCGGTGGTCTACGTGCAGCAGCACAGCCTGCGCTACAACCCCGAGCATCCGCCACTGGGCAAGCTGATCATCGCGAGCGGGGTGGCGTTCGCCCATCCGCGCCTCGACCCCACCTTCGTAGGCGACCAAACGGAGCTCGGGCGGCATCTGTTGTACGAGTCAGGCAATGATCCCGGGCGACTGATGCTGTGGGCGCGGCTGCCGGTGATCGTGCTGACGCTGCTTTTCGGACTGGTGGTCCTCGCCTTCGCCCGTGACCTCGTCGGCTCCGGGGGCGCTTTGGTGGCGCTCGCCCTGTACGCGTTCTCGCCGGACATCATCACGCACGGGTCGTTGGCCACGCTCGACGTGCCGGAGGCCGGCTTCCTGCTGACGTCGGTCTGGCTGCTGTGGCGGGCGCGGCGGCGGCCGCTGCGCTACCTCCCGCTTGCCGGGGTGGCGCTCGGGGCGGCCGTGGCCACGAAGATGAGCGCGTTGCCGGCGGTTCCGGTGCTGATGGTGCTGGCCGTCCTGTCGGTCTGGCACGCCCGCCGGACCGCGCACGGCCTCGGCACGCGTGGGACGGCGCGGCTTCTCGCGGCCGGCGTGGCGGCGGCGATCGGCATGGCGGTGGTCGCGGTCGTCGTGGTGTGGGCCACCTACCTCGCCGTCGACCCGCGTTTGCGGTGGACGGCGCCCGCGGAGCTGCCGCCCGTTCACGGGTTGCGCGCGCTTGCCGTCGGTTGGCTGCCGTTCCCGCAGCCGTATCTGGACGGTATGCGGGTCCAGTTCGGCTTCGAGGACGCGACGTGGGGCGGCTTTCTCTTCGGCCGGCACTACCTCGGTTCGCTCTGGTACTACCTCCCGGCCGCGCTGCTGGTGAAGACGCCGCTGGGCATGCTCGCGCTGTGGGCGGCCGGTGGCGTCGTGCTCCTGGCGGTTCCCCGGCTGCGGCCCGCGGCACCGTACGTGCTCGTCCCCACAGCCGTGCTGCTGGCCTCGGCCATGACCGGGTCCCGCAACCTCGGCGTGCGGTACGCCCTCTTCGTGCCGATGTTCCTTGCGGTCGCGGCGGCCGGGGTGGCCGCCGTCCGATGGCGGTGGGCGCACGTCGTCGCGGCGGGGTTGGTGCTGTTCGTGGCAGTCAGCTCGCTGCGTACATACCCGTACTACCTGCCGTACTCCAACGAGGCGTTCGGCGGACCGTCCAAGACCCACCTGCGCCTGCACGACTCGAACGTCGACTGGGGCCAGGACCTGGGGCGGCTGGCCGACCGGCTACGACAGCGCTATCAGGGCGAGAAGATCTGGCTGGTCTACAAGGGCAGCGGCGTGCCGTCCTCCTACGGCATCGACGCGTCCGACCCGCGCAAGGTGCCCGCCGACGAGGTCCACGGGGTGCTCGTCGTGTCGGATTCGTCGGTCGCCAAGGCCGAGGGGCAGCTGGCGGCGCTGATCGACAGCAGCAAGCCGATCGACGAGGTCGGCCACTCGATCACGATCTACCGCCGATGATTGAACTGAAGCCGCCGGCGAGCCGTACCGGATGGTGGCGGACCCGACTTCCCGAGCCTGGTCCTCCGCGCCACCACCGGGCTTCGCAGGGAAGGATCCCGCATTGTCGTTCATCACGCGCTCTCGTCGGCTGCCGAATACGGACGAGGTGACCACGGAGGAAGGCCCGACGCCGGACGACACCGCCGTGGACGACCCGGACGGGGCCATCACATCCGAAGCCGCCACATCCGAAGCCGTCACGGACAGGGCAGCCACAGGAGGCGGTTGGCGGGGCAGGCACCCGGCCGCCGCGCAGATCGTGGCGAGGGTGACCACGGTCCTGGCCGTCGTGCTGGTGCTCGCCGCGATCCTCGTGCCGAACCAGCTCTCCCACGTCACGCCCGTCGCGTTCGCGCGCATACCGGTGGAAGGGGTCCTCGGCGCCGCCGTACTGCTCGTCCTGCCGCCGAAGGCGAGGCGGGTGGCGGCGGTGCTGGGCGGGACATTCCTCGGCCTGCTGACCATCCTGAAGTTCCTCGACATGGGCTTCTACTCGGTTCTCGTCCGGCCGTTCAACCTGGTCCTCGACTGGGTCCTGCTCGCCAACGCCGAGGAGTTCGTCAAGGAGTCGGTCGGCCAGGCCGGCGCGATCGCCGCCGTGGTCGGCGTCGTGATCCTCGCCCTCGCGCTGCCGGTCGTCATGACGCTGGCGGTCCTCCGGCTGAGCCGGCTCATGGCCCGGCACGGCACCGCGGCGACCCGTACCCTCCTGGTGCTCGGGACCGCCTGGGTCGCCTGCGCCGCCCTCGGCGCGCAAGTCGCGGGCCTGCCGATCGCTTCAAGCGGCACCGCGCAGTTCGTCGACAACCGTGTGAAGCAAGTGAACGCGAGCCTCAACGACGAGCGCGTGTTCGCCAAGCAGGCCTCCGTCGACGCCTTCAGCAATACCCCGCCCGACCAGCTGTTGACCGGGCTGCGCGGCAAGGATGTCCTCTTCACCTTCATCGAGAGCTACGGCCGCAACGCGGTCCTGGACGACCCGGTGATGGCGGCGTCGGTCGACAAGGTGCTCGCGAGCGGGACCAGCCGGCTGAAGAAGGTCGGGTTCTCCTCCCGCAGCGCCTGGCTCAAGTCGCCGGTCACGGGCGCGGGCAGCTGGCTCGCCCACTCCACCTTCGGGTCGGGCCTGTGGATCGACAACCAGCAGCGCTATCGCAGCCTCACCTCCAGCAGCCGCATGACCCTCACCAGCGCCTTCCAGCGCACCGGCGCCTGGCGGACCGTCGGCATCATGCCCGGCGTCCGACGGGCCTGGCCGGAGGGGAAGTTCTTCGGCCTGGACCACATCTACGACTCCACGCACCTCGGGTACAAGGGCCCGTACTTCAGCTGGACGCCCGTGCCCGACCAGTTCAGCCTGGCGGCCTTCGAGCGCCTGGAGCACGGCAAGAAGAACCACGATCCGCTGATGGCCGAGATCATCCTGGCCTCCAGCCACAACCCCTGGGCACCCATCGCCAAAACGGTCGGCTGGGACCAGCTCGGTGACGGCACGATCTTCAACGCCATCAAGAAGGCGGGCGAGGACCCCAAGGAGGTGTGGAAGGACCCCAAGAAGGTGCAAACCGAGTACCGGAGGGCCATCGAGTACTCGCTGAACAGCCTCATCTCCTACGTGGAGAAGTACGGCGACAAGAACACCGTGCTCGTCTTCCTCGGCGACCACCAGCCCGTCCCGACCGTCGTCGGCGACAAGGCCAGCCGGGACGTGCCGATCTCGATCGTCGCCCACGACCCTGCCGTGCTGGACCGGATCTCCACCTGGAACTGGCAGGACGGACTACAGCCCGACGCCAAGGCCCCCGTCTGGCGGATGGACAGCTTCCGCGACCGCTTCCTGACCGCCTACGGCCCGAAGGGCGGCTCCACCACGTCCCCGTGAACCGGGTGACGTACCGCCTCACGAGGACCAGCTTGCCGCTCGTACGGTGCGAGTCGCCGAGTTCGTGGGCCTTGGCAACCTCGTCGAGAGTGAAGGTGTCGGCGATCGCGGCGTGCAGACCACAGCACCGGCAGGCCGTTGGGCGAGGTGATCCCGCCGGGCAGGAACCGCGCGTCGCGGTACCACAGGCCGCTGCCCGTGTCGTACAGGCCCGGGCCGCCCTCCGCGCTCTTGGGGTGGGCGTAGAGGCCGTGCATGGTGTCCGCGAAGGTGGCTTCGCCGCGCAGCACCCCGAGCCGGGCGAACGGCGGCATGGCCATGTTGGGGGCCAGACACTGCCCGAGGGCACGTCCCTTCCCGTGCTCTTCCCCATCAGCGTCTTCCCGTGTTCCTGACCTTCGTCGCCACACCGACCCTGTTCCTCAAGGGGTGGAGCCACGGCGGCGTGAAGCTGGTCTACAGCCCGAAGCCGCGGAGCACTCACCGGGTCCACGCAACCGACGTCCGCTGACCCGCCCGTAAGGCCTCCGCCGGTCAGGCGCCCTTGGCCACCGACTCCAGGATCGCCACGCACTCCACGTGATGCGTCATCGGAAACACGTCACAGAAAGCGGCAGAGGGAGAACCTGCAGTTCAGGCAGGGTTTCTCCGCTGTGGAGACAGGCTGCCAGCCGTCCGGAGCGTCAAACGAACGTCACGGCCGAGATACGCGCCAGCCTCGACAGGCTACGCAGGGCAGGGCTGCTGGTTACATCGAGGCCGACCTCGACGTGACCAGGTTCGGGCAGTGCGACCCGAACGTGCGACGGGGAGCGGGCTGACGCTGCTTGCCCGGCCTATCTTGGCGGTCTGCCCGCAGTTCGTCGAGGTCGGTGTCCACGGACATTGGAACGTCCGGGTGAGCGGACAACACAGATCCTTCTGGGCGGACAGTTGATCTCCATGTCCGGTATGACAATTCATCGCCCGCGCGGCGCAACGATAAAGAGCACGTGCGTAGGGTGGGCAGGTGTCAGTTGATCGGGAACTCACCGTCCACCAGCGGCGACCTGCCCTGACCATCAAGAACCTCGCCGTTGCCCCGGTCACCCTCGCCGACGCCACCGGCACCACCGAGGGCGGCGAAGCCCCTTGCATGCTCGACCGGGTCTGCGCCGCCTGTGGGCGCATTTCTCCGGAGGTCTCCTCCCAGTACTGCAGCCGGTAATGGCGAAGCCCTGCCCGCTCGCGACAGTTGAGGGGCCTCTGCCGTTGCCACGTCGTCGTGGTCCTGGTCGCGGCGGTTCGTTGAGCCTGACCCGGCGGCCCCTGTGAGAATCTCCCCCTTGGCATGTCGGCAAATGCCCATTGCCGGAATCAGCGCCGGACCGCGCCGGGCGGACCTGGGACCGCACGCCCCCGACACGGCAGACCGGTGGCCGGAGGGCAGCAACCGGTGTGGACTGGGAGCATCACGGCGATCGAGGAGGCACACGATGCAGTCCGACCCCGAGCTCCGCGTGCGCCGTGTCTACGACCCGCCCGAGCCGGCCGACGGCCTGCGGGTGCTGGTGGACCGGCTGTGGCCGCGCGGGCTGTCCAGGGAACGGGCAGCCGTGGACGAATGGCTCAAGGACGTCACGCCCTCGGACGACCTGCGCGCCGACCACCACGCTGGCCAGGTGGACTCCGTCACCTTCCGGGCCCGCTACCTGGCAGAACTGGCCGAGCCCCGCCATGCGGCAGCGGTCGGTCACCTGCTCGACCTGATTCGCACCTCCACAGTCACCCTGGTCACCGCCGTGAAGGACCCCGAGCACAGCCATGTCCCGGTCCTCCTCGACCATTTGCAGCGGCAACAGGGACGGTGATCGGAGGCGTACCAGGAACCTCCAGGGGGCGCCAAGGCCAAGCGTCACGGACGTGAGCTCTGACGGCCCTTGTTAAACCCGGGTGCGGGCGAAGCTGCCCGATCGAGGGGGGGGACCAACCTGCTCCGTTGCGGAGCCTGGTGGGGGTCCAGCACGCCGCGCCGAAGCGTTGTGTCCGATCGCCGCGGTCGACGGCAAAATTCGTCACGGCACCACCGTCAGGCTGTGCGAAACGCGGGCCAGCTACGTTCGGCAGGGGCGAGTGCGGCGGCCCGTTTTAGCCGGCAGGTAGCGCCTGTTCACACCAGATGGTTTTGCCGATAGTGGTCTGGCGCGTGCCCCAGTCCTGGGTGAGTTGGGCGACCAGGAGCAGGCCGCGGCCGCCCTCGTCGAAGACCCCGGCGCGGCGCATATGGGGTGCGGTGCTGCTGGCGTCGGACACCTTACGTCTGGGGCGAAGTGACGTGCGTGAGAGCGTGTGAGCGATGCTTGACAGCCAGTGACGGCAGATGAGGGAGGAACGGCACGCCTCGCGCTGATCGGGGCGGGGCTGGCTCTTCGGCGTCGCGCGCAACGTCTTGGCCGGGCACGTCCGGCGCGCCGGACGGGACGTGAGCGCGCCGCTGCCCGCCGCCAGCGAAACGTGGCAGGCCGTGGACCAGCGGCTCGATTCCCCTGATTCTCGGCGGCGTACGCCAGGCCGGCCACGTCCCGGCCGACGAAAGGCGATCGAGCTGGTCCGTAAGAAGCGCGGCAGCGGCTTCGTCTGGATCGGGCTGTACGAGCCCACCGAGGCGGAGTTCGCCGGCATCGCAACACGGCTCCCTCGGCCCGCTCCGAGAGGGCCTCGAAGCCATGTCGGAGCACCTCGCAAGGGCCCGTCAGTGTGCTGCACGCCATCGCCGACCACTATCTCGACGTCACCGCCGCCGTGCAGGACGACATCGACACCATCAAGACCTACGCCTTCTCCGGCCACCACGGGCGCGGCACCGACGCCGGCCGGATCCATCGACTGGATCATGCAGGCCAACGTCGCCCAGGTCAGCGTGGGGTACGACGTCCTCGGTGATGGAGGGCAGCCCGATGATCTTCACCCCGGTGGTCGCGTCGCTCGGCCATAGGCCCTTGGCGGGCGCCGCCTGGGCCTCATGGACGGCGGAGGTCAGTGCCGTGGGCCCGGGAAGAGGTAGCGGTAGTAGGTGGGGTAGGCGAGCCCTGCCGTGAGCAGGTGGTGGTTGGTGGTGGTCTCCAGGGGGTTACGTCCACGTTCACCGTGCCAGGCGTCGTGGCCTTCCTTGCCCGCGACGGCGGCGATAGCCAGAGGGCACCGGGTCAGTCCGCCGTCCCGACACCTGGGGCGGACGCGGCCAAGCGGGCGGTGTGCGGAGAAATCGATGCATACGCTGACCGAGCCGTCACCACGACGGTTCCTCTTTCCCGGTTCGAGGAGAGCAATGGCCACCTCTGCCCAAGCCGGTTCGGCGAAAGGGCGCTTGCGTGCCTGGTTGCTGGAGGGCCTGTCCGACATGGCCAAGCACCAGCAGGGGCCGCACACCGTGCCCACGCACCCCCACAAGGGGCAGCGTTGGTGGCGGGTGATGTGCCTGACCGGTGTGGACTACTTCTCGACGCTCGGATACCAGCCGGGCATCGCCGCGCTGGCGGCCGGGCTGCTGTCTCCGGTGGCGACGATCGTGCTGGTGATCGTGACATTGGCGGGGGCGCTGCCGGTATACCGGCGGGTGGCGGAGGAGAGCCCGCACGGCGAGGGCTCGATCGCCATGCTGGAGCGCTTGCTGTCGTTCTGGCAGGGCAAGCTGTTCGTCCTGACGCTGCTGGGCTTCGCCGCCACCGACTTTCTGATCACGATCACCCTGTCGGCGGCAGACGCCTCCACCCACCTGATCGAGAACCCGCACCTGACGAACGTGCTGCACGGACAGCAGATGATCATCACCCTGGTGATGGTTGCCCTGCTCGGCGCGGTGTTCCTCAAGGGCTTCCTGGAGGCGATCGGCGTCGCCGTCGTCCTGGTGGGCCTCTATCTCGGGCTGAACGTCGTCGTGGTGAGCGTCGGGCTGTGGCATGTGGTGACCGAGGCGCACGTGGTCACCGACTGGAGCACGGCCCTGACCACCGAGCACGGCAACGTGTTCGCGATGGTCGGCGTGGCGCTGCTGGTCTTCCCCAAGCTGGCGCTGGGTCTGTCCGGGTTCGAGACCGGCGTGGCCGTCATGCCCCTCGTCGAGGGCGATGCCGGGGACACTGAGGAGCAGCCGGTCGGGCGCATCCGGGGCGCGAAGAAGTTGCTCACGACCGCCGCCGTCATCATGAGCGTCTTCCTCATCGCCACCAGCTTCATCACCACACTCCTCATCCCGGCCAGGGACTTCGAGACCGGCGGCCAGGCCAACGGCCGCGCCCTGGCTTTCCTCGCCCACAATTACCTGGGCTCCGGCTTCGGCACCGTCTACGACGTGTCCACCATCGCCATCCTGTGGTTCGCCGGGGCCTCTGCCATGGCCGGGCTGCTCAACTTGATGCCGCGCTACCTGCCCCGTTACGGCATGGCACCGCACTGGGCGCGCGCGGTGCGGCCGATGGTGCTGGTCTTCACCCTGATCGCCTTCCTGCTGACCTGGATCTTCAACGCCAACGTCGACGCCCAGGGCGGCGCCTACGCCACCGGCGTGCTGGTGCTGATCTCCTCCGCCGCAATCGCCGTCACCATCGCCGCCCGCCATCACCGGCAGCGCTACGCGACGATCGCCTTCGCCGTCGTCGCGGCGGTCTTCCTCTACACCACCGTCGCGAACGTGATCGAGCGCCCCGAGGGCGTCAAGATCGGTGCCTGCTTCATCGCCGGGATCATCCTGGTGTCGCTGCTGTCCCGGCTTGCCCGCGCCTTCGAACTGCGGGTCACCAGCATCGTATTGGACGATATGGGCGAGCGCTTCGTACGCGACATCGCACACCGCAAGATCCGCTTCATCGCCAACCAGCCCGACCGTCGCGACATCGCCGAATACCGCGAGAAGGCCCGGCAGATCCGCACCGACAACGACCTCCCGCCCGAGGAGGACTTCATCTTCGTCGAGGTCACCGTCCTGGACCCGTCGGAATTCGAATCAGGGCTCACCGTGCGCGGCGAGGTGATGTGTGAGCGCTACCGCGTGCTCACCCTGGAGGGCCCCTCGATCCCCAACGCATTGGCCGCGCTGCTGCTGCACGTACGCGACACCACCGGCCAGCGTCCGCACATCTACTTCGAGTGGACCGAAGGCAGCCCGTTCGCCAACTTCCTGCGCTTCTTCCTCTTCGGGCACGGCGAGGTCGCTGCCGTCACCCGCGAGGTGCTGCGCGAGGCGGAGTCCGACCCCGCCCGCCGACCCCGCGTCCACGTCGGGTGAGGCCCCGGCCGCGTCAGGGATGCGCTAAACGTTGATCCACCGGGTGAGGGCGAGCTGAGGACCGGCCTGGTCTTCTTGCCGGTCGCGCTGGCCATCACCGTCGGCGTCCATCTGGGTTCGCGGGCGGTTGGGCGGTAACGGGGCGTCCGGCCCGGAGTTGTGGCCGGCAGGGGCGGCACCAAGCTCTCCGGCTGCGAACGGCAGCGCGTCGCCATCGCCCGTGCTCCGCTCCGCCGCCTCCGCCTGCTGCTCTCGACGAGGCCACCTCCCAGCTCGACGCGGTCAACGAGGCGGCGCTGCGCGACACCATGGCCGATGTCGCCCGTACGACCACCGTGCTCGTGGTGGCGCACCGGCTTTCCACCGTCACCATGGCCGACCGGATCGTCGTGATGGACACCGGGACGGTGCGCGCGGCAGGCACATACGCCGGACTTGCGACCGCGGACCCGCTCTACGCCGAGCTCGCAGCCACCTAGTTCCTCACCGCCGTGGGCTGAACAGGTCCGAACGGAACCGGCCGCACCGGCTCCTTCCGGGGCCAGATGCTTCAGATCACATGTGGCGTCCCTCTGCTGTCCATCTCCTGGGCCCGGTCTGTTCATTCTCTCTCCGCAGTCTCTCCTCTTACATACTTCCTCTTTAAACAAACTTGGCTCTATCTATACGGCTCGGCGACGCGGGCCGAAGGCAAGGAGCGGGACGACCATGGGCCACGGCCATCACCACGGGCACGACCACGCGCACGGACACCACGACCACTCGCACGGCGACGGACCGGGGTCCTTGCCGCCGGCGCTCGACATGTCCGTACCGGACACTGAGCTGACGCCCAATCAGCTCTCCCGTCGCGGGATGCTGCGGCGCACCGGCCTGCTGGGCGCGGGCCTGGCGGCGAGCAGCGTGCTCGCCGGCGCCGGCGCCGCCGCCGCTGCGGACAGCAAGACCGGGCGCAGCGGCTCCTGGTCCGGCGACTACCTGTGGCTGGCCGGCGACCACCACATCCACACGCAGTACAGCGGTGACGCGAAGTACCGGGTCATCGACCACGTCCGCCACGGCAACGCCAACGGCCTGGACTGGATGGTCATCACCGACCACGGCGGCCCGCAGCACGCCAAGTTCGGTGTGGAGAAGGTCAACCCGGACATCGTCGCGGCCCGCGACAAGGTCGAGGACACCCTGGTCTTCCAGGGCCTGGAGTGGAACATCCCATCGGCCGAGCACGGCACCGTCTTCGTGCACCCGGGCGCGAACGAGGTCGCCGTACTGAGGGAGTTCGAGAACTCCTTCGACGGCTCGGTCAAGGGCGCCTCCTCCAGCAGTCCCGCCAACGAGGCGCTGGCCATCGCCGGTCTGAACTTCCTCGCCGACGCCGTCGCCGGCCGCCGGGTCAAGGACGCGCTGTTCCTCGCCAACCACCCGGCCCGCAAGGGTCTGGACTCCCCGCACGAGATCCGCGCCTGGCGTGACGCCCAGCCGCAGATCGCGGTGGGCATGGAGGGCGCGCCCGGCCACCAGGCCGCCGGCATCCCCGCGCCGAAGGGTCCCGGCTCGGGCCGCGGCTACTACGACAGCAGCCCGAGCGCCGATTCCTGGGCCGCTTACCCGCTGGAGAGCTACCGCACCTGGGGCGGCTTCGACTGGATGACCTCGACCGTGGGCGGTCTGTGGGACAGCCTCCTCGCCGAGGGCAAGCCGTGGTGGATCACCGCCAACTCCGACTCGCACAATGTCTACGCGGACAACGCGGTTCGTGGCCCCGGCAGCGACTTCAACGCCACCGGCAAGTACAACGACCCGGTCTACGGCGGCAGCCTCAGCCTCACGGACGGCGACTTCTGGCCCGGCCAGTACAGCCGCACCCACGTCGGCGCTACCAGCTTCTCGTACCGCTCGGTGATGAACGCCATCCGCGACGGCCGGGTCTGGGTCGACCACGGCGGCCTGATCAGCGGTCTCAACGCCCGCCTGCGCTCCGGCTCCAAGGAGGAGACCCTCGGCGGCATGCTGCGCGTCCGCCGCGGCGACAAGGTCGACCTGGTCATCGACATCGACCTGGCGAACGGCCCCAACTGGGCGCAGTTCGTGCCCACGCTGGCCCGCGTGGACGTCATCGAGGGCGCCGTCACCGGCGCGGTCTCCGACCGCGACACCTTCGCCACGCCCAACACCAAGGTCGTGAAGTCCTTCGAGGTCAACAAGTCCACGGGATCGGTCCGGCTGACCTACTCCCTGGGCCGCGTCGACCAGCCGCTGTACGTCCGCCTGCGCGGTACGGATGGCAACCGCAGCGCGGTCGGCCTGAACGGCGCCGCGGTGGACCCGGTCGGTCCCGCCATCGACGTCGTCGGCGACGCCGACCCGTGGAAGGACCTCTGGTTCTACTCCAACCCGATCTGGGTGCTGCCCGCGTGACGAACCGTACGGTCCTCGGCATCGATGCCGGGTCCGCCGGCCTGCGGGAGGCCGACCATCTGATCCACCACCTGGTGGATCAGCTCGGCCTCCCCGCAGGCACGGTCGCCTGCACCCACCACATCCGCACCGGCCGCCCGCACACCGCGGTGTCCCTCACCCTGCCGGACGCGGATTCGGTCGACGCCGTGTGGCGGGCTCTGACGGCGCCGGCCGCGGAGCCGATGGGCGTGTGTCTGGCCGGCCGCGCCCACGGCCCAGCGCACTTGGCGGACGCGGCCGGCCAGGCCGCTGCCGAGGCGACCGCCCGGTCCGGGGGCCGCGCCGTCCTCTATCCCGGTGTCGGACGCCTCACCGGCACCGTCACTGTGGCCGACATCCTCGCCCACACCCCCATCGCCCGGCTCACCGTCCTCGGCTCCGCGCCTGGCGACCACCCGGCGCCCACCGTCGAGGTGCTGACCCGCGCCCATGTCCGCCCCGAATGGCGCACCGGGGACCTCGTGCTGTCGCTGGTCCCCGCCGTCGGCGGCCGCCTCGCGCCCTTCGAGGTCCCCAACCCCACCCCCTGCTGCGCGGACCACTGACCACGCGATTGCGGGGACGTCCACGGCCTCGCCGCGACAGCGGTCGACCAGCAGCAGGTCGAACTCGTACATCGGGGACATGGGGGCAGCCATCGGCGCAAGGGTGCGGCCGGTGCTGGTACGGACCGGCCGCGGCGTCGCCCGTAAACCGGCGTACGCGGCGAAAGGTCGCTGTGCGGTGTCCGTGTCCGGGTTGCCGGGGCGTCCGGTTACAGGCAACTGCACCCTGGATTAGTGGGCCATCAGGGTGAATCTGGCGAATTCCGGTTTCATTTCGGGCGGGTCGGGTGTCGTCCGGGAAGACGCGGACCGTACAACGGCAGCAGAACTGTGCCGTGAAATCCTGAGGATCAGGAGCAAGCGTGAAAACAATCGTCCAGGCGGGCGTCGTCGCCGCCGGCGCCTTCGGCCTGGTTATGGCCGGCGGCGGGGCAGCTCTTGCCCAGATCGTCCCGCCGAACCGGTCCCTGCTGTCCGCGGTAGCGGGTGCCGATGTCGGCACCCTGACGAACATGGTCTCCGTCGTGGCGTGCAACAACCATCTCGTGGACTACAACTACAAGTCGCCTGCCGACCACTCCCCCCACCCCTGCATCAACGGTCCGGTCCACAGTGGCAACAGCGTGAACAGCGGGAACTTCCTCAACCACGGAGATCCCCAAAACAGCGGCAATTTCACCAACGACAACGGGTCGACCAACACTCACAACGCCGTCACCGGGCCCGCGCAGCTGACCGGGTCACCGGGCCCGAGCACCTGACCGGCGTCCGCCACTGAACCAACCCAAGCGAACCGCGTGCCGACTATGCTGGCGGGCGGTTCGCTTGGGTCAGTGGTGGCGGCCGCTGGACAGCTGGTTGTCGTAGCCGTTCGGCGAGGAGCCATGCGTCACGTTGTTGCTGTTGGTCGATCCGTTGACGTCGGCGAAGTTGCCGGTGTTGTTGGCATTCCCCTTGCCGTACGTGAAGTTGCCGCTTTTGTTGGTGTTCCCGCTGTGTAGCGGTCCGTTGACGCAGAGCTTGACCCTCTTAACCCTCTTGGGACAGGAGGGACCATTGCCGATGTTGACAATGGTGGCACCGGTCTTGCCGGACACTCCCGAGAACGTCTGGGGCCAGATATCATCCGAATGGGCGAACGAGGTTCCGGACCCGGCTAGCACGATCCCGAGGACTCCGGCGACTACTGCGCCGATCCGCGCGGCTAGTTTCACTGCGTCCATCCAATCCTGGCGGTTTGGAATGAGATCCCCCCATCCCTGTGCATAACCGAGGACAACCTTTGGGAAACAATTCGCCGGTCGAATTCACCCGGTCCGACCACGGTCTCCACTCCGATGGGTCAGTTGCGGTGGCAGAGATGCCCAACCAGTACGAACATGCCCTTCCCCGCGCCCGAGAAGGCAGCTCACCCCCATACCACCGTGGCCCGAGCGGCACCCATGAAAGCTGTCGCAAGGGTCGGCGCCGCAGCAATTCCGGGGAACGGCGGAATGAATTACTCCCGTTTTTTCTCGCGCCCCATCCGGGGACGTGTCAGCGGGCGTGTCGGCCGCCGTTGGTGTCGATGGTCCACGGCGGTTTACGTGCCGTGAGGCCAGGCACAGTCAGCCATGTACTGGAACGTGCTGCGGTGGACCTCGTCCATGGCATCGTCGTCGAAACGCAGTTCCGCCGAGGCCTGGGGGTCCTTGGTCTCCAGGTCCCGTGTCATCTTGGTCGCCATCTGTTGCGCGACCCTGCCCATCTCCTCAATGGCCGGCCGGAGGAGACTGTGAGCGCCGCACTCGTCACCTTCCGCGACGGCAAGATCAGTTGTCTGAGGCAGTACCGCACCCGCGAAGAAGCCATCGCCGCAGCGGGAGCATGCGCCTGACCTCGCTGCGTTCCCGGCGCGCTTCGGTCGCGCTGCTCGGGGCAGCCTGTTCGTTTGGCCGGAGGCCGTGGCGAGCATGCGCACTCACATGGCGGACAAAAGGTGCGCATGGGTGCTCGTCGTTCGGTGGTGGACCGCCTTCCGGAACTGCCATTGAGGCGCAGGCCGGTGGGAACTCCACTCGTGTTGATCCTGGCGATCGCCGTCGCCGACGACGTGACCGCACCTGATGTCCACCTGGGTCCCCTCCTCATCGTCGCGCCCGCCCTCACGGTCTCGTTTGCCAGGCCCCGGCTGACCGCTCTGATCGGGCCGACGACGACTCCGCCCTCCTTATCATCGAACGCACCCCCTCCCACCACCTCCACCGGCCGCACGTCGTTGACGGCCTTACGGTCACCGCAGAGGGCGTGGGGGCAGGCAGTCGTAGTTGGCATCACCGCTGGTCAGTGGACTCTGTGCGTGAACTGGGGCGGCCGAGGCGCGTGCCAACGGGCACGGCACATCCCAGCCCGAGAGAGCGGCGATAACCGTCATCACGCAGTGCAGCCATGATCGACAGCCAGTCGAATGTGAAGCCCATCACTTGAGATCTGGGTCATATCAACCTCATTCAAACATTAGACATAGTCTACGTAGTTCTGTCCGCAAACGGACATCTACGAGCCGTCTCCACCTAAGGACAAAAACATGGGTGCGCATGTCAGGGAGCCCAGCGCAAGCCGCGGCACCACCGTTCGGGCACTCAGGCGGGCGATCGCCCCCAAGCGGCTCTGCCGGCGGATGCAGGAGGAGGGCCGGCCGTTCGAGCCGGCTCTCCTCACTCCGCTGCTGGTGATCGTGCTGATCACGGTGGCGGCCCTGCTCACCCCCAACCTGCAGTTCTACCGGCTGCTCGGGGCGGCGCCGGCGCTGGCCGCCGCCATGTTCTCCATGGCCGGCACGCTGGGCATCGGACTGCTGGCCCTGACGGCCAACGTCGCCCTCTCCGCCGTCAACCACGACCTGGGCCGGACACCGGCCAATTTCACCCTGCTCGCGATCACGGCCATCACCCTGGCCGCCACCTACGCCAGCCGGGTACGGCAGCACCGGGAGCACACCCTCGCCC
>NZ_RJVR01000388.1 GCF_003999195.1 Streptomyces soli
CCATGGGGTTCCGGACCTCTCGGCATCAGTGGGGCGTGCGCCGTCGGTCGTTTGGGGGTCTTGGAGCACTGCGGCGGGAAACAGTCGACACACAGGTCTGGCCGCCCTACCGTCCGTAGTAGGAGGCGGCGCCGATGAGCGAACCGACGAGGTGGAAGGCCCTGCAAGCCTCCGGTCTGATCCACCCGCACGCGGGAGCGGTGAGCGCGCCGCTGTTTCGCGAGGGCGGGTTCTTCCTGGCCCAGGACAAGGTCCAGGTCAAGTACGAGATGCTGCGCGCGCATGCGGTCGGGGAAGCGAGCGTGAGCGCCGCAGCGGTCGGCCACGGATACTCGCGCTCCGGGTTCTACCTGGTCAAGGCGGCGTTCGAGCAGGCCGGCATGACGGGGCTGCTGGACGGCAGGCCGGGGCGACGCGGCCCGGTGAAGGTCACCGGGGACATCACGGCCTTCATCCGCGGCGCACCACCAGGAATCTCGGGCGCGGTGCTGGCCGGGGAGGTGGAACGGCAGTTCGGGGTGCTGCTGCACCGTCGCACGGTGGAACGGATCCAACGGCGATGACAGCGCCACGTCTCGCGGAGCGGGGCTGGTGCCCGCTCCCGGGCGAAGGAGCGCAGGCCGAGTACGAGATGCTGCGGGCCCACGTCCTGGAGTACGGGCGGATGCCGTCCTCGCTGGCCGCGGCCCGGTTCGCTCGTCGTGGACTGGCCGGCCTGATCACCTGGCCGAGCGGTGAGACGGCCTTGCGGGCCGAGGTGTCCGGCGCCCGTCGGCCGGCCTGGACACCGCACCGTGATCCGCGGGCGGACACCCTGGCCGCGGTGTTCGCGATGCTGCTGGACGCCGCCGACAACCACGATGCAGGAAGCGAACGGGCGGGGAGGCGGGCGCGGTGAAAGCGGTGCTCTATGCGCGGGTGTCCACCGAGAGCCAGCAGGCCCGCGGCACGATCGGATCCCAACTGGCGCTGCTGCGCGAGCGGGTGGCCGCCGAGGGCGACGAGCTGGTGGCGGAGTTCACCGACGACGGCTGCTCGGGGGCCCGGCTGGACCGGCCCGGCTTGGACGCGTTGCGGGACGCGGCCGAGGCGGGGCTGTTCGAGCGGGTGTGGTGCCTGTCCCCGGACCGGCTGGCCCGGGTCTATGCCTATCAGGTCGTCGTCCTGGACGAACTGGCCCGGCTGCAGGTCACGGTGCGTTTCACCGATGCTCCGCCGATCACCGACGATCCGCAGGCCACCTTGCTGACCCAGGTCCAGGGTGTGATCGCCGAGTACGAGCGGGCGAAGATCGCCGAACGCTACCGGCGCGGCAAGCTCTTCCGCTCCCGGGCCGGCGAGGTGATCTCCTGGCGGACGCCCTACGGTTACCGCAGGCTTCCCCGCGACCAGGAAACACCGGCTCACCTGGTGGTCTTCGAGGCGGAGGCCGCTGTCGTTGTCCGGATCTTCGAGGACTACACCGCGCGCGGGCTGTCGATGCGGCAGATCGCCCGCGGCCTGGCCGCCGACCGGGTCCCCACTCCGAAGAAGGGGAACGGGGTCTGGGGCACCTCGACCCTGGCCAGGGTCCTGCGCAACGAGGCCTATGTCGGCCGGGTCTACTTCAACCGCACCGAAGCGGTGCCCGACCCTCGGCCGGGACACCGCCACCGCCAGGTCCCCCGGCCGAAGGAGGAGTGGATCGCCATCGCGGTGCCCGCCATCGTCACCCAGGCCACCTTCGCCGCCGTCGACCACGTCACCTGGGACAACAGCAAGTGGAGCCCGCGCCGGACCGAGCCCGGCCAGTGGATGCTGCGCGGCCTGGTCAAATGCGGCTCCTGCCACGTGGGCACCAACTGCCACAAGATGCGCGGCCGCAACGGAGCCTGGCACCGCTACTACTACTGCCGCAACCACGACCCGATCCGCGCCGGTGGCAGCGACCGCCGCTGCCCGGAACGCAACATCCGCGCCGAGGTCCTGGACCACTTTGTCTTCTCCCAGGTCCGCGATGCCCTCCTGTGTCCTGAGACCCTCCTGGCCGGACAGCACGCCACCGCGGAGAAGGCCTCCACCGACGAGCTGCTGGCCCGGGAACTTGCCGGGCTCGACCGCAAGCTCACCACCGCGCAGACCGAGCGGGGCCGTCTGGCCGATCTCTACCAGGCAGGCCTGATCGACCTTCCCGACCTGCAGCGACGCGCCGACGGCATCGACCGTCGCCGCCGCGACCTGACCCAGCGCCGGGACACGCTCACCGCCCGCCGCCATGAACTGGCCCAAGCCGGCCAACTGCGCTCCCGGCTCGACAGCTTCGCCCAGCGGGCACGTGCCGGCATCGACGCCCTCGACTTCGACCAGCAACAGGCACTCCTTCGCCTGGTGGTGGAGGAGATCGAAGTCGTCGGCTGGCACGTCAGGATCCAGCTACGGATCCCGCTCGACGACCCGCCGGCCGAGCCGCCCCTGCCATCCAACCGGCCCCTCCGACCCGCACCGTCCAGCCAAGACCGTCTGCGTTCCGTTGGTG
>NZ_RJVR01000081.1 GCF_003999195.1 Streptomyces soli
CCGACTCCACCTCGCCGCCCCCGGCACCTAACCAGACACCAGCCCAGCACCCCCTCCGACGTCAACCCCCGAAGGACTTACGGCGCCGACCACTTAGCAGGTACATGTCGTAGTCAGTCTTCAGGAACTTCCTCCCGCTCCAAGCCTCAGCGGAGGGACGGAACGAGATCATGTCTCGCACTCGGTCGACGTTCGCCTTGCTGTATTCGCCTACCTGATCGCCGTCGACTGCCAGGGCGGTTCCGGTGACGATCGCCGGGCCGAGACCCGAGCTAATGAGCTGTAAACCTGCCGTGCGGCCCTGATGCCATGTGTGCTGGAACTGGAGAAGTGGCCGTACGGAGAGTCGGTTGTGTTGACGGGCGGCTCTGGACTCCTGCACGGAGACGGCTAGTGACGCCACAGCAACGATAGTTGCGCATATCGCCACAACAGTGCCCGAATCCAAAATCCCCCCTACGTCTGCGCGTCACCCCGCTTCGCGCTCGGGCAGCCTACGTCAAGTCCGGCCCCGCCAGCCCTTTGACGTCCTCCACGCCCGGCAGGCCCGAGCGCGTTGGTCAGCGTGGTCACAAACGCCAGTGTGCCCTTAAAAGAGGGTAGCGCCGCGGTAAGCCCAAAAGCCGCCAGCGGACGGCGCCGACCAGGTCGCACGTGAATGGGCCGTTCGACCAACTGAGGGAACGGCGGGAATCGACCCGGGACGCCCTCCGGTCGGCAGTGGCTGGAGACGTGATGATCACGGCACAGCCCACCACCCGGAGGGAACACCCGATGAGCGACACCACAGTCCCCTTGAAGCAGCGAGTCGGCCGGTACGGCGCCTGGAGCGTCGAACTGCGCTCGGAGGACCCGGCCCGGCGCGGCGAACTGGACGAGGCCGCGGCCGAGCTGGAGGAACTCGGGTACGGCGCCATTTGGCTCGGCAACAACAGCACCGCCGACCATGCCGCCCCGCTGATCGGGGCGACGCGCCGCATCCTCGTCGGCACCAGCGTCCTGAACATCTGGCAGCAGGAGGCCGCCACGACCGCGGCCGGCTTCGCCGAGGTGGTATCGGCGTACCTCGGCCGCTACCTGGTGGGTCTCGGCGTGAGCCACGGCCCGCTGGTGAAGGACTACAGCCGCCCGTACGCGGCGATGACCGGCTACCTCGACGAGCTGGACGAGGCCGGCGTCGCCGCCGACAGCAGGGTGCTGGCCGCGCTGGGCCCGAAGATGCTGAAGCTGTCCGGCGAGCGGGCGGTCGGCGCCATCCCCTACCTGGTCACGCCCGAACACACCGCCCAGGCCCGTGAGATCCTCGGCGAGGGCCCGCTGCTCGCCCCGGAGCTGAAGGTGGTTCTGGAGACCGACCCGGCCCGGGCCCGCGCGCTGGCCCGCGACGCCCTCGCCATGTACCTCACCCTGCCGAACTACACCAACAACTTCCTGCGGCACGGCTTCACCGAGGCCGACCTGGCCGAGGGCGGCAGCGACCGCCTGATCGACGCGGTCTTCGCCTGGGGCGACGAGGACCGCATCCGCGACCGCATCGACACCTTCCATCAGGCAGGCGCAGACCACGTGGCCCTCCAGGTGCTCACCGGCACCCACAGGGACAAGCTCCCGAGGGAGGAATGGCGCAGGCTCGCTTCTCTATTGTGGGTGTCGCCGAGGTGAGCCCAGAAGCCGCCAATAGTTGATCTTGAGGCGTCAGTGCTGCCGTCGGGCGGCGGGGTCGCGCTCGGCGACGTGCCGGGCGACCGCATCGACGCCGGGGCGGGCGTATCGGGGGTCGGGGAGTATCCGAGCAGGGATGACCGCTACGGCGTTCAGTTTCCTGAACACTTTGGGTTCGCCGATCAGCGGCGGCCCTGCTGGAACGGGTTGTACGCCTCAAACGGATCCTCGTCGGTCTCTCCGCGTCGATGGCGCTCCGCCTGGTACACGGTCCACGCGAGGTCACCTTGCAGAGTGGAGCGCCAGGGTGTTCCGGTGCGGTCGCAGAACTCGGCGTACTGCAGGTCCGGTTCGGTCAGCCTGCGGCGCCGCTCGGCGCGCGGATCGTCGGCAACCTGGGCCGCCATCCTCTGCCCGAGGCCGTCCTCGTAGCCCCAGGTGCTGTAGCGGATCCAGCCCGGCATCCCGAACGCCTGCGGTGAGGCGTCCGGCACTTCGCGCGTGGCCCCGGTGCCCGGGGTCGGTTTCTTGCGGTCGGTGTACGACGGCCCGTAGACGATCTCCCAGACGCCATCGGCGTGTTCGAGCACGTCCATCGGGACGCTCTCCTTCAGCACGCGCAGCAGCCGCCGGAACTCCGTTGCGTCGATCCCGGCCCTGGCCGCGAGGTCGGGGATGTCGACGTCATGGAGCTCAAGCCCCATCGCGGGGTCCTCGTCCCTCGGGTCGCCCAGCGCCGGCGTACGTTCGGCCAGCAGCAGGAACACCCGCTTGGCACGTCCTCTGCACGTACGCAACGGCCTGCCTGCTCACTCGAACGCCCCCTCCGCCGACACCCGGCTGATCACGCTACCGCCGACCGCCTACACGGGTTTCACAAACGGGGACTCGCCCGACGCTCCCTTCGATGTCTGAGCGCTGCAGGGTCTGTACGAGTGAACGCTCCCTGCCCGGGTGACATGGGCTGCTCCATTTGTCTGACAAAATGTCCGACCCCGTTCCTAGCGTCCCTGGCATGACGCACACATCCGCATCTCCAGCGCGTCCGCCCCGCCCCTCGACGACGCTCTCTCAGGGCGGTGGGCAGCATGAGTCTGACCTCCGGACTTGAAAGCCCTCGCACCCCGCTGCGCCGCTTCTTGGACCGCGAGCTGTCGGCTGGCCCCCGGCCGCTACGGGAGAGTTTCCGGGCCCAGCACGCCACCCAGCATGTCCTGCTCCCCCCGCCCGGTGTCGGTACGGAGGCTGGCACCGTCGGCACCGCGATCGACCAGCGGTTGCGTCTCGCCTTCACCGCGGCCGCGCCCGTGGACGAGGCGACGCTTATCGGTATCGAGCTCAGTGGGCACTGTGGTGGCGCCGGCCTGCGGATGCGCGCGGTCGGCAACGAACTGGCTGTGCGCTTGACCGAGACCGTGCACCGGCTGGGCCTGGACTCCCGGAAATTGGAGCTGGAGCGCACGCAGGACGAGGAAGAGGACCTGGCCCGCATGCTGCTGGCCGCGGCCTGGTACCAGGTCGGCTGCCGTACCTCGATCGGCTTCACCTACACGCCGCTGTTCCTCACTGCGTGGGAGGACCCCGACGCTTTCACCCTCCAGCGGCTGCTGGACCTGCCCCATCGGGACCTGGTGGCCGACGTCGTCAACCAGGTCTACAAGGCCGCTGACGGCCCCCTGGACGGGCTCCGCGCGGACACGGAGCCAACGCACTGCACCGGCGGCCCCACGTTCGCCGGCGTCGACCTCGACGCGGACGCCGACCTCATCGTCGACGGCCTGCTGCTCGACTTCAAAAGCACCCGCCACCCGCACCAGTTGTCCAAGCGCACCGCCTGGCAGTTGCTGGGCTACCTCCTGCTCGATACCTCCGACCGCTACCGGATCGACACCCTCGGCCTCTACCTCACCCGCTCCGGCACCCTCGCAAGCTGGCCGGTCGACGACTATCTGGCGCTGCTGGGGGCCCGGCGACGTGACCTTCACACCTTCCGCGCCTCGTTCGGCGAACTCCTCTCCGGCTGTCCGGCCGACCGCATCCCCTTCGACACGGGTCAGGAGGACCGCGCTCACCGTCTGCTGGAGCAGCTGGCTCCCGTCATCCCGGCCGGCCATTGCCCGGTGTGCGCGCAGCCCATGCCCGGTTCCACCCGGCGGCCGCGGGTGTACTGCTCGCGGTGGTGCAGCGTGCGCGTCCACACAATGCGCCGGTACGGATGGCTCCCGACCCGGCAAACACCTCTGTAGCGCGCGCAGGTCTTCAGCGGCACCATGCAGGCAACCCCAGAGCGCGGGTTCCTGCAGATCTCCCCGCTCGGAGGGGAGCGGTGTACGCACCAGCTGCGGCCAAGCGAACGGCGCTGCTCCCTGTCTCAAGGGAGCAGCGCCGTAGGGGTGAGGCGAAGCATCAGGGCACCGGCTTGAGCCGTGGGCGCCGGCTACCGATCGAGGTGACCTTGCTGCGCATCTCGGCTTTGCGGGCCTTCTCCTGTTGGTGGAGTTCGAGGCGACGTTCGTATTCGTCTTCGAAGTCGCCTTCGTCCAGGCGCATGTCCCTTGGGAGGCCCTCGATGGCTCGCTGCTGGTCTTTGGGGTGGTCGAAGGCGGCGAGCATCGGGTGGAGCTGGAAGCGGCCGCGGCGGACCACGGTGACGAGACGGGCGGCGACGAGGTACGGCATGGCGCGGCTGATCATGCCGCGCTCCAGGGCGAGGCCTTCAGCGAGTTCGTCGTGGGTGGCCACGACCAGGCCGCCGGACTCCTGTTGGGTCAGGAGGTGCAGGAGCAGGGTGTAGGCGGTCGGGGGGAGTCGCGGCACGTACGCGAGACCGTTGAAGCTGCCCCACAGCACAGGGCGGGGAGGAGCCCATTCCTGGGGTGTGACCGAGATACGCGCCAAAGGGGCAACGGGATGATCTTGAAGCCCTGATCCGCTCGGATTTATGTGCGGCGACGTGCAGCGGGGTCGCGTTCGGCGACGTGCCGGGCGACCGAGTCGACGCCGGGCCGTGCGTATCGCTCCAGGGAGCGGACGGAGGCGTGGCGGGAGCGGGCCAGCAGCATCGGGGTGGAGGTGCCGTCTTCCGCGTCGTGCGTCAAGGCACTGTGCCGGAGCCGGTGCAGGGTCCAGCCGTCCAGGTCCTCGATGTCGTCGGGTGAGGCGAAGGGGTTGGCCAGCAGCCGGGTGTTCTCCTCGAAGATCTCCTCAGCGCGGCGGTAGGAGAGCCGGGCCCAGCCGGTCTCCGGGCACACGTCGAGCGTCGGTGTTCCGACCGGTGCCTTGCGGTCGGTGAGAAACAGCGGGCCGCGCGTGCGGCGGGCGATGAGCCGGGGCAGTAGCTGGGCGGTGCCGGACTGCCAGTGAATCCACTCGGTTGCCCCGCCCTTGGCGGTGATCTTCCCCCGCTTGTCCTGCGGGTACAGGTCTTCCACGTTGAGACACAGCACCTCGTCGGCCCGAGCGGCGGACTCGTAGAGCATCTTCCACTGCGTCTTCTCCCGGAGCCCGACGTCGAGGCGCCACAGGGCGGAGATCTGGTTCTGCGCCAGGGCCTTGGTGCGGTCGGGCGGCGCCGGCCGCCGCTCGATGCCGATCGTCGGATCGCACTCGATCCAGCCCTGGCGCTGCCACCAGCCGATCGCCTTGCGCGCGATGGACAGTTCCCGGTTGACGGTGTCTGCGTCCATCGCATCCGCCCGCGCCGCCGCCAGTTCGGCCAGCACCTCCGGCAGTGCCGGGTCGTCGATCGCCGCGACGGGGAAGACGGGCGGCTTCGCGCCCCGGCGGGCGGGTCCGGTCGGCGCCGGTTCGCCGGCGAGCATCCACCCCCACGTCGTCAGCGAGATCCGGTAGATCCGCGCGGAGGACTTCGCGATGCCCGCGCCGGTGAGGTACCGCTCGACCGCCGCGGTGTACGCGGCGGGAGGGGCGGACAGGGGCACCACCCGGGCGCGCGGCAACCGAAGCGCACCCCCCGCTTCCGAGTTCGGTCACTGGTTCGATCGTCACGTCCGCCCCGCCCTTCCAGCACTGCCGCAGTAAATGCGTACACCTCACTCCGGCGGCCGGAATGGTCCGCCACAGGTCGCGGTGATCACGGTAGGGGCTCCGCCGCAGTAAGAGGTCGCACAGATAGGCACGGTGGTACCCAAGCAGCGAGGCAGGTACAGGGCCCTGGCGATCATGGAGTTGCGACGCTCTGTGATCATAGATGATGCCTTTCTTAAGTACACCCCCTCACTCGACGGCCACCGTCGTCTGCCACGCGCCCGGGCGCATGCCTGTCGCCTTCCGGAAGAACACCGAGAAGTTGGACGCGTCGGGGAAGCCGAGCGTGTTGGCGCAGGCGGCCGCGGTGAGGCGGTCGTGTGCGAGGAGCCGTTTGGCTTCCAGGACGATCCGATCGACGATGTACGCCTTCGCGCTGCGGCCGGTGACCTGCTGCACCGCTCTTGAGAGGGTGCGGGGCGCGTATCCCAGTGTCCGGGCGTAGTAGCCGGCGTCGTGATGTTCCCGGAAGTGCGCTTCGACGCTGGACCGGAATAGTCGGAACACCGGATTGATCGACCGTGCTTCGGCGTGGGGGGGCCGGAGCCGGGCGATGAGCGCGGAGAGCAGGATCTCGGGCAGCTCCGTCGAGATATCCCCGGGTGGGGCGGATGCTTCGAGGAGGAGATGGTTGCGGGCGGTGTCGACGAACGGCCAGTCGGCGTCGGGAATGCTCCAGTGTGCGACCAGGTCCGGGGACGCGACGAGCTCCCGGGTGGCGTGGGTGACCGGCGCGGTCGGCACGAACAGCACGACGTGCCCAGCCACGCCAGCGATGTCATCCCATCGGTGCACAGCTCCAGGAGCGACCCACACCGCGGACCGCTCCTGGAGCGGGTGTCGGAGGAAGTCCACGGTGACGGATCCGTGCCCGGCATCGACGACGGCGAGGACGTGGAAGTCTGCACGCTGTGTCCCGCCGTCGTTCAGCTCGCGAAGGCGGTCGAACGTCATGGTTTCGACAGTGGCGGCACGGCGCCCGACGGGCTGGTAGGTCATCTGCCGGATCACGGTCATCTGTCCAGTTTCCACCATCAGGCGACCAGTCATGCCGATGCCCCGGCACAGCGGAAGAGATTCAATGAACACACAGAACAACCGCCCCAGAACACTGATCGAGAGAGTCACGATGAACCCAACGCAGCAGCCGCTACTGCCCGCTTATGACCACCGGCGGGGGACCGGACCGACCCTGGTGTTTCTGCACTACTGGGGTGGATCCGCCCGCACCTGGGACCTCGTCGTCGACCGCCTCGCGGGACGCGACATGCTCACTGTCGACTTCCGCGGGTGGAGCCGCTCGAGCAACCTGGCCGGCCCCTACACCCTCCGCCAACTCGCCGACGACACGCTCGCCGTGATCGCCGACGCGGGCGTCACCGACTACGTCCTCGTCGGACATTCCATGGGTGGCAAGATCGCGCAGCTCATAGCGGCGACCCGGCCCGCCGGCCTCCGCGGGATCATCCTCGTTGGTTCCGCTCCGGCGAAGCCCGCCGCAGGGATCACTCCCGAGTACCGGGAAGGCCTTTCCCACGCCTACGACTCCGACGAGTCCGTCGCTGGCGCACGGGATCACATCCTCACCGCGACCGAGCTGCCCGAATCGATCAAGTCGCAGATCGCGACCGACTCGCGGGCCAGCACCGACGCCGCCCGCACGGAGTGGCCGCTGCGCGGCATCGCGGAGGACGTCTGCGAGCACACCCGCATGATCAGCGTCCCCGCCCTCGTCGTCGCCGGAGAGAACGACCATGTCGAGCCCGTCGACGTACTCGTCAACAACCTGGTGCCCTACCTCTCCGGAGCCGACTTCGCGGTGATTCCGAACACGGGTCACCTGATCCCGCTGGAAGCTCCGGCCGACCTCGCCGACGCAATCACGGCCTTCGCACCAGCAGCCTGACTATCTGCGCGGCCTGAAAATCGACTTCGTCACCGATCACCCGCGGGACGCCCCGCCGCGTGACAGCGCGAGGCTGAGGCCCGGCCCTCCCACGTTGATACGCACCCCCGCCAGACCTGCTTGCCGCGGCCGACCGGGGCGACAAGCCGGTCGGCCTCACCGCCCGGCGCCGTGCCGAGACACCTCAGCAGGTGGGGCCCTTGTTCATGGACTACCTGCAGGCCGGTGACGTCGAGGGTCTGCTGTCGCTCTACGAGGCGAGCAGCGACGGCTCGGCCGCCTCGTGGCCCGGGGACGTCTGCGGACCAAGGGCGAGCCCGCGGCATGGCCACGTGGCCTCTGACCTGATCGTCGTGGACACCAGCCGACGACCAGCACGAGTAGTTCTCCTGCCCCTCACACCAGAGCCGTGACCAGCAACTTCACGATGCACACCACTCATTGGGGAGACCTGTGCCCGCGCTGCCATCATGGCTGACCGAACCGCTCTGGGACCAATTCGCGTCCCTGCTGCCCGAGCGGCCGGAGTACCACCCGGACCATCCACTCGGCTGCCACCGCCGACGCATCAGCGACCGGATCATCTTAGACAAGATGCTGCAACTGCTGCGCTTCGGCTGCTCCTACGAGGCGATCGCCGACACCACCTGCTCGGCCACCACGATCCGAAGCCGCCGCGACGAGTGGATACGACAGGGCGTCTTCGCCCAGCTCAAGCAGATCGCGCTGGAGTCCTACGACCGGATCGTCGGCCTCGTCCTCGATCAGATCGCCGTGGACGGCTCCATCACCAAGGCCCCCGGAGGCGGCGGGCGGCCGGTCGCTCACCGGTCGACCGCGGCAAACAGGGCCTCAAACGCTCGGGCATGACGGACGGGTACGGGATTCCCCTGGGCCGTGTCCTGGCCGGTGCCAACCGCCACGACTCCCCGCTGCTCGCCCCGACCCTGGACCGTCTGGACGACCTGGGGCCGTTGCCCGACGACATCACCGTGCACCTGGACGCCGGCTACGACTCGGACACCACCCGCGCTCTGCTCAACGAACGCGGCCTGCACGGACGCATCGCGCACAAAGGGGAGAAGGCGCCCATCCAAGCCAGTCAGCGTTGGCATGTCGAACGCACCCACGCCTGGCAGAACGCGTTCCACCGGCTCGCCCGCTGCTACGAGCGGCGCACCACCGTCATCGACACCTTCTTCGACCTCGCCGACACGATCATCACCGTCCGTAGCCTGATCCGGCAGGCATGGACCACCCACCGCTGGGAGGAACGCCCCCGACGCCGACCATGACCTGCCGCCTGTCCGCGCGGCCTCTAAAGATCATCGTCAGGCCGCCCGCGCGGAAAGATGGGTATCGGCGGAGGACCAGTACTCCAAGCGATCTTGATGCCGGCCGGAGGGGTGTGTCAGTGCGCCTCCGTGAGTGCCTGCTCGTAGGCTGCCTGAAGGAGTTCGGAGGCCCGGGGGTGGTTGGGGTTCGGGCGGGGAATACCCAGGTGCACCTCGCGGAGTTCGTCCATGAGGTCCTCCCAGAGATGCGGGCCGCCGTCCTCCAAGAGGCGAGCGCGGACGCTGAGTTCGGGTGTGGTCGGGCGGTGCCGCATTCCCCAGGAGCCGAGCGCGACCATGATGGGGACTGTCTGGATGCCCGCTTCTGTGAGGCTGTAGGTCGCTCGACGTCCTCGTTCGGCCTGCTCCTGCGTGAGGAGACCGCCGGCGACGAGGGCCTTGAGGCGGCTGCTGAGGATGTTCGACGCGATCCCCTCCTCGGAGTGGCTGAGCAGCTCGCGGAAGTGTCGGCGCCCGCCGAACATCACGTCGCGCAGGACGATGAGGCTCCACTGGTCCCCGAGTGCCTCCACCGCCGCGTTGACCGCGCATCCGGACCGCGGTTTGTCTCGCATGCCCACCTCCAGTGATTGCATTCTGCCATCACCGAGTCTAGGCTCGCCCACGGCTAGTGATTGCAGTTCGCAATCACATCGCTTCGAGGGCAGGAGTCCGTGCAATGTCCCGCGTGAGGGTCCACAACTTCTCCGTCTCTATCGACGGATTCGCCACTGGTGAAGGGCAGAGTCTCGACGCCCCGTTCGGCCACGCCGGCACGCGGCTCCATGAGTGGTTCTTCCCGACCAGGACCTTCCAGCAGATGCTGGGCAAGCCGGACGGGAGCACTGGGGTCGATGACGCCATCGCCGGCACCTGGGATGTCGGCATCGGAGCGGAGATCATGGGCCGCAACAAGTTCGGCCCCCAGCGCGGGCCATGGGAGAACGACGACTGGAACGGCTGGTGGGGGCCCAACCCGCCCTTCCACACCCCGGTGTTCGTCCTGACCCACCACCCCCGCCCCTCGGTGGAGATGGAGGGCGGCACCACATTCCACTTCATCGACGCCACGCCGCAGGAGGCACTCCGTCAGGCGCGCGAGGCCGCAGGCGACCTGGACGTGAGGATCGGTGGCGGGCCGACCACGATCCGCGAGTTCCTCGTCGAAGACCTCATCGATCATCTGCACATCGCCGTCGTCCCGATCGTTTTGGGCCGTGGCGAGCGCCTGTGGGACGGACTCGAAGGACTCGAGAAGCGCTTCCAGGCCGAGTCCGTGACAACCCCCAGCGGCGTCACGCACATGACCTTCACCCGGCCGTAGCGACCGCCCGCGCAGGCGGCAATCGGCCTCGGTCTCCCACCCCGCACGCTCCGAAGGCCGACAGGACGAACATCACTTCCAGGGACGGCACCACGTTCGCCGTCGACACGACCGGCCAGGGCGCGCCGCTGATCCTGATCGGCAGCGCCTTCAACGACCGCGCGACCGTGGCCGGGCTCGCCAACATGATGGCATCGCAGGCACAGGATCTCCGTTGGTCACAGAGCGTCGCAACTCCATGATCACGGAACCTGTGCTTGCCCCGTCTGCCAATGGGCCCCGCCCGTGCCTATCGGCGTGGCCTCTAAATCCGGTATTTACTGCGGCAGTTGTGAATACGTCTCCGCGATCGAGCATCTGCCCGAATGCGGTTCTGCTGTGCGGACTTGAGGGGAGGGGGGCTGTCAGTGCCCGACGCCGACCAGGCCTGGCGCCAGCATGTTTGCCTGGGTCATGCCCCCAGATCCTCCGTCACCGGCAGGCACTCGGCGAGCAGGTCGACGACGTCGCGCCAGGCTCGCTGCGCGTGCCGTGGGTGGTAGCCGACGCCGGGGACCACGGGGTGGTCGACCGGCGGGTGGTGGAAGGCGTGCAAGGCGCCGCCGTAGACCGCGAGGCGCCAGTCGACGCCCGCGGCCTGCATCTCAGCGGTGAACGCGTTCCGTTGCGCGGGTGGCATGATCGGGTCTTCCGACCCGACCCCGGCCCACACCGGGCAGCGAATGCGCGCCGCCTCGCCCGGTCGGCCCGTGGTCAGTGCGTTGACTGTCCCGATCGCGCGCAGGCTGACGCCGCCGCGCCCGAGTTCCAGCCCGACGGCGCCCCCGGTGCCGTAGCCGACGGCGGCGATCCGGTCGGGGTCGGTCCGCGGTTCGGTGCGCAACACGTCGAGCGCCGCATGGCCGATGCCCCGCATCCGGTCGGGATCAGCGAGCAGCGGCATGCAACGGGCCAGCATCTCCTCGGGGTCGCCCAAATAGCGCCCGCCGTGAAGGTCGAAGGCCAGCGCTATATATCCCAGCTCGGCGAGAGCATCGGCCCGGCGGCGCTCGACGTCGCTGAGCCCCATGCCCTCTGGTCCGAGCAGCACCGCGGGCCGGCGGTCGACACCGGCCGGGAGAGCGAGGTGCCCGATCATCGTCAAACCGTCGGCCGGATACTCGACCGTACGCGTCGTAATCGTCGTCATGAGACTGGACTGTAGTGATCGTCGAGCCCGGTCCGGCCGGTGTTCTGCCGCTGGCAAAACAGCGCGGGTATCCCTCTGAAATCCGGCGAGGGCTCACAAGAACCGTCACAAACCCCGTCCCCACGGCAGCACTATCCGGACACGCCTGGTCCCACACCTCAGCGGCCGGTTCGAGGATGGTGATGAGCTGGCCGGACCGTACGCCGGGCGGCACCTCTCGCAGCGCAGCGCGGAAGAACATCGCGTCCCACCGGCCGCGTCGCGGCGCGTCGGCGAGCGCGGTCGTCGTCATACCCGGACCAACGAGCCGGGCCCGCGCGGCACGGTCCCGGCCGGGTAACCGGGGGGAGAGCAGGGCCCCGGCCGGCATGACAGTCGCCGCGGTGGACCGCCCACGGCGCCTCCGTATCGGCCTCCAGGTGCTCGATGTACCAGCGCGAGGTACGCCCGGGCCGGTGCGTGGGCAGATCGCTGTAGTCCTGGCCCTCGATGGGCGTGCACGCGGCGGCCGGCGCGGCGAAGGTCACCGGCGACGGCTGGGCGGTGAAGCGGCCGTGGGCCTCAGCAGCCGCGTACAACGGCAGCTCCACCAGGAACCACCACGGGGTCCCGCCGGTAATGCTGCTGAATTGAACGCTAAGCCGCAGTGTCCGTCTCCTCGGCTTCGGCGAAGGCTCGGTAGAGGGAGGCGACCGAGGGGGACTTGCCCGCGTTCTTGCCGGTCTTGATGGTGAGCTTCTTCGCGATGTCTGGGACGGGGGTGCCCTTGTCCTTGAGGGCGCGGGCGAACAGCAGCATGTCGTCGTCGATGACCTTCGGGCGTCCGCCGTGGTTGCCCTTGCCCGCGGCGGCGACCTGGCCCTCCAAGGTCTTTTCGCGGATGTAGTTGCGGTCGAGCTGGGCGGCGACGGCCAGGACGGCGAAGAGCATGGAGCCCATGCCGTTGGGGTCGTAGACGCCGGTGAGCGGTCCGGTGAGGAGTTCGAGCTGGATGTCGCCGGCCTGGAGCGCGGCGGACAGCGTCATCAGCTCCGCCGCGTTGCGGGCGAGTCGCTTGAGCTCGTGGACGGTGAGGATCACCGTCTGGTCGGGCGCCGCCTCCTTGAAGTCGTGCGCCAGTTTGAGCGCCTCCTCCAATTCGGGCCGGACCTTGACGCGGGTGCTGATCTTCTCCGAGAAAACGCGCTTGCAGTCGGCCCGCTCCAGGGCTTGGAGCTGGCTCGCCAGTTCTTGCGTGGCAACTGAGCACCGTGCGTACCCGATCCGGATCGGCTTGGCCACGCTCGCGGCGGCGGGCACCTCCGGGGCGGGCGGGCCCTGCTTCCACGGCCGGCCCGGCTGCCGGTCGGCCGGAACAGGGATCTCCAGTTCCTCGCGGAGCGCTGGGACGAGGATGAAGCGCGCCGTGTGGTACTTCACCGCGGTCTTGCTGGCCCGGGTGCGGCACGGACTCCCGGCGGGGACTTCGCACTTGGGGCAGTTGTGGCGCTCTACCGCATGTGCCGCTTGATCGGGCGTCAGCTCCATGCGGGAAGTCTCTCAGAAGTGCTTCTCAGAACGCCGGAGTTTTGAGAGGTTTTCTGCGAGCGATTCCCGGGGCAAACCGGGCACGATTCGGGGGTCTCTCAGAACTGTCTCAACTGTTCATTTATGAGAGTCGCCGAGCGTCACACCTGTTGCGAAGAGTTGCGGACGGACCGCTCGGCGGCCCCACGATGCGGTCGCCAGCAGGGACCACCAGGGCTGTCGCCCAGATCGCCACGACGGCCTTCGCGAACGCTTACGGGCAGTGACACCACGTGCGACGCCGAGACCGTCACCGACCGCCTGGCGGCGGCAATGGACGCCCTCTGAACGCCCTGGCGACCTGATCACGCGGGGGCCGTGGGGCGGGCGCACACTGGCTCGGGGCTCGCGTATTGCGGTCGCTTACCCCGCTCCGGCGCATGCCTCCGCCTCAGCCAGGTAGCGCGCCACCGGGCCCAGGGTCAGCATTCCGCTGGCGGCGCCGGCGTGTTCGGCACGGGCATTGCGCAGGGCAGCCTCGGCGCGTGCGGCGATTCCGCGCTCGCCGAGGCGTACGGCGGCGCGGGCGGTCAGGCACCACAGCGCTTCCTGCATGTGGTCACGCGGTGGTTCGGGCACCGCGGCGAGGGTGGCACGGGCCTCCTCGACTCGGTCCTGGGCGAGCAGCACGAGGGGTCGCGCCCAGGGTCGGTACGGGCCCCAGTCGAGGTGCGGGTCGGTGGGCGCGGGCCGGTCGTGCAGCAGGCGCAGCCCCAGTAGGGCGAGCGGGAACAGGCCCCGGTGCAGCCCCGGCATTCCGGCCGTCTGGAGGGCGTCCTCGGCAGCGCGGTAGTGCGCTGCGGCCGTGGCGGCGGTCGGTCCGCCGGATTCGGCGCTGCGGGCGGCCGTGGCCCGGGCCCTAAACCACCCGGTGAGGACGGAGACGAGGGGCGCTTCGGTGGTAGCGGCGAGCTGTTCGGCTGCCTTGGCGTGCGAGGTTGCGGCGTCGAGGTCGCCGAGGGCCGAGGCGGATTGCAGGCGGACGAGTCGGCCGAGTACGGCGAAGTTCGGCAGCTCGTGCCGGGTGGCCAGGTCGAGGATCTCGGCGCCGATCCGGTCCCGTACCGCCGCGAGCCCGGGGCGGGTGAAGGACTGCAGGAACACCCCGTTGAGGGCGAAGGCCAGCAGGGCGGGATCGGCCAGGTCCCGTGCCAGTGCCTCGGCCTGCAGTGCCGCCTGCTGCGCGCGCTGCAGCTCGGTCCTGGACAGATCGGCGCTGCGGCTCTCGACGGCGATCGTGGCCAGGAGGCGGGCGGGCAGGTCGGCGGGGCCGTCGGGACCGAGCGCGGTGAGCGTGCGCTCGGCAGCCGCGACGACGGCGCGGGACTGCTCGGGGTCGTCGGCCCGGCTCCAGATGGCGGGCACGTCGTAGGCGCCGATGATCCGGGCGGTCAGGGAGAGGTCTCCCGTGCTTTCCGCCGCCTGGACGGCGGCGAGGCGGTCGCGCCGCGAGTGGACGAGGGCGTCGCCGCCCGCCAGTGCGAGGGTGCGGGCCAGATCCACGGTGGTGCGCGGGCCGAGACGGACGCCATGGCCGGTCCACGCGGTACGTGCGCCTTCGGGGGGCACGGACCCGTTGAGGATGTCCGTCTCCAGGCGTTGGAGGTCGGCACCAGGGTCGAGCCCGAGTTGATCAACGAGCATCTTGCGGGCGCGGCGGAGGGTGGCCAGCGCGTCGGCCTGGCGGCCCGCGCGGTGGAGCGCGCGGGCAAGGAGCCCCCAGGCCGGCTCGCGCCACGGATGTTCGGCGACGTGGGCACCCAGTTCGGCGACGAGGTCGGCCCCTTCCCCGGAGTCGAGGAGGATGCGGGCGCGCAGTTCCGCCCCCTCCAACCTCAGCTCCTCCAGTCGGGTCCGCTCGCGCTGTGCCCATGGGGAGCCGGTCACATCGGCGTAGGCGGGTCCACGCCAGTCCGCGAGTACCGTGCCGAGGTCGGTCACCGCGTCGGGGTTGCGGCGGGCGCGGGCCAGGGTGTCCTGGAACCGATGGACGTCCACGTCCTCGCGCGGCAGGCGCAGGGCGTAGCCGGGACCTTCGGTGACGAGTACGCGCGGGGGATCGCGGGGCGGCCGGTCGGGTTCGAGGGCGCGGCGCAGCGCGGCGACGAACGTACGCAAGGCGCCCACGGCGCGGGCCGGCGGATCGGTCCACAGGTCGTCGACAAGGCCGTCGGTGGTGACCATCCGTCCCTCGGCGGCGACGAGCCGGGCGAGTACCTCGCGATGGCGGGGTCCGCCCAGGTCAACCGGACTGCCGTCGTCGCGGAAGGCCCGCACGGCACCGAGCACGTCGATTCGCATGACCCCATCCTCTGCGCCTGGGGTCGGCTGCGCCCAACCGTACTGATCGGCTGCTGATCGCCGTCGCCCAGGCTGATCCGGTCAGTCCCCCACCCGAAAAGATGGCCTTCATGACGCTCACCCTTCCCGGCTTCGATCACATCCGCCTGCCCGGTGCGGACGGTGTGGAGCTGGCTGCCGCTGTCGGCGGCAGCGGCAGTCCGGTCGTGCTGTTGCACGGTTTCCCCCAGACCCACCTGATGTGGCGACACGTCGCCGAGCGGCTCGCCGACAAGCACACGGTGATCTGTCCTGACCTGCGGGGCTACGGCGCCAGCGACAAGCCGACGGTCACCGACCCCGATGTGTACGCCAAGCGCACCATGGCCGCCGACGTCGTGACCCTGGCGGCGGCCCTCGGCCACGAGCGCTTCGCCCTCGTCGGCCACGACCGGGGCGCCCTGGTCGCCTTCCGGGCGGGGCTGGACCACCCCGAGACCATCACGCACCTGGGCATCCTCGACATCGTGCCGACGCTCGACATGTGGAACGTCCTGCGCGGTGCCTCGGCGGCGGTCGGCTACCACCTCTTCCTCATGGCGCAGCCGCCAGGCCTGCCGGAGGCGATGATCGCCAACAGCGCGGACGCGTTCTTCGGCTCGTTCCTCGACGCCTGGGCCAACGACCCAACCGCCATGCCGGAGGATGTGCGTGCCGAGTACCTGCGGGCGAGCGCCGCGGCGGTGACATCGATCGTCGCGGACTACCGGGCCTCGGCGGGCATCGACGTCACGCACGACCAAGCGGACCTGGACGCCGGGTCGCAGCTGGCCATGCCCGTGACGGTCGTCCAGCAGGACTGGGGCGCGCAGCTGGGCTATGACGCTGCCGCGGTATGGAAGGCGTGGGCGCCGGACCTGGACCACCGGCTGACCCGAGCGGGGCACTTCATGGCCGAGGAGGCACCCGACGAGATCGCCGAGGCGATCCAGGACCTGCTGGCCCGCTGAGCCTCCTGTTTCCGATTCGCCGGCTGGGCCACGGTCGGTCGGCGAGCCCTAGGTTTTCGGCAATGGACCGGTCCCGGGCGCTGCGAGAGGCCAGGAACAGCTCTAGTCCCGGGTGTGGACGCACCCCCTGGCCATGCCCCACATGTCCGTTGCCGCGGTGGCCAGCACGCCGGACAAGGTGAGAGGGAGAGAAGGCGAAGGCCGCAGCGGCGATCGCGACGGTACTCACGATGTCGACAGCGTTCGGCGCGGGGCCGTCTCCCCCCAGTAGGAAGCGGGGGGAGACGGCCCTTCGTTGTACAGACGTACCCACAGGCCGCCGCCCGATATTCCCGATCCCGGCCCCGGACTCCGCCCCTCCCTCCGTGGGGCGCCGCCGGGCCGACTGCCGCCGGGGCTATTCGTCGGTCGCGGCCGGGTCGCGCAGCGGGCGCAGCGAGCCGTCGCCGTGGGAGCGGACGATCGGGTACCGGCCATGGAAATTGATGTGTTCATGGACCAGTGGAGAGAGCCGGGAGCGGATCTCGGATGAGATGGTCAGCCCGCCGGCCTCCAACTCCTTGACGGCGGCGTCCATGTAGAGGGTGTTCCACCAGACCACTGCGTTCAGGGCCATGCCCAGTGCCCCCAACTGATCCTCCATCCCCTCCCGATAGGCGTGCCTGAGTTCACCGAGCCGTCCGAAGAAGATGTTCCGGGCCAGCGCGTGGCGGCCCTCGCCGATGTTCAGCTGGACACCGATCATGCGCCGGTAGGCTTCGGAGTCGATGAACTGGAGCAGGTGGAGGGTCTTGAAGATCCGGCCGTAGTGCGCGAACGCGTCGCCCAGGCCCGTCATGCGGTCGCCGCTGGTCATCATCCGCAGCAGGTCGTACGCCCGCACCTTGCCGGTCGTGAGCGACCCGGCGACGCGGAGCATGTCCTCCCAGTTCTGCCGGATCCGCTCGACCTGCACACGCTGGCGGGAGACTGGCTGGAGCGGCCCGTAGTCCCTGGCCATGTCCAGGCGCCACAGCCGGGCGTCGGAGATGTCGGCGATCCTGGGGGAGAACTGGTAGCCACAGATCGCGAAGAGCCCGAAGACCAGGTCGCTGTACGAACCGGTATCGGTGATCACGATCTCCGGGCGGACCGGGCCGTCGAGGTTGAACATCGCGTCCAGGATGCCGAGCGAATCCCGCAGCGTGCCGGGCATCACGATGCCGCCCAGGCCCATCACCCGGTCCGAGACGACGTTGAGCCAGGTCGCCCCGCGACCTGTCGAAAAATACTTCCGATTCGGACGGGTATATATAGATCTGAGCGGGACAGTGAAGCGCATCCCGTCGGCAGAGGCAACGTGCCCGCCACCCCAGTCAGAGGCGAGGTCGATGTCGCCCTGCCGGGCGACCAGCAGCCCGGAGGCTGCACTCATCCCGGGCAGGTTCCAGTAACCCCACTCCGCAGCGGCCAGCCGCGAGCGGGTCAGCGCCTTCTCGCCGGGCTTGATGACCGGCTCGAACCCGATGTTCGTGGACTTGCTGACCAGGAGCGCGGTGAGCGTGAGGTCCAGATCGGCGGGGCGGGCGACCTTCCCTCCGATGTGCTCGAAGGGGTCGAACATGCCGGTCCGGGCGTGGACCTCCAGCAGCAGCTCCGGATAGTCGATCCTCGGCAGCATCGCCTGCACCGCGTCGTGCACCGGCTTGAACCCGGCAGGCTCGGGCTCCGCCTCCAGACGATCCAGGCGGATCTTCCCGTCCACGACGTCCACCGCCGCATTGTCAGGCAGGCCCTCGGCGACATGCGCGTACATCTCGTCCAGCAGCACCTCCAGCTCGCCCAGGTGCTCGTCCGCACTGCCCGACAGCTCCAGCGCGGTCAGCACCCTCGCCTTGTTGACCTGCCAGTTGGGCCCAGACAGCAGCCTCGCCCGCGGATCACCCCAGTTGTCCGCGCCCCGGGCGAACACATCCCGGCGCTTGAGCGCCGTGTGCAGCCCCTCCAGCACACAGAACGTCCACGCGTGCTTATCGATGTACCCGTTCACCGCCAGCAACGGGTTGCCCAGCACCAGGCGCCGCCATGTGCCGTCCAGTAACGACGCGTCGATGTGCTCGGGGCCCGGCTTGCGCCGCGCCTGCACCTTCGGCAGCTCCCGCAGCGCCTCCACGAGCGGTGTGCCGGCCTGCGTCGCACCCCACGGGATCACCTCGGCCAGCAGCGAGGTGAACGGCCGCACCGTCGCATACCGCTCCAGCAGCTGCTTGCGCCAGGCCGTATCCGCGTCTTCGTCCGCGCCCTCGGGCAGCAGCTCGCCGAGGTCCACGATCGCCTTGGCCAACTCCTCGCGGGTGACGAGCTGCTCGACCCGCTCCCACGCCTGGGCCACACTCAGCGGCACCGGCTCCCCGCCGCCCTCACCACCGTCACTCTCGATGGGGACATCGAGGAACACGGAGACCGCGTCCCTCACCTTCGCCGCCGCCTTCCGCAGGCGCGGCAGCCCCTTCAACTTGGCCTTGTCCTCCTCGCGCTCCGCACGGGCCAGCAGCTTCGTGGCCATCAACGTGTCGAACAACGTCAGCGCGTCATCGACCGAGGACCCCTCCAAGTGCCGCATCGTGGCCAGCGCCGTCGCCGTACGCCGCGGCTCCGCCAGCCTGCGCAGCGTCGGCGCATGCGCGCTCATCCCGTACCGGGCCAACTCCGCCAGCTTCACCGGCGGCACCCGCCACAAATCCAGTTCACCCGACCTCACCCCATGGATGTCCCGCGCCCGCTCCAACGCGGCCTTCTGCCCCCGCCCCGACACATCCCGCGGCCCCTTGCGCCACCCCTCCAGCACAGACCGCGCAGCCCCCTCCGGGACATCGAGGAGCTCCAGCAGCCCCCGGCGGAACCCCGAACCCACCGGCGCGTCCACCACCGAGTAGATCAGCGCCTGCTCACCGGTACGGACCTCACCGACCAGCCGGGCCACCTGCGTGAGCCCCGGCATCAGCACCCGGTTACGCAGCAGCCACGTCACCGCCCGGTCGAACAGCGCCCGCGGCCCCTCGTTCGACACCCACACCCGCCCGGCGATGTACTCCCGCAGGGCCAGATCACCGTCGTCGAAATCCCGGATCTTCAGCAGCTTCCGGATCTCCCGGGCGTGCTCGTGCTGGGTCGGCAGCCGCTCCGGGTACTGCTTCAGACACGACGGACCGTCGATCCCCAACTGCTCCGCGACGAACTCGGCTACCCCTGGCGGTACTTCGGCCAGCGCCGACAAGAAGGTGCCCAGCATCCGTACGGTGCCCCACTGAACCGCGAAGCCCAGCCGGTTGTGCGGCCGCCGCTTGGCCACCGCCTGCTCCAGCGCCACCGTGTCCAGCCGGAAGAACTCCTCCAGCTCCTGCGCTGACGGCTCCCCGGCGAAGCGTCCGTACCGGGCTATCTGATCTTCTGAAAGATACTCAACAGTCACACATCGTGACGCTAGGCAACAGGCATCACACCCACCCCGGCAGTGATCGAACCGAGACCCCTCGAATCATGATCATTCCTTAGCGTTCAATCCAGCAGCATTACCGGCGGGACCCCGTTCAGGGCGGTGCGGAAGTTGCCCATGCTGTCGCCGGGCATGGCCATCCCGAGGCGGACGTGCGGCTCGTCCAGGCCCTTCGTCGCGGCCTTCAGCGTGGCGGCCGAGCCCATGAACAGCGTGCGGGCGACTGAGACTGAGCAAGGAAGACGGCTCGCGGCATCGCCGTATCGGTCGCATGGGCGGAGGCAGGAGCTATCGGGATCCAGAGACAGATCGATTAAATGACTCTAATTAGCATTATTTGTCTGATTTGTTCTTTCGGCACTGGTGGCAATTCGCGAATCACTCAAATCTTCCCGCTGCCGTGACCTTCGCCATATGGTGTGCGTCACTACGATGCTCGATAGTAGTAAATCAGACGTTCTGCGACCTGTTACTGCGGCTCTGGTGAAGTGACTCATCATGATGAATACGAAATTAGGTAGTAGAAGTCGCCATTGACCAAATATTTCCGGATCTATAACACTCTCGCTTGCCCGGCGGATTTCCTCGGGCTTCCTCCGTCGGAAGAGGCGACCTCGAATGCAGTTCTCCGCGATATCGAAGCTCGGGCGTATGGC
>NZ_RJVR01000166.1 GCF_003999195.1 Streptomyces soli
CGGCGAGGGTGTGCTCCCGGTGCTGCCGTACCCGGCTGGCGTAGGTGGCGGCCAGGGTGATGGCCGTGATCGCGAGCAGGGTGAAATTGGCCGGTGTCTGGCCCAGGTCGTGATGGTAGGCGGAGAGGGCGACACCGGCCGTCAGGGCCAGCAGCCCGATGCCCAGCGTGCCGGCCACGGGGAACATGGCGGCGGCCAGCGCCGGCGCCGCCCCGAGCAGCCGGTTGAACTGCAGATGGGGCGTAAGGATGTCCACCACCGCGATCACCGCGATCGCCAACAGCGGAGTCAGGTGCGCCACCTCGAGCGTCTGGCCCTCCGCCTGCATCTGCCGACAGAGCCACCTGGGGGCTCTCACCCGCCTGAGCGACCGAACGGTGGTGCCTCGGCTCGCGATGGGCGGCCCCTTGATGTGCACACCCATGTTTCCTGTCCTTACGTAAAGGCGACTCATAGACGTCGGTTCGTAGATGGAACTACGTGAACTATGCCTAATGTTTCAATGCGGTCATATGATGCGAATCTCACGTGATGGTCGTCACGTTCGACTGGCTCCGGATCACGGTCGGCTCGGAAACCTGCAAGACGGGGCCACGGCATGGGCGCACGCCGCAGAGGACGTCAGTGGGGAGGTCCCCGCCGGCCAGGCTGAGAGCCGAGGTGAGACGGCGCGTCGGGATATCAACGTCATACGGTCCGGTCCTTTGGCTGTCGCGGCCGCCTGGGCCCGAAGCGTGTGCGAGTGGTCCCGCGGACGAGCAGCGCGAGCCGGCGAGCCTGTCGGCGATCGCGGCGAAGATGACGATGTTGATCCAGAGCGGGACGAGCTCCACATGGGTCCCGTCGCTCCACCGGCAGTCGCGGAAGAGCGGCAGGGCGTGCTCGACGAGCCGTACGTCATCCTTGGGGCCTCGTCCCGCATGGGGTTGCCCTTGACGCAGGCCACGCAGCCGCCGCGGGAGAAGAACGCGCGCCGGGTCACCAGCACATGGACGGCCCTGAGGACGAGCTTGGGGGATCGCCGTGGCGGGCGATGCAGGCGGACCGCAGCAGTGTCTCCGCGCCGACCCGCTCAGGCTCACGTACGACCCCGGAAAACAGCTGATGCGGGCCGAGGTTTGCCTCGACCCGCACAGGTTGGGGTTATAGGAAGTGTCCGAGGGGGGACTTGAACCCCCACGCCCGATAAAGGGCACTAGCACCTCAAGCTAGCGCGTCTGCCATTCCGCCACCCGGACCAGATGTTTTGTTGCTTGCCTCTCGGCGCGGCGACGTGGGAAACGATAGCAAACATTCGGGGGTGCCCGATCACCCCGTACGCGCCCACCGGCGCGGGGCGGAAGGGCGGTGGGCGGTGGGGTGGACAGGCGCGGGAGGATGGCACTGGAACCCGAACGAGGAGGAGACAGCGTGAGCGAGTCGAACTCGGCCGCCCGTACGATCGCAGGCGAGGACGAAGTGGTCGACCTGTGCCGGGACCTGATCAGGATCGATACCAGTAACTACGGCGATCACTCGGGGCCAGGCGAGCGCGGCGCCGCCGAGTATGTGGCCGAGAAGCTCGCCGAGGTCGGCCTCGAGCCGCGGATCTTCGAGTCGCACAAGGGGCGGGCCTCGACGGTGGCGCGGATCGCGGGGGAGGACCCGTCGAGGCCGGCGCTGCTGATCCACGGGCACACCGATGTCGTACCGGCGAACGCCGAGGACTGGACGCACCACCCCTTCTCCGGCGAGGTGGCGGACGGGTGCGTGTGGGGCCGGGGCGCGGTCGACATGAAGGACATGGACGCGATGACGCTTGCGGTCGTACGCGACCGGCTGCGCAGCGGGCGGAAGCCGCCGCGGGACATCGTGCTGGCCTTCCTCGCGGACGAGGAGGCGGGCGGCGTCTACGGGGCGCGGCACCTGGTGGACAAGCACCCGGAGCTGTTCGAGGGCGTGACGGAGGCGATCGGCGAGGTCGGCGGCTTCTCCTTCACCGTGAACGAGAATCTGCGGCTGTATCTGATCGAGACGGCCCAGAAGGGCATGCACTGGATGCGGCTGACCGTGGAGGGCACGGCGGGCCACGGGTCGATGACCAACAACGACAACGCGATCACCGAGCTCTGCGAGGCGGTCGGTCGGCTGGGGCGGCACAAGTTCCCGGTACGGGTCACCAAGACGGTGCGGTCGTTCCTGGACGAGCTGGCCGACGCGCTGGGCACCGAGCTCGACCCGGAGGACATGGAAGCGACGCTGGCCAAGCTGGGCGGCATCGCCAAGATCATCGGCGCGACGCTGCGCAATACGGCGGCCCCGACGATGCTCGGCGCCGGGTACAAGGTCAACGTGATCCCGGGGCAGGCGACGGCGCATGTCGACGGGCGCTTCCTGCCGGGTTACGAGGAGGAGTTCCTGGCCGACCTCGACCGGATCCTGGGCCCGCGGGTGAAGCGCGAGGACGTGCACTCGGACATCGCGCTGGAGACCGGCTTCGACGGTTCGCTGGTGGACGCGATGCAGGCGGCGCTCAAGGCCGAGGACCCGATCGCGCACGCCGTGCCGTACATGCTGTCCGGCGGCACCGACGCGAAGTCCTTCGACGACCTGGGGATCCGCTGCTTCGGCTTCGCGCCGCTGAAGCTGCCGCCGGAGCTGGACTTCGCCGGGATGTTCCACGGGGTGGACGAGCGGGTGCCGGTGGACGGGCTGAAGTTCGGCGTCCGGGTGCTCGACCGCTTCCTCGACGACTGCTGATCCGCCGCTGCGGAAGCGATTCGTCGACATTTGACCTGTAGTTGCGCCTCCCTGCCTGTTTTAGCCGAAAAGGGTGAATGAATCCGGCCACCAGTAGCCCACCTCCTCCGGTGTCGTTGGGTCATATGCGGTCCGCAGTTTGGGGCCGTTTTGCCAACAAGGAGGACAAATGATTAAGAAGGTCGTCGCCGCTGCCGCTGTCACCGGTGGTCTTGTGGCCGCCGGCGCGGGTGTGGCCGTCGCCGACTCCAACGCCCAGGCTGCCGCTATCGGTTCGCCGGGTGTTCTGTCGGGCAACGTCATTCAGGTTCCGGTGCACATCCCGGTGAACCTGTGTGGCAACACCATCAACATCATCGGGCTGCTGAACCCGGCGATCGGCAACACGTGCTTCAACAACTGACGTTGCGTCGGACCTGTTGACGGTCTGACCCCGGTCGGCCCCGGAGCGCCGCTTGGCGTTTTCGGGGCTGATACGGCTACTGGTGGGAATCGGACAGCGGTCCAGGACCCATCTGCTCCTCATTCCTTCCAAGTCAGGGAGAATCATGCGACAGGTCGCCAAAAAGGGCCTGCTCACCGTCGTCGCCACGGGTGGCGTGCTGGCCGTGACCGGTGGGCTGGCCTACGCCGACTCGAACGCGCAGGGCGTGGCCGCCGGATCGCCGGGTGTGCTGTCCGGGAACGCCATCCAGGTGCCCATCCACGTCCCGGTGAACGCGTGCGGCAACACGGTCAACCTCGCCGGAGTCCTCAACCCGACGGCCGGCAACGTCTGCGTCAACGCAGGCGGCGGCCACGAAGGCGGCCACGGCTCCGAGCAAGGGTGGAGCCACGGCTCGGACCACGGCTCCCATGGGTTCGGATCGGGTCACGACGGCTCGGACGAGCACCACGGCCGCGGCGGTGCCTCCGCCGAGGCCATTGCCGCCGGATCGCCGGGCGTCGCCTCGGGCAACGTCATCCAGGTGCCCGTCGACGTGCCGGTCAACGTCTGCGGCAACTCGGTGAACGGCCTCGCCGCGGCGAACCCCGCCAAGGGTAATAAGTGCGTCAACGCCTCAGTCCACGGCCACCACGTCGAGCACCCCGGGCACGGCCCGAAGTTCCCGCACCACCCGGAGTTCCCGCACCACCCGGAGTTCCCGCACCACCCGGAGTTCCCGCCGCCCCCGGTCAGGGCGCACTTCCCGGGCAGGCCGCACATCCCGGGCAGGCCCGTGCCCCGGGTCAAGCCGGTCGCGCCCAGGGCGGTGATGCCGCAGGGCCAGCAGCTGGCCGTGACCGGCGCGGAAGACTTCGGTCTGACGCTGGTCACCAGCGCCGGCCTGCTCCTCGGCGGTGCGGTGCTCTTCCGCCGCTCCCGCAAGACCCGGGCCTGATCCCGCCACAACGGGCATCAGCGCTTTAGGAGCTGCGTGGATCGGGGCCCCGTGAGGTTCACGGGGCCCCGATCCATGTCAGCAGGCAGTCAGCCAGGCGGCCGACCGGCCGGTCGGTCACCGGACGGTCAACCGCGCTCACCCTGCGCTCACCACGTCGCACGGACCTGGCGGATGATCCGGCGGCGCAGCCGCACCTTGCGGCTCCCGTCGGGGTACAGGCGGACCCGGTCCAACTCCCAGTGGCGGTACTCCGCTTCGTCGGTCAGCAGCCGTTGTGCCTCCTTGCGGGTCACGCCCCGAGGCACGTACATCTCTCTGAATTCGTATTCAGCCATCGCATCTATTGTGCGGGGAACACCCTGGTACGGATAGCGTCTGCGACATGTCTGATGCCGCGCAGCCCACCGTTGACGAGGTACGTGCCGCCGCCGAGGCGGTGAAGACCGCGCTGGACCGTCACCTCGAAGCAATCGAGAACCGCAGCGGGGAGGACGACCCCGCGATCTACGCCGCGTTCGACGCCCTCGCCACGGCGGCCGAAGCCTACGACGAGCTGCTCTACGACGCGTATGACGAGGTCACACCCTTCGAGGTGCCCTCCGGTGACACCCTGCCCGAGTACGCCGGGCCGGAGGACCCGGTGGCGATCAGCGTGCTGATCCGCCGCGACTACACCGTGGCCGAGCCGCAGCGGCTGTTCGCCCAGGCCGAGCGGATCGCGGGCGCCGACGACGACACGGCGGGCGACAGCGTAAACACGGCCGTCGGGGTGCTCTTCGGGGAGTACGAACCCGATGAGATCGCCCAGCGGCACAAGGAGTTCGGCCTGGAGGAGGGCGACTCCACGCTCTGGGTGGCAGCGGCCGAGGAGCCCACCGAGCCGGGGGCGTGGCTGGGAACCCCCTTCGACCAGGCGGATCCCCAGCTCGTCATCTGCCGCTTCGACGTCAGCGCGGTCTTCGACGACGAGCTGGAAGCGCTGGACCCCGACCACTGAGCCGTTACGCGGAGCCCGCCTGCTCGCGCAGCACCGCGCGCAGGCGGGTCGTCCGCTCCTTGGCCGGGATCTCGGCCACCGCGCGGCCCAGGGCCTGGTCCGCGCCCTGGACGACCGACAGATGCCGCTCGGCCCGGCTGAAGGCCGTGTAGACCCACGCCCGGGTCAGCGCCCCCACCGCGTCCCCGGGCAGCACCACGACCACCGCCGGCCAGCGCCGCCCGGCCGCCTGGTGGGCCGTCACCGCCCAGGCATGGCGCACGGCGCCCGAGGCGACCACCTCGCGCGGTACGACCACGCGCGCACCGCCGCAGTCGAGGTGGAGCCCGTCCGCGTCGGCGGTCACCACCGTGCCGAGGGCGGCGCGGTGGAGCACCCGGTCGCCCGGATCGAAGCCGGCGAACCGGCCGGGACCGGGATTGAGCCGATCCTTCAGGGCCGCGTTGAGCACCCGGGTGCCGGCCGCGCCGCCATGGCCCGGCGTGACCACCTGGGTCTGCTCGGCCGGTACGCCGATCGCGCGCGGCACGGAGTCCGCGACCAGCTGCACGGTGCGGTGCACCGCCTCACCGGCGTCGCGCACCGGCACGATCACGACCTCTTTGTCCGGTGCGTCGACCTGGTCCAGCTCGCCGATGCCGATGCCCGACACCAGCTCGCCGATCGGCCCCGGATCCGGCGTCCGGGACGCCACCTGCGGGCAGGTCTTCGCGGCCACCAGATCCGCGAACGCCCGGCCGGGACCTGCCGACCACAGCACGCCCGGATCCCCGCTGAGCACCAGCCGGGCCCCGTCCGGTACGGCCTCCACCAGCGTCGCCGCCGCCTCGACGTCCAGCTGCGGCGCGTCCAGCACCGCCAGCAGGTCCAGCGCCAGCGCGCCGTCTTCGTCCCGTCCCGGGCCCTGGGCGCCCGACAGCAGCCCGGCGACGGTCAGCGACTCCGGATCGTCCGCGCGGGGGGCGTGCGTGGCCGCGTAAGCCCGCAGTCCCAGCGAGCGGGCCGCCGCGACCAGCACGGCGGGCTCGGTGCGGGCTGCCTCGCCCCCGGTGTGAGCCACCAGGCCGCTCCCGGCCACCGCCCGGATCAGCGCGGCGGCGGACGGCGACGGCGCGGCCGCGGCGGCCGCCTCCCAGCCCTCCTCCGCGTCGACCGCCTCGAAAGTGTTGAGCAGCCGCCCCAGCCCGTCCGCCAGGCTCTCCTCCGCCAGCGCGTACCGGTCGAGGCCGAACAGCAGCCGAACGGACGGTTCCTCGTCCTCGTCGCGTTTCGCGCTGCCCGGGGTCTCCTCGGCGTCATGGAAGACCAGTACACCGCCGTCGGCGACGGCCGCCCGCAGCGCCTCCTCCGGGTCGGTCACCGCCTGCTTGTCCAACGCGGTTCGCAGGACGGACGATTCGAGCGCGGTGTGGCCCTGCTCGGCCGCACGCTCCAGCAGCCAGCCGACCAGGGCGCGCACCCGCCGCTCGTCATCCGGACCGCCCTCGCCGCCGAGCAGCGTCTTGGCGAACCCGTCCGCCTGCTCCACCCGAACCCCGGGAACCGCGAGCACCTGCCATGGGTCGTCGCGCAGCAGCTCCCCAGCCCGCTCGCCCAGCACGGCCACCGCCGGCTCCGCCAGCGCCTCCGGCGCGCCGCCCGCCGCCAGCACGGCCCGCGCGTCGGCGACCGCGTCAC
>NZ_RJVR01000268.1 GCF_003999195.1 Streptomyces soli
CGCACGGTGACGAACGCGGCGGCGAGGTAGAGGTAGAACTCGACGGTCTGGGTCGTGCGCTGGAAGCAGCGCCGGAGCTCGCCGTACCCGTTCATCCAGGAATGCGTGCGTTCGACCACCCAGCGACGCCCGACCTGGATGGGAGCCTTCACGCCCTTGACAGCGATCTCGCCGACAAGTCCGTGCTTCTCCAGTACCTGCGCGCACGGCTTGCCGTTGTACGCGGAGTCCAGGTGGATGGTGGGATTCTCCGGCAGAACAGGCCCGACCTGGTCGTTCACCGATTCCAAGGTGGGCTCGAGCAGTTTGGAATCATGCCGGTTCGCGCCGGCAGCCGCCAGGCCGACCGGCACCCCCTCGCCGTCGGTGGCGACCGAACGCTTCAGCCCCTGCTTGCGACGGTCGACCGGCGAGGGCCCGGCCGCCTCACCGTCGCACGGCGCCTTGGTGATGCACCCATCGGCGGACAGATCGTCCAGGTCGAGCCCGATCATCTTCTCGTAGGCGGCCAGCACCAGCCGATGCAGGACCTGGGCCAGACCCAGCCCGCTCCACTCCTTGACCCGGTCGCGGATCGTCCAGTCCGAGCACCCGACCTGGGCGATCCTCTCGTATCCCGCACCGTAGACGAGCTTCTCGACCACGCGCTCGAACACCAGCCGGTCCGGGATCCGCCGCCGGTGGCACCCGAGCGGATGATCCGGATGAACCTCGGCACGCTCAGGAAGCAGTACGGAGAACTGCTCCCAGACCGGTTCCAGCAGGCATGATGGGACAGCGGGCACGGACCCTCCGGTGACTACGAAGCGTGAAGAACTCCATAGTCGCCAGGTTCGTGCCCGCGCCTATCAACACCCCTGCCCGCAAACCGACTTCGGACACCTATCCTCGGTCGCTCTAAGTCTGGAACAGGCGGAAGCCGTTCTCCAGGCCAAGCAAGGTACCTGGATTCACGCCTACGTCGTGCTGGCTCTCCTCGTTGGTGTCCGGACGGAGGAAGGTCGTGCCCTCACCTGGAAGCACGTGCACACCGTCCCGTCGGAGGAATCCAGGCCGCACGTAGATGTGTGGCGGTCTGTTCGCCGGCATGGCGACACCAAGACGGGGAAGAGTCGTCGTTCCCTCGTCATGCCCTATCAGGCGGCATCGGTGATGGGGGCCCACAAAGAGCGACTGGCACCAGAGGACGACAACGGCCTCGTGTTCCCGAACGAAGATGGTGAGCAACGTAGTTCGGTGAACGTCCTCCGCAACTTTAGGTCGCTGCTGAAAGAAGCCAGATTCGAGAACCCGAAGGAGTGGACCACGCGGGAGCTACGGACAAGCTTCGTGTCCCTCCTGTCGGATCACGGCATCCCGATTGAGGTCATCGCACGGGTCGTCGGTCACAGCGGTAGCAGCACCACCGAGCGCGTCTACCGCAAGCAGCTGCGCCCGGTGATCACGGCTGGCGCGGAAGCGATGGATGACATCTTCAAGCGAGAGGAAGGCATGTGACTGGCTGTCCGTGGCTCCCTGTTTGGCTCCCCTGGCCGGTGAGGGTCTGACCCGCCGCCTTTGACCTGCACAGATGGGCCACAGGCGGCGGCTGCTCAGTTACCGCTGAGGTAATTGTCCGGGAGTTCTGAACCAGTGTTGTCGGGCCGAAAAGGCTCACGGATTTGATTAAAGATCCTCAGTGATCATAGAGTGATCGTGTGGAACTTCTCCGACTCTCAAAGGCCGCGAAGCGTCTCGGTGTTCACCCCGTGACGCTTCGTCTTTGGGCTGACTCGGGGAAGATTCCGGTGACTTGGGTCGGCCGTGAGCGCCGGTTCTCCTCGATCGATGTGGAGGCGATGAAGGTCTCCACCGGTGGCGGGCGTGTCCGTCTGGAGGGCCTGTACGTGCGCGTATCCGGCTCCTCCGGGCAGGAATCCTCGCTGGAAGCGCAGGAGAAGGAGTTGCGGGGCACCTCCACCGGTGAGGTGGTCAAGGTCTTCCGCGACCGGGCCTCTGGGCTGCGGGAGGACCGGCCCGGCCTTGACCGGCTGCTGCGAGCTGTCGCGGACGGTTCGGTGACCGTGGTTCGCGTGACGCACGAGGACCGGCTCGCACGGTTCGGTGTCGGCTGGCTCAAACACCTGCTGTCCGTGCACGGCGCGAGCCTTGAGGTGCTGCACCCGAAGAAGCTCGGCGGCCGGGATGAACTCCTCGAGGACTTCGTTTCGCTGGTCACCACGTTCGCCGGCCGTCTGTACGGGATGCGGTCGGCGGAGAACCGGCGTCGTCTGCTGGCCGAGTCCGGCCACTGCACCACGGATGGTGGCCCGTGAGTCGAAAACTGCCGATCGCCGAGGGCGAGACCTCCCGTACCGCGTGCGCCCGCACCCTGGTGCGCACAGGCGTGGATGAGAAGACCGGCGAACGCCTGTCGCCCTCCGTTCTGACCGAACGCGCCGGCTGGTGCGCGGATCTTGTGTCCGGTATGGCCGCCGCCCTGCTGGCCGATCACTGGAATACGGGCGATGTTGATGTTCTGGCCGCCGGCGAGGACGCAGGCGGTCGGAAATTGCCGTCGAACGTGTGGATGGCGCTGCGGCGCCTGGGGTGGGCCGTCACCGCCCCCGACGGCGTGAAGGTCAACGACCGGATCGTGCGCATGGCCCAAGAGCAGGCCGGGCGCGCTCTGCGCTCGGCGAAGTGGCGCGCTGAGCTGACTGCCGGGGTCCTGGCGGCGTGGCCGGTCGATCCGGGCAAGCGCACCCCCAGCGAGTGGGACGCCGTACGCGAAGCGGTCCCTGGTGGGGAGTATCTGCCGTCCAGCATCATCAAGGCCCGCACCCGGCAGGCCGCCACGCACCTCAAGGCCAACAGCCGTCTGCCCGTGGACGTGTTCGAACTCGAAGGCCACCCGAAGGCGGCGCGCATGCTGCTCCTGGCCGCGTGCGATGGGCAGCAGGCCACGATCGAACGCTCCGAAACCGACCCCACACGGGTGCTGCTGCGCTTGCAGCTGCCCACCCGCCCCGACCCGCGGGCATACCGGGATTGGACGTGGGTGGCCTGCCCGATCACCCTGCCGCCGACCGTGCCCGCCAACGCGGTGCTCCACCTTCCCACCCTCCGCCTCGCGGGAGACACAGTGCGCGCTGACGTGGCGTACACCCACGCCGTCCCCAAGGCCCAGCGAGCCGGTCACACGGTGGCGCTCGGCGTGGACTGGGGCCTGAGCACTCTCCTCAGCGCGGGCGCTGTGCAGCTGAACGGCGATGGGCGGATCACCGCCCTCGGACACGGCGCCCAGTTCCAGGCCGCCGGTGTCCTTGCCAAGCAGCACCGCCTTCGCCGACTGTCGGAGCGGCTGCACGCCAAGGCCGACCAGCACATGCGGCTCATCGGCCACAGCGAACACCATGCGCTCGCTCCCAAACTGGACGTGCTCCAAGACGAGATCCGCAACGTGTCCAACCGTAGGTCGAACCTCAACGACGCGCTTGCGTGGGCTGCCGCCAGGTGGGCCGTAGACCAGGCCATCGCGGCCGGGGCCACGGTGATCTATCTCGAAGACCTGCGGTCGATGGAAGCCAAGGGCATGGGCCGCACCGTGAACACGCGCCTGTCCCAGCAGGTGCGCGGACAGATCGCCGACCGCATACGGCACCTCGCAGCCGAGATCGGCATCGCCGTGGTGACCGTTCCGGCACGGAACACTTCCAAACTGTGCCCGCATTGCTTGACCCCGCTGCGGCACCGCAAAGCCCCCGACCGGCCCACCATCGCGGGCTGGAAATGGGCCATCTGCCCCAACCAGTCCTGTGGCTGGCAGGGCGACCGCGACCACGGCGCGTGGCGCCGTATCGCAGCCCGAGGCCTGGCCCATCAGGCCAAGACCGTCATCGACCGCACCAGCGGCCTCATGGTGATCCGCTCGGTCGTCGACAAGCTGGACTCGAAGGCAGTCGTCACCACGACTGCGAAGACCAGCCGGCAGGACCGGTCGAAGACCGGGCCCACCCGGCCTCGCTCCACACGCCCCGCGCCCAGGCGACGCAGGGCACCCTCCCCAGCAGCCCGCCCGTGCGGACCCGCTGGCCAGCGTCCGGAGGGACACGCACCAACGGGCCGGACCCGGCTGCCCCGCGCAGCCCACCGGCACCAGGACGTGAACACGATCAGCACACCCACCACCGGCCACCGGCCACGAGGAGCAGCACTGGGCGCGGGATTCCACCTCCACGCCCATGCTTCCCCACCACGGTGGGAAACGATCCCGGAAACTCAATCCGACTCAGGATCGCATAGCTGATCAGAGACGCTTCTGACGTCAGCACCGAACCAGCACGGTGCTGAAGCGCAGCTCAGCCGCACAGGTTGGACAGGATCGTCAGGATGACCCACGGGTTGCCTCGCCATTTGCTCACGGTTCCTCCTAGCCGCGTCCCTTGACCCCAAGAGGTGTCAGGGTTGATCCGGTGTGACATCACCTGTCTCGCTGAGACTCGGCCCGCACGGCACGGGGCCCGGGGTGTCCCGTGTCACTGGACCTTGAGCGCGTGCCATCGAACTCTGAGTGCCGGGGCTGGTGGCTGCCCGGCCCCGCAGGGCGACGGGTCAGTTCTGGGACAGGGGAGGCTCGGGTTGCGGGATCTGGGTGGTGTCGAAGGCGCCGTCGGCGATCTCGCGGGCCAGTTGGGCGAGTTGGTGGTGGTGGGCGCGGGCATAGGCGCGGAAGGCGGCGAACGCCTGGTCGACGGTGACGTGCCAGCGTTCCGCGAGGATTCCCTTGGCTTGTTCCAGGACGATGCGGCTGGTCAGGGCGTGCTGGAGTTGGGAGCGCTCGACCTCGCTCTGGGCGGCGGTGCGCTGCTGCAGCAGGGCGATGGTCGCGATGTCCGCCAGGGCCTGGGCCAGGGTGATGTCCTCGGGGCTGAGGGGGTCGGGGTCGTTCTGGAAGAGGGCGAGCGTGCCGATGACCCGGCCGCGCAGCCGCAACGGGAGCGCGTTGGCGGCCACGAACCCGGTCTCGGCGGCGCGGGGTGCGAACTGCGGCCAGCGCGCGGAGACCTTCGGGTCGGTCAGGTTGATGTTGGTTCGTGCCTGCCCACTCTTGTAGCACTCCACGCAGGGGCCCTGGTCGTGCTGGGTGGCGAAGAGTTCCAGCAGCCGGGTGTGCTCGTCGGAGGCGGCCATGGTCTGCAGGACGTCGTGCTGGTCGGCCAGCAGGATGCCGACGGCCGCGACGTCGATGAGCTCCATGCAGCGGACGGAGAGCTGTTGGAGGAAGTCGATGAGGTCGAAGTCGTCGATCAGGGAGTCGGCGACCTCCACGAAGATCTCGGTCACGCGTTGTTCTCGCGTCATGTCGGTCAGTCCTTTTCTACGACGGTCGGAGGCGTGCCGTCGCCGTTGCCGTTGTGGTCCAGGCGAAGCCGCCGATCCACCACGTCCTGGGAGATGTCGGTGATGGAACGTCCGCTGCTGTAAGCATGCGCGCGCAGTCGTAGGAGGGCTTGGGGCAGGGGCAGCGCGAGCTGGACGCTGAGCATCCCGGTCGCCTGGTGGACCACCGCGTGCAGCAGGGAGTGCGGGGAGCCTGCCGGGTCGGGGGGGTCCAGGCGTGGTTCGCCGCTGCCCAGGCAGCGGGCGGTGAGCGCCGCGGCGAGGATCAGCGCGTCGTCTCCCTGCTGCGATGTGAGCGGGCCCGGCGTGCGGCGTACGGCGGTCAGTACGCCCACCTTGATCGCGCCGATCGTCATCGGGAAGCAGAACACGGCGCGGGCGCTCAGGGCCGGTGCCTCCATGGCCAGGGCCGGCCAGTCCTGGGCGCGGACCTTGGCCAGGTCCGGTACCCACACCAGCGCGCCGGTGCGTAAGGCGTCGGGTCCCGGTCCCTCGCCGAGGGTGAACTGCAGGTCCTCGAACCGGCGTGTCGACTCGTCCGAGCAACACACCAGCTCGCTGGTGCCGGCTGCGGTGACCAGCGACACCGCCAGACCGTCGACGGCGAGCGCGTCGGCGCCGGCCGCGCTGACGTCGAACAGGTCCGTGGACTCGTCGCTGTCCTGCAGCAGGCGAAGGACCTCGACCATGCGGTCACTGATCACTCCCCACCGCCGCGCCCTGCAGGACCGAGTGCGGGCGCTCGCGCACCACTGTGATTCCGGGGCTCGTCACGAGGCCGGCAGGTACGTTTGGGCACCACGGGCAGGGTGGCCACGGGCAGAGCCGCAAGGAGGAAGCCGGCGCCGGTCAGGTCCAGGAGCCGGGTCAGATTCGGGCGTGGGTGGTGCAGGGACAGCGCGGCCCCAGCCTCGGTGGCACGCTCGGCGGCGGACAGGAAGACGTTGAGGCCGCTGACGTCGCAGAAGCCGAGTGCGGTCAGGTCGATATCGATGGTGCGGATTCCGCCTCGCAGACAGTCTTCGATCATCACGCGCACCAGCGGTGCCGTGTCCAGGTCGATCTCACCCGCCAGGGTGATCGTAGTGCGTGTTCCTCGGTCGTGCCGGTAAAGGTTCAGGCCTTGCGGAGCAGGCATAACCCCTCGGTTCTTGGTGACCACCTGCTGCGGCGCCGGGCGGGCCCGACTCCCAGCCCGCCATGGCACGCACTTCCGTGGTCGGACGCCTGAACAGGTCAGGCGAGAGATCGACCCGTCGACCCTGGATTCCAGGGCAACGGACACGACCGGCATCGCCTTCACGGGTGCACCCAGGGCGAGCGGACGAACCGTCCGTTCACTCCCCGCGGGCACCGCACGACAACCGCGCTATCCACGTCGGGGTCTGAGACGTCCCTCGAAGCATAGCCCCCGCGTATACCCCCGAATGCAGATCCCAGTCTCCCTCTGTTGCCAGCACCTACGGCACTCGCAGGACGGTCTCAATCATCCCGGCCAGGAGTTCCCGGATCTCCTGGGTGATGGCAGGTGCTCATCGGATGGGTGCGGAGTTGGAATTCACCGGCGGGGCCACCTTGGTGGAAGCCGCCGCCGGCACGGTCGGCAGGGCGCCACCGAGGGTGGTGAACCTGGCGCGGACCACCGTCGTCGACTCGTCTGGGCCCCTGAGCCGTTCGGCCCTTTTCCGGCATTTCTCCCCGTCAACTCCGTTCTCTCGCGGTTAGCTGTCGTGGTGAGCTGACAGCCCGTGAGACCGGGCGCGACGCACAGCTTCCCGGACAGCCTGGAAGGGCTACCGGTCTCGGCGGGCTGCAAACCCCGTGGGACGGTTCGCACCGGCCGGGTAAACGGCTCAGGCGGACAGGCCATGATCCAGACAGCCGGGATCCGTGAGTGGCGCAACCACAACGTCATCGACCCGAAGGGCCACAAAATCGGCGCGCCCGAAGAGATCCATGTGGACACCACCGCCGAGGACCGGCCATGGCCACGGTCCGGACTCCCTGCCGTCACCGCGCAGCACATCGCAAGGCACAGTCACGAGCACCCGGACAACCCCCACCAGCGGCCCTGGCCCTAGGTCCGGAAAGCACCAGTATTCCTGGTTTGTTGACAGGCGCCGGTATCCGGCGTTCACTGACGAGTGCGGCGTAGGGCTATGACGCTCCGGACTGTCCGGGCGACGCGCCCCGTTCCGTTTCGCCCGGACCCCGCGGAATACAGGGATTCTCCCTGTGACCATGTGGAGGCCCGGTCATGATCCTCTGGATTCTTCTCCTACTGCTGGCCCTGGTTCTGTTCGGGTTCGGCTTCACCACGCACATGCTCTGGATCGCCGCGGCCGTACTCCTGGTCGTCTGGGTCTTCGGCTTCAGCCGCCACCGCCGGAGCCACTGAGGCTCCGGCGGATCAGAGTCGGATGCCGCGGCTCCCCCAGCCTTCGGCCGGGGGGACCCCCACCCAGCGTCCAGCTGGGGGAGCGTCGTGGCCCCGGCCATGATCCGCCGGACAGGCCCTAACGGAAGCCGGCACAGCCGGCCCAGCAAACGAGATCAGCGAATGGGAGAGCCATGAGCCTCGGAGCGAAGTTCAAGGACAAGACGCAGGTAGTCAAAGGCAGGATCAAGGAAGGCTTCGGCCGTGCCAGCGGAAACAGGCGGCTGAAGAGGGAAGGCAGGACCGACCGGATCACGGGAAACCTGAAGCAGTCCGGCGAGAAGGCCAAGGACGCTTTCAAGCAGTGACAGCGACCGCCTGCCGGGTGGCACCCGAATGGCCTGGGCGCCACCCGGCAGGCGTCGGCGTGTGCTCCGGTTACCACCTCCACGCGATCCGCACCCGTACCTCCCCCAGTACGGCTGTCCGCCGGCGGCACCTGCCTGGCCGGTGACGGGCGTCAGCCGCCGCAGCGCATCGCTGGCGACCCCGGGCAACCGGTCACAGGCGGCGCCAGCGCGCCGAGGCGAAGGAGAAGCCGCCGAAGAGAATCAGTCCGGCGGCAATGGCGACCAGCAGCCACGGACCCGCCGGGGTGTGGGCGAAGCTGCGGAGCGTCGCGTCCATGCCCTTGGCCTGGTGCGGGTCGTAACGGACGGCCGCCACCAGGGCGAAGACCCCCACCCCGGCGAACACGATGCCGCGCGCCACGCCGCCGCCCACGCCCAGGCCAGTGACCACCTCCCGCGTGCGGTGGCTCATCGCGGCCGTGTCCAACTGCTTGAGGAAGCGCCGCATCGCCGCCCGCGCGCCGAGCACCACGCCTACGCCGATCAGGGCGCAACCCACGAGACCCACCAACACCCGGCCACCCGGCAGCTTCAGCGCTGATGCTGTCCAGTCCTGCGACTTCGCGTTACCGCTGGAGTCCCCGCCGCCGCCGGTGGCAAAGACGGAGGTTCCCCAGCAGACCGAGGCGTAGAAGACCGCCCGGCCACCGTCCAGCAGCCGCGAACCGGCCTTCTGCTGAGGCCCATTGGTCATCAGGGCCCGGGCGCCCCGCCAGATCGCCATGCAGCCGAAACCGACCACCAGGGCCCATAGCATCACGTTCCCGAAGGGCTGCGCAGCGACCTGATCCAGCGCGCCCTGGCGGTCCGCCTGCCCGCCACCGCTCCCAAGAGCGATCTGGACGGCCAGCACGCCGATCAGGGTGTACACGATGCCCCGTGCCACAAAGCCGGCCCGCCCGGTGGCGGTCAGCGCCTCTTTCCCCTCCGACTTTCCCTTTGAGTGGTGCCGGCCGACGGACCTCGCGGTCCGGCGGCCCCCCCTGTGCATGTGAGACGAGGTCATGATGCCTTCCCTGGGAATATGGGCGCGCAGTACGCAGCCCATACGCTCGTCTGCCCCGGGCCGGAGGTTCGATGTGCGCCGCCGGCCGCGACAGGGGCAGAGGAACTCCCGCTGCCGTTCTGAGATTTCGCAGGGTTACGAGCCGGCCGGCGGGCGGCGTGGTCAGGCGATCCTCGTGCCGCGCAGCAGCAACAACGCCACGTCCACCGCCGCCACGGCGACCGCTGCCGCGAACGCCAACTGCTCCCAGCGGCGTCCCAGCACCGTCCCCGCCACCGCGAGCAGCGCGGTCACCACGAGCACCGCCACGCCCCATCTGCCGGGTGGTCCGGCGGGCCCCAGCACAAGAGCCGCGGACGCGGCCACCAGCGGCACCGGCAGCAGCAGCGCGCCGTTCGGCCCCAGCCGGTGCGGCCATCCCCGTACGCCCGTCGCCAGATCCCCACGGATGTCCGGCAGCACGTCCCCCAGATGGGCGCCGACCCCCACCAACGCCCCCGCGGTGACGACCCACCAGGCCGGCCACGGATGCCCCGGCAGGCCCAGCGCCACGAACGCCGGGAGGGCGGCGAAACCCACCGCGTAGGGCGCCCAGGACCACGCTGTCGCCTTGAGCCGCAGGTCGTACGCCCACGCGGCCGCCACCCCGGCCAGGTGAACGGCGCCCGCCCACAGGCCACTGGCGAACGACAGCGGCACGCACAGCACCAGCGCGGCATACGCGGCCACCCACACCTCCGTCACGCCGACCGTGCCGTCGACGACGGGTTTGCCATGGCGGCCCGCGGCGATGTCCCGACGCGCGTCGAACGCGTCGTTGCACCAGCCGACGGACAACTGCCCGGTCAGAACCGCGGCGCCGGTCAGCACACAACCCGCGGCGCTCTGACCGGCGGTCACGGCCAGAGCGACCATCAAGACGGTGACCGCCACCACAGGCCCGGGGTGGCACGACCCGGCCAGGCCGCCCACCCGCCCGGCCAACCGCATGCCCGCGCCACCAGCCGTTGACTGCTCAGGGGTGCCCACCCGGCCGATGGTAAGCGCCCCGGCCCCACCCGGCTGGAGCACCGCGCCCCCGGGACGAACGGCCGGACGGGCAATCAAGGGTGTCGAAGCCCCGGACCGGGGAACACGTGCAAAGCAAGTCAGACCAGTGCAGTAACCAGACAGGAACCGTATGACCCGGATCGCAGCCGTTCACGGTGCCCTCGCGCCGTATCGTCACACCCAGCACGAGATCACGGACATGGTGGCCCACACCTGCCTGCCAGAGGGACCGACCGCCGGGTCCTGGACCGGCTGCACCGCAGCGCGAAGGTCAGCTCGCGCCACATGACGCTGCCGCTCGAACAGTACGAGAAACTCGACGGATTCGGCGCCGCCAACGACGTCTTCATCGACGCCGCCACCGACCTGGGCGCCAACGCCGTCCGCGGCGCGCTGCAGGCCGCCGGCCTGACCGCCGCCGACGTGGACCTGCTGATATTCACCTCCGTCACCGGCATCGCCACCCCCTCGATCGACGCACGGCTGGCCGGCCGCCTCGGACTGCGGCCGGACGTCAAACGGCTGCCCATGTTCGGCCTGGGCTGTGCCGGCGGCGCCGCCGGCCTGGCCCGCATGCACGACTACCTGCTGGGCCGGCCCGACCACGTGGCGGTGCTGCTGTCGGTCGAACTGTGCTCGCTCACCTTCCAGCGCAACGACGCCTCCATGGCCAACCTGGTCGCCACCGGCTTGTTCGGCGACGGCGCCGCCGCCGTCGTCGCGTGCGGCGCGGACCGCCCGGACGAGACCACCGGCCCAACGATCGTGGACACCCGCAGCCACCTGTATCCCGACACCGGGCGCGTCATGGGCTGGGACATCAAGGACTCCGGCTTCCAGGTCGTCCTCGACCCGCAGGTCCCCGATGTCGTACGCCGTTATCTCACCGATGACGTCGAGGGGTTCCTCGGCGACCACGGGCTGAAGCCGAAGGACGTAACCGCCTGGGTGTGCCACCCCGGCGGCCCCAAGGTCCTGGAGGCCGTCACCGAGGCTCTCGACCTGCCCGACGACGCACTTAATGTGACCTGGCGTCACCTGGCCGACGTGGGCAACCTCTCCTCGTCATCGGTGCTCCACGTGCTGCGCGACACCCTGGCCGAACGCCGGCCGCCGCCGGGCACGCCGGGTGTGCTGCTGGCGATGGGGCCCGGCTTTGCTTGCGAACTCGTCCTGCTGCGCTGGTAGTTCGGACCGTCGAAGGACATAGGACACATGATCTGGTACGGACTACTGGTGGCCGCCGTCGCCGCCGAGCGCGTCGCCGAACTCGTCGTCGCCCGCCGCAACGAGCGATGGAGCACCGCCCGCGGCGCGACCGTCACTGGGCAGGGCCACTACCCGGCGATGGTCGCCCTCCACACCGGCCTGCTGGCCGGCTGCCTGGCCGAGGTGTGGCTGGCCGGCCGGCCCTTCGTACCCGCCCTGGCCTGGCCGATGCTGGCCGTACTGGCGGCCGCTCAGGCGCTGCGGTGGTGGTGCATCGGCACCCTGGGACCCCGCTGGAACACCCGGGTGATCGTCGTACCCGGCCTGCCGCTGGTGACGGGCGGCCCCTACCGGTGGCGGTGGCTGCGGCATCCGAACTATGTGGCCGTCGTCGTCGAGGGCGTGGCCCTGCCCCTGGTACACACCGCCTGGGTCACCGCGGCCGTGTTCACGGTCCTCAACGCCGCCCTGCTCACTGTGCGCATCCGCTGCGAGAACCGGGCGCTGGCCGCCGCGACCACCCCGACCGCACCCGCGCAGGCATGATCGACGTCCTGGTGGCCGGCGGCGGGCCCGCCGGCCTGGCCGCCGCCATCCATGCCACACTCGCCGGCCTGGAGGCCGTCGTCATCGAACCCCGGACCACGCCCGTGGACAAGGCCTGCGGAGAAGGCGTCATGCCCAGCGGTGTCGCCGCACTGCGAGCACTGGGCGTCGAGGTCACCGGCCGCGAACTCCGAGGCATCCGCTACGTGGACGGCGCCGCCCGCGCCGAGGCGCCCTTCCGCGACCATAGCGGGCTGGGTGTCCGCCGTACGGCACTGCACTCCGCACTGCACCAGCGCGCCATCGGCCTCGGCGTGCGGATGCTGCCGGGCAAGGTCGGCGAGGTACACCAGAGCGCGGACACCGTCACGGCCGCGGGAATCACGGCCCGTTGGCTGATCGCCGCCGACGGGCTGCACTCCCCTCTGCGCCGCAGCCTGGGGCTGGAACTGCCGGGCCGCCCCCACGGCCGCTACGGACTGCGCCGGCACTACCGCGTCGAGCCGTGGACGGACTTCGTGGAGGTCCACTGGTCCGCGCATGGGGAGGCCTACGTGACACCGGTCGGCGACGGCCTGGTGGGCGTCGCCGTCCTCAGCCGCATCCGCCGCGGGTACGACGAGCACCTGGCCGACTTCCCGACCCTCGCGGCGTCGCTGCGCGGACCGGCCGCGACCGACGTGCGCGGCGCTGGACCGCTGCGACAGCGAGTACGGCGCAGAGTCGCCGGACGCGTCCTGCTCGTCGGCGACGCGGCGGGCTACGTGGATGCCCTCACCGGTGAGGGCATCGCCCTCGCGCTGGCGACGGCCGGGACCGCCATCCGCTGCCTGGCCGCCGGCCGCCCGGACGACTACGAGCGCGCCTGGGCCCGGCTAACCCGACGCCACCGTCTGCTGACCGGAGCCCTGCTGGCCGCGAGCCGCCGTCCTCGCACCGCCCGCCTCATCGTCCCCGCAGCGTCCAGCATGCCCCCCGGTGTTCTCGGCCGCGGTCCAGTGGATGTGTGGTGACGTCCGATCCGACCGGTGAGGCTGAGGCGTGCGGGCGTAGCGGAGGTGGATGCGGTCGCCGGCTACCGGTCTGCTGGTGCGGGTCAACTCCCGTTGCCGCCATGCTCCGGGCGGGTCTCCGTGATGGCGCCGGAAGGCTGCGGCGAACGCGTAGGGCGAGCCGTAGCAGATCACGTTGGCGATTTTCGCCAGGCCCAGCTCGCCGTTGCGTAGGTAGTCGCGGGCCGGGGTCATTCGCCAATCCGTCAGGTATTGCATCGGGGTCTGGCCGAGCGCGTCTCGGAAGGTTCGTGCGAAGGCCGCCCGGGACAGTCCACTGATCTCGGCGAGCTCGGGGACCGACCACGGGCGCCCGGCATCCTCGTGTATGGCTTGCAACGCTGCGTTCAGCCGGGGATCCGCCGACGCCCGGTACCAGCGAGGTGCGGTGGTGCTCTGACGGAAACTGGTACGGATGGCAAGAACCAGAAGTATGTCGAGGAGCCGGTCCAGCACAGTGGGCTGACCTGGCTAGTGGTGTGTCTCAGTTTTGAGTGACTGCTTTCAGGGCGACGCGTCCGCGCTGGACTTTCTCGATGATCTCGTCGGCAGTGGCGGTCCAGACGAA
>NZ_RJVR01000087.1 GCF_003999195.1 Streptomyces soli
GAACAGCGGGTGGAACGGGTGCGTCACCCGCACCCCGCCTTCGTCTCCAGAGTCCGGAACCTGGGCAGTCGACGGATCACGACAACGCCGCTGCGGAGGCATTCAACAGTTTGTTCAAGGCTGAACTGATCCGCAACAAGGGACCCTGGACCGGCATCAACGACCTCGAAGTCGCTGTCGCCGAGTACATCGACTGGTTCAACCAGCGACGGCTCCACGGCGAGCTGGGACACGTTCCGCCCGCCGAGTACGAGGCTCTCCACGCAACAACCCGCACCCCCGAACCCGCCCTGAAAACCAGCTAACCCGCTCTCCACGAAACCCGGGGCTTGACACTTCTTCCACTGCTCCAAGTCCTTGATCCGCTCTGCGCTGTGGAAGCCGGAGAGCTGGGAGCGCGATGCGGTTCCGTCCCGGGCGCAGATCGCAAAAAGCCTCGAGCGAACCGACGAAGCGCTCGAAGATCTGGAGCGCTACTACGGGCCGCAATACGCGGAGCGCGTGTACCAGGGCTGAGCTCTCGTCGGTCCGGTGCTGCCGTAGCCCCGGACTGGGCCCCGCCCGGCCCGGGCGGTGGTTGAGGACATGTGGTCCGAAGGTGCCAATTCGGTGAACGAGGGGCTTGGCAGCCGGGTCAGCTCGTGGCGGCCGCTGCTCCCCGCATCCGCGGGGATAGTCCCATCTCGACGTGGCAGGGCGTGGTGGGGCAGCACTACTGCCCGTACCCGCGGGGATGGTCCCTCCGGAAGGATTGCGTCCGACAGCGGCTTGACTGCTCCCTGCACCCGCGGGGAGGGGAACCGACGAAAGCTTGTGAGGTGACGAAGTGGCTCTCCAGGGCTGTCGCTTGTGCGTCACCGTGACGCACAAGCAAACGGTGGTCAACGCTCTCGCCAGCGGCTTCCGGGGCGGGAGCCGACCGCGCGGGTAGTCAGGCACGAGAGCGGCAGCGGTGGGCAGTGGCATGTGTCCTAGACTCAGCGCGCTATTGCAGTTGACGTGATGTATCCCAACCCCCTGCTCATTCCCCGAGGAACTCCATGCGCATATCCGCCTTGGGCGCCGCAGCCGGCGCGCTGGCTCTGACCGCCCTGATCGTGCCGGCAGCACACGCAACCGGAGCCGACAGCGGTGATATCAAGATCCTCAGCGCGACCGTCAACGGTGGCAAGGACATCGTGATCGGCACGACCACCAAGACGATCACAGCCACGGTGACGGCGAGCGACCCGTCGTATATCAAGAACGTGTCGCTGGTGCTCTTCCACGGCACCCACATGAACACCGATAACTTCGATGGCGTTCTCAATCCGACCACGAGCCAGGCTTCCTGCCGGAAGACGAACTACGCGACCTCCACGTGCACGATCACCATCAGCGGTAACCCAGTCCTGCTGGAGAACAGGACAGCCGGGACCTGGAAGGTCTACATCTGGGTCATCGCTAAGGACGGCGACCAGACTTACGCTGACCCCTATTCCAGCGTCCGCATCCAGCGGAAATCCCGCCTGACGGTGAACGCTTCACCCGAGCCGGTCGCCAAGGGCAAGACGATCACTGTCGCCGGCAAGCTGAGCCGCGCCAGCTGGTGGGACGATCTCGAATATCACGGCTACGCCAAGCAGCCCGTCAAGCTGCAGTTCCGCAAAGCGGGCACGAACACCTACACCACGGTGAAGACGACGTACAGCAACGCATACGGCAACCTGAAGACCACCGTAAAGGCGTCCGTGGACGGCTACTGGCGCTACAACTTCGCCGGTACCACGACTACCCCGGCGGTCAAGGCAACTGGCGACTACGTCGACGTACGCTGAGTCACGCCTGCTGCTCCCCGCACCCGCGGGGATGGTCCCGGCTCGAGGTCCCCACCGCCTTTGCTGTCGGCTGCTACCTGCCCCTGGGGTGGATGGTGCAGTGGCTTGGGCCAGGCCCGGGGTAGGTGGCTCGCGCCGTCCGCTGGCAGGGCGAGACCCCGGGAATCTGTCAGGACGTCCCGGGGTCTGTGTGCACTTCGTTGACAACCGACAGGCTCAACGATCAGCCGCGGTCGGTGTCATGCCCAGTCGATGCCGAGTTCGGTGAGGGCGGCTCGCTGGGGCTGGGTGAGTTTGTCGCGGCGGTCTTGGTGTTGGAGATCCATACGCCGAGCCGATGCTCTACGGGCTGCTCCTGACCCTCGACCACGACCGGTTCGAGGTGCCCACGCGGCACCGGCACGTCGGCTCCCTCCCGTGCGATGTACTGCGCCAGGGCGGCCACACCCCGCTGGAACGCCGTCGTCGCCTTCCCCTGCCCCTTCGCCGTGCCCTTGGCGGCGGGGGCGGGGGAGGGCCGCTGGGCGGGCGTCACGCCCAGCCCGGTCAGTCGTTCCTGCTGCTCGGTGGACAGTTGCGTCCAGTCGCGGGCTTGCCGGGCAAGCCACTTCCCCAGATCATCACCCTCGAAGGTGACGCCGGGGTGGATGTGGGGGAGGGTGCTGTCGGCGTCGGCGAGGTCGGTGAGGACGCGGTGGTGGCGTTGCCAGTCGAGTGGCCAGGGGCAGTTCCAGTCGGGGTCGATGGCGGTGAGCTGTTTGGCGCGGTTCTCGGCTCGTTCGGGGTCTTTGCCGAGGCCGCCTTTCCTGCGCAGGTTTGGCCATGTGTTGTCCGATGGGCTGGGCGTCGTCGTCGCTCTCGCCCCACACGGTGTCCTGCCTGGGGGCCAGGTGCCCGTGGGCGCGGTGGTAGGAGCGGAACGCGGCGAGTTTGGTTTCCCAGGCTTCCTCGCCGGGTTCCCACACCATGCCGGCCTCGTCTTCATCGAGTAGCTTCCTGCGCCGTTCTTCCAGTTCCCCGGCCCGCTGCGCGCGTCGTTGCTGGTGGACCCACCGCCCCAGGGGGAACCGGGTCACCCCCAGTTCGACCTCGGTGTCGTAGGGGACGGCGTGCAGGCCGGTGATGCCGTTCTCCTGGCGCCACCTGCGCAGGGCCTGATAGCCCTCCAGCCACACCAAAGACTCGGGTCGGTAGATGCGGGTGCGCAGGAACGCGGCGATGGTGGCGGGGTCGCGGGGGCTGGAGAAGTGCAGCAGCGCGGACTCTGCCGCGCCCTCGTTCTCGCCGTCGTGCTCCTGGTCCCCACCCTCGCCCTGGCCGCCGGCCCCGACGACCCGCCCGTCCGCGTCCCGCACCACGTGGACTTTCCGCCGTCCGCTGCTCAGCGCCCGGTTGGCGGAGCTGCTCCACGAGGTGGGCGGGTGCCGAGCCGGGCCAGGACCGGCTGCGAGGCGTCGGCGGCCCACTCGCTGATCGCCAGAAGCGAGGTCGCGCCGGTCAGGACCGCGGCGGCGCAGATGGCCAGCACACCTGTCCGCTACGTGCCGGTTGCGCCACGATCTTGTGCGGATACGGCCGCAGGTCGGAAGGTGGGGGGTGGTTGTTGGACGTTCCCGGTAGTCTCTTTGCCGCCATGAGCGACTACGGGTGACGGGGGCGGTTTCGATGAGCACGGGGTCCGGCGCGGTTTTTCAGCCACTGGAGACGGACGACCCGGCGGCGGTTGGCAACTACCGGCTGGCGGCGCGGCTCGGCTCGGGTGGCATGGGCAAGGTGTATCTGTCGTACACCCCGGCCGGGCGGCCGGTGGCCGTCAAGGTGATCCGGCCCGAGTTCGCCGAGGACCCTGAGTTCCGGCGGCGCTTTCGGCAGGAGGTGCAGGCCGCGCAGCGGGTGCACGGGCTTTGCACCGCGCCGGTCATCGACAGCGACGCCGAGGGCGCGCGCCCCTGGCTCGCCACCGCTTTCGTCCAGGGCCCCACCCTCTCCTCGGCCGTGGCCGAGCACGGTCCGCTGCCCGTACCGACCGTGCTGCTGCTCGTCGCGGGCATCGCGGAGGCGCTCCAGGCGGTGCACGCGGCCGGGCTCGTGCACCGCGATCTGAAGCCTTCCAATGTCCTGCTCGCTGCCGATGGCCCGCGGGTCATCGACTTCGGCATCGCGCGGGCCGCCGACTCCACCGCGCTGACCGACAGCGGCGTCACGGTCGGCACTCCGGCGTTCATGTCCCCCGAGCAGGCGGCCGGCCGGGAGATCACCTGGGCGAGCGACGTGTTCGCGCTGGGGCAGGTCGCCGCGTACGCCGCGCTGGGCTCGCCCGCGTACGGCGACGGGCCTTCTCACGCGGTGCTCTACCGCATCGTGCACGAGGAACCCGACCTGTCCGCGCTGCCCGCGCAGCTGCGCCCCTTGGTGACCGCCTGCCTGGACAAGGACCCGGCCCGGCGGCCCTTGCTGCCGCAGATTGTGGAGATGTGCCAGGCGGCGTCCGACCAGACGCAGTTGCGGCGGCCCGAGCAGTGGCTGCCGGGTGCGGTGGCCGCGGACATCCCTGAGCGGCATGCGCTGCCTGCGTACACGCCGACCGCGGCGAATCCCCCGGCGGCGCCGCACCCACTGACCCAGCCGGACGGGCCGCTGCCGGTGCAGCCGACCGCAACGCCGTACGTACCGCCGCCCGCGCAGGGCCCGTACGCGTACCAGCCGACACAGACCGCTGCGACGATCGGGTCCGGGCCGGTGCCGCCGCCACTGCCGGGGGCCCCGGCGTACCACCACCGGGCGCCTGGCTCCGGGAACCCGTACCAGTCACCCGTGCTCGCGCAGAGGCCTAAACGCAGGGGGTTCGTCGTCGTGGCCTCCGTGATCGGCGCGCTCCTGGTCATCGGCGGGGTGGGCGCCGCATTGAACGCCCTGAACGGCGACGGCAAGAAGGACAGCACGAACAGCAGCAGCGGTGCGCCCTCCAGTACTGGCGGTACGACGTCGTCCTCGTCGCCGTCGTCCTCGGCCCCCAAGCCGGAAGTGCACCACAACGTCCAACTGCCCTCCGGCTACCACCTGGAGTTCGCCGACGACGCCCTCAAGCCGGTCACAAATAACTTCGACGACTTCTACTACACCTGCGACTTCAGCGGCTGCAGCTTCGGCTCCTACAACACCGAGCTGATCCTGCTGGACCAGGGCCAGAACGGTTCGCTCGCCACCTGCCTGTCGGACAACCGCATCACCCACCTCATCGAGAAGCCGCGGCTCTCCGTGGGCTCCCAGGTCTGCGCGCGCACCACCACCGGCGTCGTCGCCCTGCTCACGTACAAGAAGGGCTCGTCCGCCTCCGACGCGAGCCAGTACGTGGTCTTCGACGTGACGCTGTGGCGCAACGCCATCCCCGCCAAATAACCCTGCCGCCTCGACGCGGGACGCTTGCGTTCCTGGCCCACCTCCGCGGCCTGCGCCACCACGGCATCCAGACCTCCTTCTCCGTCGGACACCCCGTCACCGAACCAGTCCGGCACGCGATCCGGGCCCTGCCCCAGCAGCTGCTGCTCGCACCCGCGGGAATGGTCCCATGGAGTCCAGCCAGGGGATCCCGATGAGGACCTGCTCCCCGCATCCGCGGGGATGATGCAGCGGCTTGGGCCGGCCCGGGTAGGCGCCTCGCGCCCGCCCGCTGGCAGGACGAGACCCCCGGGCATCTGTCAGGACGTCCCGGGGGTCTTTGTGCACTTCGTTGACCGACAGACAGACTCAACAACCAGCTGCGGTAGGTGTCACGCCCATTCGATGCCGAGTTCGGCGAGGGCGGTGCGCTGCGGCTCGGTGAGCCTGTCTCGCCTGGATTTGGTGTTTGACACCCATACCCCCAGCTTCACGGCGTGCTCCTGGTCGTCGATGACGACCTGCTCGGTGTGTGACCGTCCGACGACGTGGGTGCCTTCCCGTGCGATGTACTGGGCCAGGGCCGCTACGCCCCGCTGGAACGCCGTCGACGCCTTCCCCGCGCCAGCCGCGCTCGTCTTGGCCGGGGCGGGGGAGGGTGCCAGGGCGGGCTTCACGCCCAGGACGGTCAGCCGTTCCTGCTGCTCGGTAGAGAGCTGCGTCCAGTCGCGGGCCTGCCGCTGCAGCCACCGCCCCAGGTCGTCGCCTTCGTAGGTGACGCCGGGCTGGATGTGGGGGAGGGTGCCGTCGGCGTCGACCAGGTCGGCGAGCACCCGGTAGTTCCGCTGCCAGTCCAGTGGCCAGGGGCAGTTCCAGTCCGGGTCGATCGCCGTCAGTTGCGCCGCGCGCTCCGAGGCCCGCTCGGGGTCCTTGCCGAGGCCGCCTTTGCGGCGGAGGTTGGCCATGTGCTGTCCGACGGGTACCAGTTCGCCCTCGGCATCGCCCCACAGGGCGTCCTGCCTCGGGGCCAGATGCCCGTGTGCACGGTGGTAGGAGCGCAGCATGGCGAGCTTCGTCTCCCAGGCTTCTTCGCCGGGTTCCCAGACCATCCCGGCCTCGTCGAGCAGCTCCTTGCGCCGCTCCTCCAGCTCCCCGGCACGGAGCGCTTTCCTCTGCTGGTGCACCCACCTGCCGAGCGGAAAATCCTTCGTCACACCCACCGTCGTCTCCGTGTCGTAGGGCACGGCGTACAGCCCGGTGGTGCCGTTCTCCTCCCGCCAGCGGCGCAGTGCCTGGAGGCGTTCGAGCCAGACCAGTGATTCGGGTCGGTAGATGCGGGTGCGGAGGAATGCGGCGATGGTGGCGGGGTCGCGGGGGCTGGAGAAGTGGAGCAGCGCGGACTCCGCCGCGCCCTCGGTCCCGTTGCCCTGCTCCTGGTCCCCGCCGCCGGTCCTGTCTCCGGCCACGCTGCCGGCGCCGATGATCCGGCCGTTCTCGTCGCGCTGTACGTGGACTTTGCGCTGTCCGCTGCTCAACGCCCGGTTGGCGAGTTGCTCGACGAGTCGTTCGTCGTGTGAGCGGAGGCCTTGGAGCACCGCTACCAAGGGCCGGAAGGAGGCTGAGGCGACCATGTCGTCGGGGTCCTCTCCCGGTTCCAGGAAGATGGGCACGATGATCCTGGCGACCTTCGTGGTGCGGTCCGGGTTCGGCCTCAGCGCGCGGCCGATGTTCTGGACGATTTCGACTTGGGAGCCGCGGGTGTCGGCGAAGCAGATGGCTTCGACTCCTCGCTCGCCGGTGATGTCGACGCCTTCTCCGAGGACCCGAACCGACGCGAGGAACGCCCGGTGGACCCGCTTGCCGTCGGCGTCGATGCCGTTGGCGAACTGGCGCAGCACCTCACGCCGCTCGGAGACGAGGTGGTCGCCGCACAGCCACTGGGCCCAGACCCGGTCTGGTGGCACGTGCCGGTGCGGCTCCAGCTCGTAGAACTGGGCGTCGATCGATGACGCCGGCAGTGCGTCGGCCTCGGCCAGGGCGTGGTCGCAGGGCTCGGTCGCATATAGCTCGGCGGCGGTCTCCGGCAGCTTGGCTGCGAACGCGGCGGCTTCTTCCACTCGCTGGTGGAACGTCATCACCGTCTTGAGGTTGAACCGTGCCGCATGCTCCAGCAGCGCGGCCTGCAGCAACGCGAGCCGCCGGCCCCGCAGGGCCTCTTGGGAGGTTCCCAGGGTGAGGTCGGGGTCCTGGATCTCCAGGACGTCGATCTC
>NZ_RJVR01000395.1 GCF_003999195.1 Streptomyces soli
GGTGGCCCTGCAGCTGGGGATTTCCCGGAACACCGTGTTGCGGGCTCTGGCCTCGGACCGGCCGCCGCAGTACCGGCCCCGCTGAAGGGCTCGGCGGTGGACGCGGTCGAGCCGGCCGTGCGGGAACTGCTGAAGCTGACCCCGACGATGCCCGTGACGGTGATCGCGGAGCGGATCGGCTGGGAGCATGGACTGACGATCCTGCGGGAGCGGGTGCGCGAGCTGCGGCCGGCGTATCTGCCGGCGGATCCGGTCTCGCGGACGGTCTACGAGCCGGGCGAGCTCGCGCAGTGCGACCTGTGGTTCCCACCGGTTGATATCCCGCTCGGTTACGGTCAGAGCGGCCGCCCGCCGGTGCTGGTCATCGTGTCCGGCTACTCGCGGGTGATCACTGCCCGGATGCTGCCCTCGCGGCAGACGGGTGATCTGATCGACGGCCACTGGTGCCTGCTGACCGGCTGGCAAGCCGTGCCGAAGACGCTGGTTTGGGACAACGAGACTGGTGTCGGCAAGGGCAGGCTGACCAGCGAGTTCGCCGCGTTCGCGGGCCTGCTCGCCACCCGGGTGCACCTGTGCCGGCCCCGCGACCCGGAAGCGAAACAGTTGGCTTCATACTGCGCCTCTTTCGGTTGATGCGGTGGTTGTTTGCTCGTCGGAGGGTCTGGGGGCCGGCGGGCGGCCGATGCGGGGACGGGCGAGGTCGGGTGGGGGCGGGTAGTACAGGTACTCGCCCTTGTCGTTGGCCAGGCGGCCGGTCAGCAGTCCGGCGTCGCGCCACTTCTTGACGGTGTTGGCGTGGATGCCGAGATGGCGGGCGATCTCGTTGAGGCTGACCATGCCGAGGTCGGCGAGGCGTTGGGGGTGGCTGCGAAGGCGGTAAGCCCGGCGGATGTGTTTGACGATCCCGACATGAATGGGCTGGTTCATCCCGCTGACCTGGCCTTGCGCGGTGAGGATCTCGGCGATCTGGCCGTCGGTGTGGTCATCGAGAAGGCCGTCGATGGCGGCGACGATGTGTGCGGGGGTCTGGCGGATCTGCCAGGACGCGAGTGGGACGGGCATGACCAGGGTGTGCTCCTGGCCGCCGCGCAGGCGCACGTGGGCGGTGATCTGTTCAGCGCGGACCAGGGTGACGTCGGTGACCAGCAGGCGGACCAGGCGTTTGCGTTCCCGCACCGGGGTGGCCGCATCGGTCCACAATCTCGGGAAGTCGCTGGCCAGGGCGGTGATCCGGGCGCGTTGGGCAGCATCCAGGGTGCCGGTTCCGGCGGCTTTCGTCTTCTCGTAGGTGTCGGTGGCCTCGGCGAGTTCACGCAGGGCCGCGTTCCAGTCGGCTTCCAGGCTGGTGGCGACCAGGCGGTTGTCGGGGTCGACGGCGAGATAGCGGCGCCGGGCGAGGTCGGTTTGGTAGCGGGCGCGTTCGACGGCGGCGGCCCGCAGCTGGTCGGCTTCATCCGCGCGGGTGGCGAGTTCCTCGGCGACCGCGAGGGCTGCCTCCAGTGCGAGCGGGGTGAGGGCGTTGACCAGCAGTTGTCCGACGGCTGCGTCGACGCCGACGCCGTGGACGCGCTGGCAGATCGGGTTGCCGTGCTCGATGCCCTTGGCCCCGCGCCGCCGCACGATCGGCAAGTGGGGTGTGCAGTACGACTACCGGTGCCCCAACCGGGCCTGCGGCCACCTGATCCTGGAGCCGGTCACCCGGCCGGTCGCCGAGGTCATCGACTGGGACCTGCCCGGTACCCGCGTCGGTGACGGCCGCCAGGACCGCAAGATGTTCACCCCGTACGCCCCCTCGACCCGGGCCCGCATCGCCCTCGGCCTGAGCATGTTCGGCACCGAACCGCACATCGCCATGCTGCGCCGCAACGGCACCGCCATCCCCACCACCGGGCGGTCCCCGCCCTGGCCGCCAAGGGCCGTCACCACGCCCTGATCATCCCCAGGCGGCCGCAAGGGACTACCCCGCATTACCAGCGAGCCGCTGACCACGGTCGCCACCAAGCAGCACCACTGCTTGGCCAGCGAGCCGCTGACCACGGTCGCCACCAAGCAGCACCACTGCTTGGTCCGCCCCGCGCCGACCGTGGACGACTGCACCATCCGCATACTGCACCCCGGCGAACTGATGACCGTCCAGCGGTTCCCGGACGACTACATCGTGCACGGCAACCAGACCGAGCAGATCCTCCAGGCCGGCAACGCCGTCAACGTCAACGCCGCCCGCTGGCTCGGCGAGCGACCGCTCCCCAGCCTGGCCTGACACCCCTTCCACTGGTCCCGGGGCGGCAACCCCGGGACCAGCACACCAACCCACCACCCCCGGCAGCCGCTTCTACGGCCGCCCCCGCGAAGGAGCACCGCCGCCATGCGTCTGGACCCCCGCCGCCCCGCCCTATGTGTCATCCAGGCGACCATCGCCACCGGCGACGGCACCGCCACTCTGGTCTCCCGGGCCATGCCCGCCGCCCCGTTCGGCACCCCGGCCTGGCAGCTGCCGATCCTGGCCGGATACCTGGGCACGCTGCGCCGGACCGCAGACGCGCCCACCCCCGAGAACTTCGCCGCCTACCTCGACGCCCGGGCCGACGCAGCGCAGGGTGGCCGGATGAACTTCCCACACCAGCCCTGGCGGTCAGCCCTGGTGCTCGAAGTCCGCGAACGGCGAGTCGCGCAGAGGCAGGGGCTTCGGCCACCAGGGTGGTCGGCCGTTCGGGCAGCGGGCGCTCAGGTACTTCCCGTCCGGCGGGGCGACGTTGTACACCAGGTCGCCGGCAAGGACGGCCGAGAGCACCAGCAGCCCGGCCAGGCTTCCGGTCAGCACCCGGACGAGGCGGCGGCGCGACCGGACGAGGAAGCGTCTGGCCAGGAGGAAGCCCAGCGGGAATGCACAGCAGTACGCGGCGATGAGAGGGAGGCAGAAGAGGAGGTAGAAGCGGGGGCTGTCAGCGACGTCGTACGCCTCCGGCCACGCCATGTTCATGCAGTAGGACCAAGTGTCGCTGATGAAGGCGCCAGCCTCGGCCCCGGCCAGCAGGCCGAGCACCACTCCGGCGACTGGCAGCAGGCAGCCCCACCGTCCGCGCGAGTCCGGCTGCGAGTCCGGTGTTTGTTCTCCGGTCACTGTCCCTCCCGCCCGGGAAGGACGGCGGTCGGCGGTCAACGGTTCCGCCGCTACTCGGGGACGGTGGCCGTTGGACGGGTGGCGCAGCCGTCGCCGGGATTGCGCAGCCCTACGCCGGAGCCGTCGTGGCCGTCGTCGCCAGAGCCGTCGTGGCCGTGGTGAGTGCCGCCCGTGGCCGTGGTGAGTTTTCGGATTGCGCACTCACCACAGCAGGTCAGAGCCGGTTGCGCAGTCACCGCCGAGCCGACTGCGCAACTGGCACGGCCCATTGCGCAACACCCACCGCCACCGCACTCACCACGCCCGCACCCCCCGGGCCGGAAACTCACCACCGCAGGTCAGCGGCCCATTGCGCACGGCAGTGCGCAGGCTGCGCACGGGTGGCGTGCTGGCGTGCTGGCGTGCTAAGCAGGCCAACGAGCCGGGGAGGCGTGGCCAAGCGCCTCATCACCACAACCGAAGGAGCCGCCGTGTGAGCGCCGCACGTCCCGAACGCCACCGCCCCGCCGTGGAGCAGCTGCACGTCGGCAACGACACCGCCGCCCCGGCCGCCGAGCCCGTCCAGGCCCCGGCCGCCGACATCCGCCGCAAGCGCCCGCCCTTCTCCAGCTACCTGGACCCCGACCTGCAGAAAGAATTCAAGATCCGCTGCGTCGTCCTCGACATCGAGATGCAAGACGGCCTCGCAGGCGCGATCCGCGAATGGCTGGAGCGCCACCCCGCCCCATAGCCGAAGTCATTTCCGGCCGACGCCGCCACGATGGGGCACCCGCGCCCCCCGCGCCAACCGCGGGCGCCGCCCGGACCGGCGGGTCCAGATCCCACCTCGACCCCGTCCTGTCCCGCCTCCAGCGCGCCTCTCAGCCCTGTCCGAGCGGCTGGGCATCTCGCCGTCCCAGACGTCCCGCATCCTGTCGGGCGAACGGTTCCCCGACTGGCGGCTCACCGAGCGGTTCGCGCAGGTGTGTGGCGCGGATCCCCTGGTGCTGCGCAAAGTGTGGGAGGACGAGAAGCTCCGCGAGGAGCCACTGGCCGGGGCGCCCGCCGACCCCCGACGACAACCCCACCGAACGCCTGCGCGTCGCGCTGCGCACCCTGCACATCAAGGCGGGCCTGCCGGCGCCCGAAGTCCTCGCCGAAGCCACCCGGCACCCTTCCCGGACGGAGGACATCGACGCGGCTCTGGCCGGAAACGCCCCGCACTGGCCCCAGTTGGTCGATCTCGTCCAGGTGCTCGGCGGCGATCCGGCCTATTTCCAACGGCTGTGGGAGGCGTCATCTTGTCGTGGCCCCGCCGGGAACCCGTGGCCCGGCAGTACGACGGCCGTCACCCCGCGGTCCACCACCCTCGGTCCACCACCCCTCCGGCCGCGACGCCCCGGGCCGCGGCGGCGTTCCCCCATCCGTCGGGCCGAACATCTGGTCCACATGTTCCAGATGTTCGGCCCGGTGCTGGCCGCCTCACCGAGGACCCGATGATCAGGTGCGGGACCGGCACAGGGGCGCGTTGAGGATCTCCCGCACGTCGTAGTTATCCTGGCAGCCGCTGACGGAGCAGTGCCGGGCCTCCCAGGCAGTGATGGTCTGTCCATGCTTTTTGCTGACTCGTAGCGATGGAGGGAGACAAGGAAGCGATGCCGGCCGAAACCGCGCGCAATGGCGCGCTGCCCGTGACCGCTGAGCAGTGGCGCCTCTACCTGGCCGAGTACAACGACTGGTACCTGCAACTGCCCGCGTCCGGTCACCGCCTCACGGAGGAGCAGCTGAGGACGCGCTGGCTGGGGCGCGACCCGGCCAGCGAGCAACAGGTAGCCGCGACGGAGGAGCGCCTTGGCGTCCGGTTGCCGCCGAGCCTGCGGGGGTTCCTGCTTGCCAGTAACGGCTGGGGACCGGTGTCCGCGTACACGTCCATGCTCAATCCCTGTGAGCAGATCGACTGGTTCCACAACACCGACGAAGACTTCATTGATGGTTTCCGAGAGGCTGCCGAGGATGCCGGTGAAGAAATCGCAGAAGACGAGATGTTCCTCCACGCCCTGAGCGTCGCGCAGGGCGAGGACACGATCCTGCTCGACACCCGCAGCGCCTCGGCCGAAGGAGAGTTCGACGCATACCTTCTCCATATCGGTGGCGGGCACCTGAGCGAACCCTGCACGAGCTTCAGCGAGGTCATCGCGCAGGGCCGCGCGCAGATCGAGTTCGTGCGCTCGCGTCGCGCGCAGGACACCGGCGCGCAATGACGGTCGTCCTGCGAGCCCGGCGCCGTTGCGGGCGCGGGCGGTGTGCGAGGCGATGGCCGTGCAGATCGCGCCCACCGACGTCAGCGACGTCCGTCTGAGCTCAAACGACTGGTCGAACTCCAGGAACATGCTCGTACTCACCCGGACCTGGCGCCGGCCGTTCGCCGCGCGCAGCAGTTGGGCCTTCCTCGGTGGGTACGGGGGCCCTCCGTCATGGGACGCGGCCCAACCGTCCCGAAGTGCCGTCCTGGGTTCGCGCCGCTTGACAGTGGGGTGGTCAGGCTGTGACGGGCAGCCAGGGGTTTCCGGTGAGGGCGGATTCGCAGCGATGACGACGGGCGGATCGTCGGGGCCCGCGGCGGGGGCGAGGACGGCGACCAGGAGCAGAACGACAACCAGGGCGCGGTGGAATCCGCGCTGCTGCACTTCTCCAGCCCCCGCGGACGCCTCATCCGCCTGCCGATTGTGGCCCACGCCGCTGATGCCGCCGCCCATGTCGGCGGTACGCCGGTACGCGGGCTGGTCTGTGACTGCGGGAACCGGGTGTGCTGTGCTGGTGTCTCCTCTACGGTGGGTGATCCGAAAGCGGGCGTCCGGACTGGCGGCTGCCGGTCCGGCAGGACCAGGGCGGGCGGGGCATCGTGGAGATCGAATTGGCGGATGCGGTGGCGGCGGTGCGCGATGAGCTGCTGGAGGCCGCGGCACGCGGGGTCGGCCAGAACCTGGCGTTCAAGGTCGGGCCGGTGGGGCTGGAGTTCGCCGTGGAGCTGCGGGCGGATGCGAAGGCGAAGGCCGGTTTCAAAGCGTGGGTGGTCACCGGCGAGGTGGAGGCCGGAGCGGGCCGCAGCCGTACCCACCGGGTGAGGGTCGCGCTCACCCCGCAACTGCCCGGTGGCGGGGACCTGCTGGTCCACGGCAGCACCGCCCGTCCGCAGGGGCCGGGAGACGTTTCCGGGCACATCGAGGGCTGACCGTACTCCAGGCACGGGAGAACACGACAGGACCAGGGGCGAAGCGGTGGATCGTGCACGGGTGGTCGCGGTGGAGGGTACCGGCGGCCCGGGGTCGGGGTATGTGGTCGCGCCGCGGCTGGTGCTGACCTCCGCTCATGCGGTGCCCGCGCCCGGCGGCACGGTGTCGCTGTTCCGGCCGGGACAGGTGGACCGCTGGAGCGCGACGGTGGTGTGGCGCGGCACTCCCGGCGGGCGTGACGACGCCGCCCTGGTCCGCGTTGACGATCCCGCATGGGCGCCACCGCCTGGGGCACCGGTCCGCTGGGGGCGCTTGGCCACCCACCGGCCTGGTACCGCGTGCCAGGCCTGGGGTGTGCCCGAGCTGGTCCAGCGGCCCGGTCGGGCGACCGATACCCTGCAGCCCTCGGGCACCCTCAACCCCGGAGACCGCTACGTCGGCAACCGGTACGTGATGAACCTCGACCAGCACCCCCCGCACCCCACCACCGACGGGACGTCCCCGTGGGGCGGGATGTCAGGGGCCGCGCTGTTCTGCGGCGACCTGCTGGCCGGCGTCATCACCTCCGACCCGGCCGGCCGCGCCCACGCCCACCTCGAAGCCGTCCCCGCCTACGTCCTGATGCACGACGCCGCCTTCCGCAACACGCTGACCGAACACGCCCCCGAAACCGGCACCGTCCTGGAGCCGGTCGAATGGCAGCACGTGGCCGAGGCCGCCGACCCGGCAGCAGCCACCGGCCCCCTCGGCTCCCCCGCCGCCTTGCTGCGGGCCCGCCGCCAGGTCGTGCCCTTCCGCGGCCGCACCACCGTCCTGGACGACCTCCACTCCTGGACCCGCGAGCCGGGCTTCGGAGCCCTCCTGCTGCACGCCCCCGGCGGGCAGGGCAAAACCCGCCTGGCCCAACACCTCACCGACACCCTGACCACCGACGGCTGGACCACCCTGTGGCTGCGCGCCGACGCCACCGCCGAGGCCCTGGCAGTGCTCTCGGACGCCTCCGTCGCGCTGCTGGTCGTCGTCGACTACGCCGAGACCCGCACCCCGCAACTGACCGTCCTCCTGCAAGCCGCTGCCCGGCACGGGGGCGCCCGCGCGTTCAAACTGCTGCTGCTGGCCCGCGCCACGGGCGACTGGTGGCAGGCTCTGCAGGCCGCCAGCCCGACCGCCGAGGATCTGCTGGACGGCGCCGCTGCCATCGCGCTGCCCGCCCTGGAACCCGACCCCGGCACCTCCCGCACCCAGGCCTACCACCAGGCCGTCCACGGCTATGCGGCGCACCTGCCGCGGGTACGCGGCTGGCAGCACCACGACTGGCCGGCCCGGGCCGCCCGCCTCGCCCCCGCCCAGGACGGCCGCCCCGGGCCGAACCCCGCACTGGACCGTCCCGGACTGGAAACCGCGCTGACCTTGCACATGACCGCCCTGGCCGACCTGCTGGACACCGCCGACCAGGGCCCGGCCGCCACCCCCGCCCCGGCCGGCTCCGAGACCGCTGACACCCGTGGAGTCGAGGACCGGCTGCTCGTCCACGAACAGCGCTACTGGACTACGGCAGCCACCGCCCGCGGACTGCACCCCGCCCTGACCCTGGCCACCCTCACCGACTCCCTGACAGCCGCGTTCCTCCTCGGCGCCCCGGACCGCGACCAGGCCGACGCTCTGCTGCACCGCGTCCCCGGCCTGGCCGACCAGCCCAGCGACAGGCGAAGTGCCGTGCGCGACTGGATCGCCGCCCTCTACCCGCCCGCCTCCGCCACCCTGCCCTGGGACACCCTGCCCTGGGACACCCTGCAGCCCGACCGGCTGGCCGAACGGTTCATCGGCCGCCGCATGCAGGACAATCCCGGCCTCGCCGACCACCTCGTCCCCGGCGCCACCGACACCCAGGCCTCCCAGCTCCTCGCCGTCTACACCCGTGCTGCCGCCCACCCCGTCTTCCACCACCGCCTCGACCAGGCCCTCACCGCCTTGTGCGTGCGCCACCGCGGCCTCCTCGCTCCGCCGGCCATCGACGTCGCGACCCAGACCCAAGCCCCCCACCCCCTGCTCGACGCCCTCCGGCAGATCACCGACACCCCCGCCACACCCCCGCCCGACCTGGAACAGCTTGCCGACCGGCTGCCCCACACCAGCCACAACCTCGCCCCCTTCGCCACCCACCTCACACAACACATCACCGACCACCACCGCACACGCGCCCACCACAACCCCGACCACCTGCCCGACCTCGCCGGGAGCCTGAACAACCTCTCCGGCCGGCTGGGGGCTCTGGGGCGGCGGGAGGAGGCACTGGAGGCGATCACCGAGGCCGTGGACATCCGCCGGGAACTGGCCCGGGTCCGGCCCGACGCTTTCCTGCCCAACCTCGCCGCGAGCCTGAACAACCTCTCCGCCGATCTGGGGGATCTGGGGCAGCGGGAGGAGGCACTGAAGGCGATCACCGAGGCCGTGGACATCCGCCGGGAACTGGCCCGCACCCGGCCCGACGCCTTCCTGCCCAACCTCGCCGGGAGCCTGAACAACCTCTCCGGCCGGCTGGGGGCTCTGGGGCGGCGGGAGGAGGCACTGGAGGCGATCACCGAGGCCGTGGACATCCGCCGGGAACTGGCCCGGGTCCGGCCCGACGCTTTCCTGCCCGACCTCGCCGCGAGCCTGAACAACCTCTCCGGCCGGCTGGGGGCTCTGGGGCGGCGGGAGGAGGCGCTGGAGGCGATCGCCGAGGCGGTGCAGGCCGACCGGGAGCTGGCCCGGGTCCGGCCCGACGCTTTCCTGCCCGACCTCGCCGCGAGCCTGAACAACCTCTCCGCCGATCTGGGGGATCTGGGGCGGCGGGAGGAGGCACTGGAGGCGATCACCGAGGCCGTGGACATCCGCCGGGAACTGGCCCGGGTCCGGCCCGACGCTTTCCTGCCCGACC
>NZ_RJVR01000080.1 GCF_003999195.1 Streptomyces soli
TGGACCCTGGCGACCTTCCGGCGGGCCTTCTCCCGGTTGGCCGATCCCTTCTCCTTACGGGACAACTCCCGCTGCGCCTTCGCCAGGCGCGCCCGGTCACAGCGTTCGTGCTTCGGGTTGGTGATCTTCTCTCCGGTGGACAGGGTCACCAGGGAGGTGATGCCCGCATCGATGCCGACCGCGCTGTCGGTGGCCGGGGCCGAAGCGATCGTGTCGTCGCACAGCAGGGACACGAACCAGCGTCCGGCCGCGTCGCGGGACACGGTCACCGTGGACGGCTGCCTGCCTTCGGGCAGGCGACGCGACCATCGGATGTCCAACGGCTCCGCCATCTTCGCCAGCGTCAGCTCCCCCTCGCGCCACTTGAACGCGGAGCGGGTGTACTCGGCACTGGCGCGGGACTTCTTCTTGGACTTGTAACGCGGGTACTTGGCGCGCTTGGCGAAGAAGTTCCCGAACGCCGTCTGCAAGTGCCGCAGCGACTGCTGGAGCGGGACGCAGGACACCTCAGCGAGGAACGCCAGGTCTGCCGTCTTCTTCCACTCCGTCAGGGCTGCGGAGGACTGTACGTAGGACACCCGGCGCTGCTCGCCGTACCAGGCCGGGTGCGCTCCTCCAGCGCTTTGTTGTAGACGAGGCGGACGCATCCGAACGTGCGCGACAGCTCCGCTGCCTGCTCGCCGGTTGGGTAAAAGCGGTACTTGAAAACCCGCTTGACCTGCTGCGTCATGCCTCACATTCTATCAGATCCCGTGTGAGCGAAGGGTGTCGGGCAGTCGTCGGCAGACGCGCGACTCGCCGTAGGCGAGCCGGAACTCGCGGCTGAGGTGCCCGGCCGACATGTGCGCGCCGCGGGCGAGCGCCTCGACGTCCAGCGGCTGCGCATACTCCCGGTCGATCCGGTCACGGCCGCAGCGCAGCCGCGCGAGGTCGCGCAGGTGCTGCGCCGCGGCGGGTCTGCTGGTCACCTGCGAAATCCTGCCACATACGACTGTATGTAGAGCAGGATGAATGCCTACTCGACCCTGTTGAACACGCCGCTTTACCGGTCGGGACGAGTCCGAACAGATGAGAGAACTCGTCTCACGGTGTCCGCGAGGGCCCCGGTCAGGTGCCGACGTAGGCCGCGAGGTGCTCGCCGGTGAGGGTGGAGCGGGCGACGACGAGGTCGGCGGGTGTGCCCTCGAAGACGATCCGGCCGCCGTTGTGGCCGGCGCCGGGGCCGAGGTCGATGATCCAGTCGGCGTGTGCCATGACCGCCTGGTGGTGCTCGACGACGATGACCGACTTGCCGGAGTCGACGAGCCGGTCGAGCAGGCCGAGCAGCTGCTCGACGTCGGCGAGGTGGAGGCCGGCGGTCGGCTCGTCGAGGACGTAGACGCCGCCCTTCTCAGCCATGTGAGTGGCCAGCTTGAGCCGCTGCCGCTCGCCGCCGGACAGCGTAGTGAGCGGCTGGCCGAGGCTGAGGTAGCCGAGCCCGACGTCGGCGAGCCGGTCGAGGATGGCGTGCGCGGCCGGCGTCCGCGCCTCGCCGCAGCCGAAGAACTCCTCTGCCTCGGTCACCGACATCGCGAGCACCTCGCTGATGTCACGGCCGCCGAGGTGGTATTCCAGCACCGATGCCTGGAACCGTTTCCCCTCGCACTCCTCGCAAGTGGTGGCGACGCCGGCCATCAGCGCCAGGTCGGTGTAGATGACGCCGGCGCCGTTGCAGTTGGGGCAGGCGCCCTCGGAGTTGGCGCTGAACAGCGCCGGCTTCACGCCGTTGGCCTTCGCGAACGCCTTGCGGATCGGGTCGAGCAGTCCGGTGTACGTCGCCGGGTTGCTCCGTCGCGAGCCGCGGATCGCGCCCTGGCCGACCGACACCACATCCGCGCCGGCGGGGATCGACCCGTGCACGAGCGAGCTCTTGCCGGAGCCGGCGACGCCGGTGACGACGACAAGCACCCCGAGCGGGATGTCGACGTCGACGTCGAGCAGGTTGTGCGCCGTCGCGCTGCGGATCTCCAGCGTGCCGGTGGGCTTCCGCACCGTCTCCTTGAGGGCGGCCCGGTCGTCGAAATGGCGGCCGGTGATGGTGCCGCTGGCCCGCAGCCCCTCGACGGTGCCCTCGAAGCAGACGGTGCCGCCCGCCGTACCGGCGCCGGGGCCGAGGTCGATGACGTGGTCGGCGATCGCGATCGTCTCCGGCTTGTGCTCCACGACGAGCACCGTGTTGCCCTTGTCCCGCAGCCGCAGCAGCAGGTCGTTCATCCGCTGGATGTCATGGGGGTGCAGGCCGATGGTGGGCTCGTCGAAGACGTAGGTCGTGTCGGTGAGCGAGGAGCCGAGGTGGCGGATCATCTTGACGCGCTGCGCCTCGCCGCCCGACAGCGTGCCCGACGGCCGGTCGAGCGAGAGGTAGCCCAGCCCGATCTCCACGAACGAGTCGAGGGTCTGCTGCAGCGTGGCGAGCAGCGGCGCCACCGACGGCTCGTCGAGGCCGCCGACCCATTCGGCCAGGTCGCTGATCTGCATCGCGCTCGCATCAGCGATGTTGATCCCGCCGATCCGCGACGACCGGGCCGCCTCGCTGAGCCGGGTGCCGCCGCACTCCGGACAGGCGGTGAAGGTGACCGCCCGGTCCACGAACGCCCGGATGTGCGGCTGCAGCGCCCCCCGGTCCTTGGAGAGGAACGACTTCTGGATCTTGGGGATCAGACCCTCGTAGGTGAGGTTCACGCCCTCGACCTTCACCTTGGTCGGCTCCCGGTAGAGGAAGTCGTGCATCTCCTTCTTGGTGTACTTGCGGATCGGCTTGTCCGGGTCGAGGAAGCCCGACTCGGCGTAGGTCCGCACGGTCCACCAACTGTCCGACTTCCAGCCGGGGATGGTGAACGCGCCCCCGGCGATCGACTTGGAGTCGTCGTAGAGCTGGGTGAGGTCAATGTCGGAGACCGTGCCCCGGCCTTCGCAGCGCGGACACATGCCGCCGGTGATGCTGAAGTCGCGACGCTCCTTCACGGTCCGTCCGGCGCGCTCCAGGGTGACCGCACCCGCTCCACTGATCGAGGCGACGTTGAAGGAGAACGCCTGAGGCGAGCCGATGTGCGGTTTCCCGAGTCGGCTGAAGAGGATGCGTAGCATCGCGTTGGCGTCGGTGGCGGTGCCGACCGTGGAGCGGGGGTCGGCACCCATCCGCTGCTGGTCGACGATGATCGCGGTCGTCAGCCCTTCGAGTACGTCGACCTCGGGCCGCGCCAGCGTGGGCATGAAGCCCTGCACGAAGGCGCTGTAGGTCTCGTTGATCAGCCGCTGCGACTCCGCGGCGATCGTGTTGAACACCAGCGAACTCTTGCCCGAGCCGGAGACGCCGGTGAACACCGTCAGCCGGCGCTTCGGGATCTCGATGCTGACGTCCTTGAGGTTGTTCACGCGCGCGCCGTGCACGCGGATCAGGTCGTGGCTGTCGGCAACGTGCAGCGCAGGCGACTGCGTGTCCGTCCTCGTGGCCATGCTCATCTTGTCTCCATCTGTTACGCGGGGCCGCCTTCGCGGTCTCCGTCGGCGTCGCCTGGCTCGATCTGACCAGCTTCGAGCGTACGTGTGGTTCTCCTTCGCTTCGGCCGTGGCGCCTCTGGCCCCGGCCACGCGGCGTGCCCGCCGAGGCGTCAGACCAACCAGCGGCCGTCGCGCATCACCTCGCGGTCGGGCATCTCGTTCACCTCGCGCCAAGCCTGGATGCGGCGCGGGGAGACGCGGAACCAGCGGTACGGCGTGGCCGGCGCACGCGGGTCGAAGCCGGTGCGCGCGGCGAACCGGTCACCCCGGCGGCAGCGCGTGGATCTCGAGGACCTCGACTTCGCCGTCGATCAAGGACACGTCGCGGGTGTGGCCCAGCCCCAGCCGAACGGCTCGGGTGGCAGCCAGGTTCTCCCCCAGCCTTCTGCCGGTAGGTGCCCCCAGCCGGTCGGGCTGTCCGTCGGCGTGGCCACCAGCAGCGCCTCGCCGTCCCAGTCGAAGGACAGCGGCACCAGATACGGCGCACCGTCCGCCGAGGCACTGGCCACGCAGACATCGATGTCGTGGGTGAGCCGATGCTCGGTGTCGCGACGACGCTGAGCGCGGGAGCGGGGGGTCGGCACTCATCGGTCCTGAAGCAGCCCGAGGACGTTGCCATCGGGGTCGGTGACGGTGGCCACCAGGCGGCCGCCACCGACGTCGTGCGCGGGCTCCTTCACGGTGGCACCTGCGGCGGTCACCTCGGCCAGCTTCGCCTCGAGGTCCGGCACGTGCCAGTAGGCCACCGGTGAGGTCATGCCCTGCGGTCCACCGCCTGGCACCAGCCCGATGTGCTGGCCCGCGGCCTCGAAGCCGACGTAGTAGGACTCGTCGGTCTGCGGCGGTACGCCGAGCAGGGCGGCGTACACCTCCTTGGCCGTCGCCAGGTCGGAAACGGGATGCAGCACGGTCTTGATTCCCTGGGTGGAAGAGCCGGTCATGGTCACTCCTGAAGTCGTGGGTCTGGTCGGGATTTTCTGGTTAAAGACGAACGGGAAGTCCGGGAATCGACAGCCCGATCACCCCGGATGGCGATTTCGCCGTTGGCCGTTCGTCTTAACCGGGTCCAGCCCGCAAGAAAAGGAGGACCACCGGGACCACCTCCGGGCGGTCGCGATAGAAGGCCAGGGATGCGTCCGGGTCGTCGTGCGGGAGGAAGCTCCCCTGAATGGTGATGTCCATGGCGGTCACGCTAGCTGCGGCTCGGGGGCCCGCGCTTCTCGATTCCTGATCGGTCTGGTCACCTGTTTCGCGACGCACGACGGCATCCCCGCCGTCGCGCTCGCCGCCTGGCGCCGGTAGGTGCTGGGCGACACACCGACCAGTTCGGTGAAGCGTGTGCTGAAGGTGCCCAGCGATGCGCAGCCGACCGCGAAACAGACCTCGGTGACGCTGAGGTCGCCACGACGCAGCAGCGCCATCGCGCGCTCGATACGCCGCGTCATCAGATAGGAGTACGGCGACTCGCCGTAGGCGAGCCGGAACTCGCGGCTGAGGTGCCCGGCCGACATGTGCGCGCCGCGGGCGAGCGCCTCGACGTCCAGCGGCTGCGCATACTCCCGGTCGATCCGGTCGCGGACGCGGCGCAGCCGCGCGAGGTCGCGCAGGTGCTGCGCCGCGGCGGGTCTGCTGGTCACCTGCGAAATCCTGCCACGTCGCGCCGGAGGTGCCTAGCGCCGCTGGCGTCCCACCCCACTCCGCGTCCGCTCTGGCCCGATCTGCTCTGCTTACGTCCTCGACCTGTGCAGGCCCTGCGGTATCCGCCGCTCGTCCCACGTCAACACGTCTCGTCAGCAGTAGCTGTCTCGCTCCCTGCCTCGCTTCTGGCTCTGATGCGGGCGCAGAACGGCGGCGGGGTGTCGGCTCGCTGGAACGCGTTTCCCACCCGCATACGGGGATCGGCCGACGCGAGCGGATGACGTCGATTCCGGACTACCGGGTCTGCGGTCGGCAGGGCGAACCGTCGGTCACGTGGCTCGACGCGGATGCGGACATGAAAGTCGTCCTCGCTGCGGACTTCGAGTCTTTTGTCGAAGGGCTCACCTCGGCTGATGGGCCGCCGGAGCGTCCCTTCTCAGGTAGTCGACGGCGGCCAGGTCGTCATCGTCGTGCCCAGCTGCCACGGTCGCCTCCAGGCGATCGCGGACGGCCTGGAGCAGAGGGCTGGGGGCGGCGGCTGCAGCGGCCAGGTCGATGTCCTTCAGGGCGAGTTGCACCGCGAATCCAGGCGCGTACGACGCGGCGTCCATGGCGGCTACTTTCTGCAACTCGTACGGCATGGCGAGCGGGCCCGCCTCGAGTACCCGGGTGAACGTCGTGTGGTCGACGCCGAGCACGTCGCACAGCGAGAGGACGTCACTCATGGCGACCGTCGAGGCAGCCATCCAGGCGTTGACCGCAAGCTTGACGGCGCTGCCTTCGACCCCCGTCCCAACGTGCAGCACGGATGAGCCGAGATCCTCCAGCACGGGACAGGCCCGCGTAACGACGTCCTCGGGGCCGGCGACCAGCCAGACAAGCTTGCCCTGACGGGCGGGAGCGGTACTTCCCGAGACCGGTGCGTCGAGGAACGCAACACCGTGCTCACGAGCCTGATCGGCCAGGGCACCGGCGCTCCGTGGGCCCACCGTGCTCGCCTGTACCCAGACGGCATCGTTGTCGAGCCGGTTGATGGCGTCTGCCATGACCTCCGCGACCGCAGCGCCGTCACGGAGCACAGTGATGACGACGGACGCACCGGAGACCGCATCGCCCACCTCACTCACTGCCGTGACGCCGGTAGCGTGCTCCGCCACCGCACGAGCCCTCTCCTCCGTACGGTTCCACAGCCGGACCTCGTGGCCGGATTCCCCGAGCCGTGTCGCCATCGCGGCGCCGAGTGCGCCTGCTCCGAGAACAGCGACGGTGGAGGTGTGCGACATGCGGGGCTCCCTTTGTCTGCTTTTCCCTTATCCATGTTCCGCCGGGAACCCGAGTTTTTCCTGGCAAGGGAACGCAGAGCCCGCCGCGGCCTGGCTTGTCAAGCCGTGAGCAGCAGGCGGCAGGGACCCGCGTGACACGCCGCCAGATTTCGCTGTCACACGGTCACACGGCAGGTGCGGAGAGGTAGCGGCGTCCGTCGGCGTAAGTTCCCGCCGATCTTGCCGGAGTCCCGGGGGCGGGCGCGACGTGAACGCCACGGGGGTTCCGGTCGGCTCTGGTGACCATGGTCGCTCTCCTGGAGGCGCCGTTGGCCGTTACTGTCCGGTCAGAACCAGCTCTGGAAAATGCCGCCGTCGCACCGGGACGTACGGGCTCCGGAGCCGGCGCTGGCTTCCACGCAGCGCTGGGTCTCCCGGTTTCGGAGCTCGAGCGTGCCGTCGTTCCGCCCGTGCACGAACCACTTCTGGGAGGTGCGCCCGTCGCAGGAGCGGGTGCGCAGGCCGAATGCGTCACTGTCGTCGAGGCACTGACCGGTCCTGGCGTTCCTCAGTTCACGGGTGCCGTCCGACCGGACCTGAACGCTCCACTTCTGGGTGGACACGCCCTCGCACGTGCTGGTCCGCATGGCGCCGGACCCCAGACCTTCCAGGCAGAGCCAGGTGCCCTGGTTCAGGAAGGTCGCCAGGTTGTCCGGGACGGCGGCACGAGCCGGGGCGGCGGTCAGGCCGGCGAGCGCGAGTGCCACCGCCGTCACCGCAACGGTGGTTCCGGAGAGCGGGCGGAGAATCATCATGGCCTCCCTGAGGCGTCCGGGGCCGTGACGGGGGGGCTGATCCCGGCCGGCTCGCGGCCACGGCCCCCAACCGTGTGATCCATGGTCCCCCCGTATGACTGGTCGGGCCATTCCACGCGAGGCGCTCGGACAGTCATACGGGGGGCGTAGGCCCGTAGGCCGGGTCACACGACTACGCTCAGTACTCCCGCCACTGCGCCGGGAGCACTGGACGGCCTCACCACGGAGCCGAAAGAACTCGCCACGGCTTGCCTACAGCCACGTGCCGATCCCAGTCCGGGATGACAAGCGCCGAGTCGGCTGCAGGCGTCGGCGACCCAACTGCCGTGGAAGCCGAGGGGGACGCGGCCGGGCAGGTGGATGCGGGCCAGCGGCGCCGCCGTGAAGTCCTGGGCGGCGAGGATGATCAGGTCAGCGGCCCCGCGCTCCGGGTTGTGGACGTACGCCAGGAGGTAGCCGTCGTCCTCCGCGCACCGCCGCAGGTCGGTCCCGCCCTCGTCCGCTTCCGGCTCCCGGGGCAGGAAGACCGGCCGCCACCGCCGGCGGCCACCGCAGCGCCCCGCAGCACGTTCCGCCGGGTGACATCCATCATGCTTCCCACTCCCCGTCCCACATGGTCCCCCCAAGTCGCCGCGGAGGCGGCGCCGTTCCCCCGACTTTCCCGCGCACCCGCCCGGGAAGGCACTACGGCCACCACGCCTCCCCATCGGTGGCCAGCCCCACCAACGGCGCCGGGTCGGCGTTCCTGACCGCCCGAGGAGGCCCGAGCCGGGTCAGGCCGCCGCTCGGGAGCGGGCCTCGCCCTTCTCCCCCGCGTCCACGTCATGGTGAATGGGCGTCCCCGCACCGGTCAGCGGAACGCCCGTCCCGCCCCGGCGCGCCGCGACGATCTCCGCGGTGATGGACAGGGCGGTCTCCTCGGGGGTGCGGGCGCCGAGGTCGAGGCCGATCGGGGAGCGCAGGCGGGCCAACTCGCGGTCGGTGAGGCCGACTTCACGCAGGCGCCGATTGCGGTCCTCGTGGGTGCGGCGCGAGCCCATCGCGCCGACGAACGCGGCCGGCAGCCGCAGGGCCGTCTCCAGCAGAGGAACGTCGAACTTGGCGTCGTGGGTGAGCACGCACAGGACGGTTCGTTCGTCGGTCGCGGTGCGCCGGAGGTAGCGGTGCGGCCAGTCGACGACGAGGTCGTCGGCGTCGGGGAAGCGGACGCGGGTGGCGAAGACCGGCCGGGCGTCGCACACGGTGACGTGGTAGCCGAGGAACTTGCCCGCCCGTACGAGCGCCGTCGCGAAGTCCACGGCGCCGAAGACGATCATCCGGGGCGGCGGCACCCTCGACTCCACGAACAGCGTCACGCCGCCGGGGCAGCGCGACCCGTCCTCCGCGATCTCGACGGTGCCGGTACGGCCGGTGTCCAGCATCGCGCGGGCCTCCGCGGCCGCCGTCCGCTCCAGTTCCGGCTGCCCGTCGAGGCTGCCCTCGTACGATCCGTCGGGGTGGACGAGGAGCGCCCTGCCGAGCAGTTCGCCCGGGCCCCGGGCCACCCGGGCGAGCGCCGCCGCCTCTCCTCGGGCCGCGGCCGACACCCCTGCCCGGAACACCGGCGTGTCAGCGCGCACCGGCGTGACCAGGACTTCGATGACGCCCCCGCAGGTGAGTCCCACCGCGAAGGCGTCCTCGTCGCTGTAACCGAACCGTTCGCGCACCGTCCGGCCGTCCTGGAGCGCCTGAACGCACAGGTCGTACACCGCCCCTTCCACGCAACCGCCGGAGACGGAACCGATGGCGGTGCCGTGGCTGTCGACGGCCAGGGCGGCGCCCGGACCGCGCGGGGCGCTGCCGCCGACGGTCACGACGGTGGCGACGGCGAAGCCCCGGCCCTCCTCGAACCAGCGGTTCAGTTCCTCGGCGATGTCAAGCACGCCGGGCTCCCTCCGCCGCCCGCAGGACGCGGTCCGGACGGATCGGCAGGTTCCGGTGGCGTACGCCGGTCGCGTGCCACACCGCGTTGGCGATCGCGGCGGCGACGCCCACGACGCCGATCTCGCCGATGCCCTTGATGCCGACCGGGTCGTCCGGGACGGGGTCGTCCACCCAGTCCGCCTCGATGAGCGGCACGTCGGCGTGTGCGGCGAAGTGATAGCCGGCGAGGTCGGCGCCGACAAGGCCGCCGGAGGCCTGGTCCCTGATCGCCTCCTCGTGGAGGGCCATGGACAGCCCCCAGGTCATTCCGCCGATGAACTGGCTGCGGGCGGTGAGCGGGTTGACGATGGTGCCCGCGGCGTAGATGCCGAGCAGCCGTCGCACGCGCACCTCGCCGGTGGTGACATCCACCGCGACCTCGGAGAACTGTGCTCCGAAGGAGTGCCGTTCCTTCTTCGCGAGGGCGTCGATGGCCTCGGCGGTGTTCGACCGAGCGGTGATCCCCTCCGGCGGAATGGCGCCTCCCAGGGCCAGTCGCTCCCGCAGTTCGTCGGCCGCGATCGTCACTGCCCACGCCCAGGAGCGCGTGCCCATCGAGCCGCCGGCGAACATCGCCGGGCCGAAGTCGCTGTCCGCGATGCGCACACGGATGCGGTCCGGATCGACCTCCAGCGCGTCCGCGGCGACCAGGGTCATCGCGGTGCGTGCCCCGGTGCCGATGTCCGCCGCGTTGATCCGCACGGTGAAGGTTCCGTCCGCCTCCGCGGTCACGGCCGCGGTGGACGGGCCGACTCCCGAGGGATAGGTGGCTGCCGCCGTGCCGGTCCCGAGCAGCCAGCGGCCCTCGCGACGCAGTCCGGGACGCGGGTCCCGGTCCGCCCAGCCGAACCTGCGGGCGCCCTCCTCGAAGCAGGCGAGCACATTGCGGCTGCTGAACGGCAGCCCGGACACGGGACCCGTCTCGGGTTCGTTGCGTGCGCGCAGCGCGATCGGGTCCATGCCGCACTTCTCGGCCAGTTCGTCGAGGGCGGATTCGAGGGCGAAGGAACCCGGTGCCTCGCCCGGTGCGCGCATCCAGGCCGGGGTGGGCACGTCGAGCCGTACGAGCCGGTGCAGGGTGTGATGCGCGTCGGCGTCGTACATCACGCGCCCCAGCACGGCGCTCGTCTCGACGAATTCGTGCACCGTCGAGGTGAGACTCTGCGCCTGGTGGTCGAACGCGCGCAGCCGGCCGTCGGCGTCGGCGCCGAGCCTGATCCGCTGCGCCGTGGGGCTGCGGAATCCGACGAGGTAGAACATCTGACGGCGGGTCAGGACGACGCGGACCGGGCGATGGAGGACGGTCGTGGCCATGACGGCGGCCACCTGGTGCGGGCTCAGACCCTTCGATCCGAAGCCGCCACCGACGTGTTCGGACCGCACCCGTACGGAGGCCGGATCGAGGGAGAAGAGCTTCGCGAGTTCGCTCGCCACCCAGGTGCTGCCCTGGTTGGAGTCGACGACGTCGAGCCGGCCGCCGTCCCAGCGAGCCGTCGCCGCATGCGGCTCCATCGGGTTGTGATGTTCCTCCGGGGTGGTGTACTCCTCGTCCACGACGACGGCGGAAGCGCCGAGTTGGGCCTCTAGGTCTCCCTTCTCCGTCTCGGCCTGGACCATCGGGTTGTTCTGCGGCGTGTACGCACCGGGATGCCCGGCGAAGAACGCGACGTCGTGCGGCTCCTCGTCGTATCGGACCACCAGCGCCTCGGCGGCTTCCCTGGCCTGCTCGGAGGTCTCGGCCACGACCAGCGCCACCGGCCAGCCGACGAAGGGCACCCGGTCGTGCTGGAAGATCCCGAGGACCGGGTTCGGCCGCCCCAGCATGCCCACATAGTCGGTTTCGACGCGCGGCGCGTTCCTGTGGTGCAGCACGGTGAGGACTCCGGGCATCGCCAGAACGGGGGCGTCGTCCACGGAGCGGATACGGCCCCGGGCCACGGTCGACAACACCAGCCAGCCGTGGGCGAGTTCGGCGAAGGGTATTTCTGCGGCGTAGCGGGCCGCCCCGGTGACCTTGTCGCGGCCCTCCACGCGGGTGTGGGCGGAGCCAACGGCCCCGGTCACGGCGGCGATTCCGGTCGTCGTGGTCATCGGTCGGCCTCCTCGGTGAGTTCGGTCAGCACGGCCACGACGAGGTTGCGTATCAACGTCACCTTGTATCCGTTCTCCGCAAGCGGCTCAGCGCCTGCCAGTTCGGCGTCCGCCGCGGCGGCGAACGCCTCCGCGCTCGCCGGGCCGCCGGTCAGTACCCGCTCGGCCGCACGGGCCCGCCACGGCCGGGACGCGACCGCCCCGAAAGCGAGGCGCACTTCGCGTATGACATCGTCCTGGACGTCGAGTGCGGCGGCGATCGAGCCGATCGCGAACGCGTACGAGGCGCGCTCGCGCACCTTCCGGTACCGCGAGTGGGCGGCGACCGGGGCCGGCGGCAGCGTGACGCCGGTGATCAGCGCGCCGGGCGGAAGGGCGGTCTCGATGTGCGGGGTGTCACCCACGGGCAGATAGAAGTCGGCGATCGGCAACTCGCCCGGGCCGTCCGCTGTTTCGTACGAGATGACCGCGTCGAAGGCGGCGAGCGCGACCGCCATGTCCGAGGGATGGGTGGCGACGCAGTGCTCGGAGGCGCCGAGGATCGCGTGGTTGTGGTGCTCGCCCGTGAGGGCGGGGCAACCGCTCCCGGGGGCCCGCTTGTTGCACGGTTTGCTGAGGTCGGTGAAGTAGCCGCAGCGGGTCCGCTGGAGCAGATTGCCGCCGACCGTGGCCATGTTGCGCAGCTGGCCCGAGGCGCCGGCCAGGACGGCCTGCGCCAAGGCCGGGTAGTGGCGTCGTACTTCGGGGTGGGCCGCGAGATCGCTGTTGGTGACAGTCGCACCGATGCGCAGTCCACCGTCGCGAGTGAACTCGACTCCGTCGAGGGGAAGTTCGCGTACGTCGATGAGCCGGGCGGGCCTTTCCACGCCGGCCTTCATCAGGTCGACGAGGTTGGTGCCGCCGCCGAGGAAGCGGGCGTCGGGGTCGGCGCCGAGCAGGGCGACCGCTCCAGAGACGTCGAAGACGCGTTCGTAGCCGAATTCCCTCATGCCGCCGCCTCCTTGACCTCGGCGTCTGCCGCCTGAGCCTCCGCCGCCCGCGCGACCGCCTGCACGATCGACACATAGGCGCCGCATCGACACAGGTTGCCGCTCATCCGCTCACGGATCTCTTCGGCAGTGAGCGCAGGCACTCCCGCTTCGGGCCGGACATCGTCGGTCACGGCGCTCGGCCAGCCCGCGGCATGCTCCTCGATCACCGCCAGGGCCGAGCAGATCTGCCCCGGTGTGCAGTAGCCGCACTGATAGCCGTCCAGGTCGAGGAAGGCCTGCTGCACCGAGTGCAGCCGCTCGCCGTCGGCCACGCCTTCGATGGTGGTGATCGCGCGCCCCTCGGCGGCGACCGCGAGCTGAAGGCAGGAAACGGCCCGGCGCCCATCGAGCAGCACCGTACAGGCACCGCATTGGCCCTGGTCACAGCCCTTTTTGGTACCGGTCAGATCAAGATGCTCGCGCAGGGCGTCGAGCAGGGTGGTGCGATGGTCGACGGGCAGCGTGTACTTCTCGCCATTGATGTTCAGGGTGATGGCGCTGGACGTCGATGGGGCCATGATCAGCCTTCTTTCGCATATCTGATGCGCGTCGAACGAGACGATCCCGGCAGACAGTCCGGAGGCGATACGGGTGAAGGAACCGGTGACTGTGGGCACCGGTCGGCCACAATGACCGGATCTGCCGCTATGGTGGACCTAAGCGGACAGCTGTCCGCTAGTCATCGAACTTAGCGGACAGCTGTCCGGTTAGCAAGGCCGGCTTGGACGTGATTCCGGAAGGAGGACGAGTGCGGCAGGACGAGAAGAGCGCGACTCTGCGCTCGGACGCGCAACGGAATCGCGAGCGCATCCTGGACGTCGCCCTGGCCGAGCTGACGCGGTCTGCGGACGCCCCGCTGAGCGCCATCGCGAAGAAGGCGGGCGTCGGGCAGGGGACGTTCTACCGCAACTTCCCCAACCGCGAGGCCCTCGTCCTGGAGGTCTACCGCTACGAGATGCAGCAGGTCGCCGACACCGCTACCCAGCTGCTCCAAACCCGCGCACCTGACCAGGCGCTGAGGGAGTGGATGGACCGCCTGGCCCAGTACGCCATGGCCAAGGCCGGCCTGGCCGACGCGCTGCGCAAGACCACCAGCAAGTACGGCAGCCTGGCGCAGCTCGGTCACGGCCCGGTGACTCAGGCGGTCACCCTCCTGCTGAACGCGAACGAGAGGGCCGGCATCATCCGCCCGGGGCTGACCCCCGACGACTTCGTGCTCGCCATTGCCGGGCTCTGGCAGATCGACCCGCACAGCGACTGGCAGCCGCGTGCGACGCGCCTGCTCGACCTCGTGATGGACGGGCTGCGGGCGGGGGCGTCCAGAGCGGGCGGGCCTGCGGCGGATGGGCCGGGGGCCGGAGGGCCCTGAGGCGGGCAGGACCGGGGCCGACGGAACGGGGGCGGGCAAGACGCGGCCCGGTCCTGCCCCAGAAGGCTGAGCGCCCGCGCCCGCAGCCCGGTCGCCTCGTACGGGGATCAGCGCCGTCGCCGCACCCATGGCCGCTTCCCACAGTCCGCTATGTCAACGTATGTTCGATAAATGATTTCTCGGCGCCAGCGACAGCAGCACAGCGGGGGGGCCAGGCTCGAGTCCTGGACTCCGTCGTGCCGGCCGGGGGCGGGATGCTGCTGCCACTGCTGCTGATCGTCGTGATCTCCGTGGCCGACGTACTGGCGGGGCCCGAGACGTTTCTGGCCCCGATGATGGTCATGGCCCCGGCGTTGGCCAGCGTCTCCACGAACTGGCGACGCACTCTGCTGGTCGGCGTGGTCGGACTTGTTTTGCAGCTGGCGATCATGCCCTTTGACGCGCCGCAAGGACCGGAGACCGCAACGCTGCGGTGGGGGGAACTCGTGGCGTATGTCACGGTCGCCCTGTTCTCGACCTACATCGCCCGACGGCACGAGCGGGACCGGCGCGTCTTCGCCGCCGTCCGCTCGGTCGCCGAGGCGGCTCAGCAGGCGGTGCTGCGGTCGCCGGGGCCGAGCGTGGGCGACGTGCGGCTGGCCGTGCGTTACGCGTCTGCGGCCGACGCGGCGCAGATCGGGGGTGACCTGTACGAGGTGCTGGAAACCCCGCACGGTGTACGGGCGCTGGTCGGCGACGTCCGCGGCAAAGGGCTGGACGCGGTGCAGACGGCGGCGGTAACACTGTTGATCGAACGCATCTGAACGCCGCTGAATCCAGGGGGCAGACCCCACCCCATGCCCGGTGGTCTCCTCCATCTCCGCACCCCATCGCCCGGTTGACTGCGGCTCGTACAGGAGACCGCTCAGGGAGCCGCTTGAGCGGTGAGCGGGATGCTCGCGGTGGTGATGGTCATGGGCGTGCCAGTGACCGCGATCAGGTAGAAGAGGGGGTGCTTGCCGCTGGGCAGCGATCGGAAGCCGCCCGGTGGCCTCACGACGTACGTGGAGGAGGCGTGCGGGGCGAGGGATGCGGGGCCGGAGGTGATGGACCACCAGTCGGAGGCGCCCTGGCCGGAACGGCTGGCGAAGTGCGGGGTGAACGTGGTGCCGGTGGTGTTGACGGCGTGAATCACGATGGTGGTGATGCCGCGGTGGGGCTGGTTCGTGAAGCGAGGGGCGAGGCTCAGGTGCAGTGGGGGTGGGCTGGCGGCGGCGATACCGACGCACAGGACGGCGGGGGCGAGTAGCCCTGCGGCGAGGGCGGCTTTGGCGCGGTGGCTGGTCAAGCGGGGAATGCGGGGCTGCCACGCGTTGGCCAGGGCGGAGCCGGGGACGGTGGCGGCAGCCGCGAGCCACAGTGGGGTCATCAACAGGAAGTAGCCGTCCTGGGAACGGGTGGCGAGGTAGAAGGACAGCCAGGGCAGGACGGTGAGGGCCGGGCCGAGTCGCCGGACGAAGAGCAGGGTGGCGGCGAGCAGGCCGATGAGCAGCAGCAGGCTGCCGTAGGAGTAGTAGTCCAGGCGGCTGCTGCCGGCGGTGAAGTAGTACGAGATGCCCATGACGCCCTGGCCATGCAGGATCGCCTTCTGGGTGATGGGGAGCAACAGCCCCTGCATCCAGTCGTGGAAGTCCTGTGCGGCGAAGTAGGCGTTGATGGCCGCCCAGGTCAGGGCGGCGGTGCCGGTGTAGCGGGCGACCACGGCGAGGGCCGGCCGGCGGCCGAGCTCGCCGCGCCGGACGGCGTACAGGCCGATGAGCAGGAACGGGGCGAGGAACCAGGCGAGTTGCTGGGCGGCGCAGGCGGCGCCGAGGCACACCGCCCGCAGCACCCCGTTGCGTCCGAGCCGGCCGCCCGCGCCGGTGGCGGGCCAGCGGACCACGGCCGGGATGAGGAGGGCGAGGGCGACGATGGCCGGGTACCCGGAGCGAGCGTAGCCGGGCAGGATGCCGAAGCCGAGGCACACGGTGGTGGCCGCCGGCCGCCACGGCACCGGGAGCAGCAGCCACAGCACGACGGTGCCCGCGAGCAGCGCGCCGGTGGTCACCATGGTGGCGGCCGCCGTCGAGTGGACGACGCCGTGGACGGGTGCGGCGAGCAGGGCGGTCAGGGGTGGGTAGCCGTAGGTGTAGTCCGCGCCTCCGGCCATGGTCTTGGTGACCCCGACCGACGGGGTGCCGAAGAGCCATGGCCAGGGCTGGCCGTAGATGGGGTGGCCGCGCAAGATCTCGCTCGCGGCCTGGGCGGTGAGCACGCCCTCGTCGGTGCCGGCGTGGTTGAGCCAGTAACCGCAGACCACCAGGACGACAGCCAGCACCAGGACGCCCAGATCCACCCGGACCAGTGCCCGCCGGCCCCGTACAGCCAGAGCGAGGACTGCGCAGACCAGGATCCCCGCGTAGCAGACGGAGATGATCGCGGCGACCGGCAAGTGGGACGTCATCGCCGTCGTCCAGGCGGAGCGGGTACCGATGAACAGGCTGATCGTGGCGATCAGCGTCATCCCCCGGTGCAACTGCTGCGGCGCGGTGTCGGAGACACCGTGTATCCGGGGCGCCGACGGCTCCACCAGGGCCGGCGCGTCGCGCTGCCGTAGCCAGATAGCGCCGCCGGTGCGAAAGCCGTCAGCCATGTTGATCGTCTCCACCTTCCGTCCCCGCCGCTCGACGATGACAGCCGGCGGGGTCACTTCAACTACTACTTCTTGTAGAGGAGAGTTCCGCCTGCGAGGTTCCACCGACGGAAGGCCACGCGCTGCACCCCAGATCAGAACGCCAGTGCTGGCCATGCCACAGCGGAGTCAGCTCGACGCTGCGACTCCCACGGGTGCATCAATCCTGTTTCTCCGTGTCTCGGTTCCAATTCGGATCAGGAGCAGAGACGGATGTCCGAATTGTAGTAAATGTCAACCATGCCGCTCCAGCTCATGCGGCCTTCGGCGCGTCCTTGTACATCGGACCCGCGTACGTGGTGAAGGACTCGTAGTCCCGGGCCGGGTTTCCGCCGGTGGGCCACGTGTCGAGCGTGACCTCCATGAACGTGCGGGGCCCCGGATCGTTGCGGATCGTCACGGCGCAGATCTGGTCCGCCCCGGTGCTGTACGTCACGTAGGTCGTACGGAGGGCGCTGGTCTGCGAGGAGCGGATCGGCGTGGACGCCACGACCCGGAAGTCCTCGCCACAGGCCCCGATGTACGGGGCGGTCATGGCCGCGGAGCCAGAGCGGCGGCAAGCGCGCCGCCCAGGGCTAGGACGGCGAGAGTCGTGGCGGTCGCGACGCAACGAGACAGCTTCATGGTGTTCCCCCGTGGTGATGATTATGGACGAATGCTGATCTATCAGTTACAAGCGGTGTTTCCGCACTCGTAATGGTGAGACCAGGGAGCCCTCCCGTGAGTTGTGGTTCCTTTTGTCACAGCTCTGTCACCGGATGCGGTCGGGGTCGCAGACGCGCGATGACGCGGCGGCAGTCGCTGTGGCCGTCGGAGTGCGGGCGGCGCCGAGGTGAACACGCGAGCGGCCGCACCTCCGCCGTGGGTTCCGAACTGCGCCGGGAACCCCTACGACGCTGCGATGACCCGCTTCTCGAACCAGTGGTGGGCGTACGGCTCGTCGTTGAAGGCGGGGACCTCGCGGAAGCCGTAGGAGTGGTACAGGCTGATCGCGGCGGTGAGGGCCTTGTTGGTGTCCAGGCGCAGTACGTCGCAGCCGTGCTGGGCGGCGCGCGATTCCAGCTCGGCGAGGAACCGGCGGGCGAGGCCGAGGCCCCGCGCTTGGGGGGCGACCCACATGCGTTTGATCTCGGAAGGGGCGTCGGACGGGAGCTTCAGACCGGCGCAGCCGACGGGCTCGCCGTGCAGGCGGGCGACAAGGAACAGGCCGTGCGGGGGGCGGAGTTCGCCGGCGTCGGGCAGGAGGCTCCGCGCAGGGTCGAAGCCGGTTTCGAAGCGCTGCTGGAGCTCGGTGAAGTAGGACCGCAGGCAGTGCTGGGCGTCCGGGTGGTCCGGGTCGACGGCGTCCAGGGTGACCGTCGCGGCGGTCAGCAGCCGGTCGACCTCGGCCATGGCGGCGACCAGCCGGGCGCGCTGGGCGGTGTTGAGCGGCTCGAGCAAGGAGGCGGCCAGCTCGTCGCTGTGGCCGTCGAGCGTGGCTCGCTCCGCGCGGCCCGCGTCGGTGAGCCGGATGGTGCGCACCCGTCGGTCCCGGGGGTTCGGTTCCATCGTCACCAGGCCGTCGGCCTCAAGGGAGCGCAGAAGCCGGCTGACGTACCCGGAGTCGAGCCCGAGGCGCTCGCGCAGCCGCCGTACGTCCTGGCCCTGCTCGCCGATCTCCCAGAGCAGCCGGGCCTCGCCGATGGGCCGGTCCCGGCCCAGGTAGTGGTCGTGGAGCACGCCCACGCGTTCGGTGACGGTGCGGTTGAACCGCCGCACCTGGTCGATCTGTGCCGTATCCATTCTCTGACCTTAGTCAGAGAATGGATACGGGGCCAGCGCGCGCGGCGGCTCGTGCCCGTCGCGCACGGCTTCGCACCGGCCGAGCTCCAACACCACCTGGGGCTTGTCCTCCGGCGCCGGTGGCTCACGCAGTGCCCGGATGAGGTAGGTCGTGGCGGCGTCGGTGTCCCCTCGGCGGGTGGCCTCCCGTGCGGACGCGCGGAGCACCGAGACAACCCAGGGGTCGCCGCGGTGTGGCGTGGACAGCAGCTGGGCGGCGACCTGCTCCGCGGTGGCTCCGGTGGCGTGCAGGACGCGGGCGGCCTGTTCGTGGCGCAGCTCACGCTCTCCCGGGAGGAGGTCGCGGTAGATCGCATCACCGAGCAAGGGGTGAGAACTGCACTCTTTCTAGTGATATATGAGCGATCGTTAGTATTCATGGGTGAGTGGCCCGTACTGTCGTGGGCGTGAATCTGACCGAGTGGGCGAGGGCCCAGGGCGTGCACCCGCAGACGGCGCGGCGGTGGTTCCGTGAGGGAACTCTGCCGGTGCCCGCCGAGCGGGTGGGCCTGCGCACGATCCTGGTGAACGTGGAGGCCAACGCCGCTCCGCAGGTCACCGGGGGCGTGCCTGTACGCCCGGGTCTCCTCACATGACCAGAGGACCGACCTGGAGCGCCAGACGGCGCGGCTTGTGCAGTGGGCCGCTCAGGCGGGGCACCGGGTGGTGCGGTGGAGGCGGAGATCGCCTCGGGCATGAACGGCTCCCGTACCAAGGTCCGCCGCCTGCTGGCCGACACGGCGGTGACCACGGTTGTGGCCGAGCACAAGGACCGGCTGGGGCGGATGAACACCGAACTGGTCGAGGCGGCGCTGTCGGCGTCGGGGCGGCGGCTGGTGGTGCTGGATACCGGCGAGGTCGAGGACGACCTGGTGCGGGACACGGTGGAGGTGCTGACGTCGTTCTGCGCCCGCCTGTACGGGCGCCGCTCAGCGCGCAACCGGTCGAAGAAGGCCCTGGAAGCGGCGGCCGCCGGTGAGTGAGAAGAAGCAGCTGCGCGCCCTCGATGCGCCGTTCGTCGCTTTCGGCCCCACCGGTGTAGCGATCCGTGACCGGCTGGGGCACCTCACCCCGCAGGACGAGAAGGTCCTGCGGCTGGCGGGCGAGCACCTGGGACGGCTGGCCTCCCGTGACTTGGCCGTGCGGTGCCGGGACGGGCTGGAGCACTCCACCAACACGTGGGCGGTACGCAAGCGGGAGCTGACCAACGAGTCGTCCTCCCGCTGGGCGGGGAGCATCACGAAGGCCACGCATGACCAGTGGGCGCTGGCCCGACGCTGCCAGCTCGCGCACATCCAGTCCCTGGAAGCGGGCGTGCGCACGCTGATGCACCGGCTGTCCCAGCCGGTCGGGGAGGAGGGCACCAAGAAGGCGCCGGGCGGCTACCGCACCCGGCAGGAGTGGCACGCGAAGACCCGCCGCCTGCACGTCCTTGAGCACCGCCTTGAGCAGGCCCGCGCCGAGCGGGAGGCGGGCCGCGTGCATGTGGTGCGGGGCGGCCGGCGCCTGCTGAGCACCCGCCACCACCTGGACGCCGCCCAGCTGACCGAGGCCGAGTGGCGGCGGCGGTGGGAGGCCGAGCGCTGGTTCCTGGCCGCGGACGGCGAGTCCGGCAAAAGGTCCGGCAACGAGACCGTCCGCGTCACCCCCGACGGCGAGGTCAGCATCAAGCTGCCCGCCCCGCTCGCCGGGCACGCCAACGCCCCACATGGCCGGTACGTGCTCGCCTGCCGGGTCGGCTTCGCGCACCGGGACGCCGAGTGGGCCGACCGCGTCGAGGCCGACCGCGCGGTGGCCTACCGCATCCACTACGACGTCACGCGCGACCGCTGGTACCTGACCGCCTCCTGGCAGCGGCCGGCCGTGAAGACGATCCCGCTGGAGGCGGCCCGCGCTCACGGCATGATCGGCGTGGACACCAATGCCGACCACTTCGCCACCTACAAGCTGGACGTGCACGGCAACCCGGTCGGCGACCCGCACCGGTTCTTCTACGACCTCACCGGCACCGCCCAGCACCGGGACGCGCAGATCCGCCACGCCCTCACCCGCCTGCTGCACTGGGCACGCGCCCGCAGCGTGAACGCGATCGCCATCGAGAACCTTGACTTCGCGGCGGAGAAGACCCGCGAGAAGCACGGCCGCCGCAAGCGGTTCCGGCAGCTGATCTCCGGCATGCCCACCGGCAAGGTCAAGGCCTGCCTTGTCTCCATGGCCGCCGAACAGGGTCTCGCGATCGTGGCCGTGGACCCGGCCTACACCTCGAAGTGGGGCGCCCAGCACTGGCAGAAGCCCCTCACCAGCAACACCAGGAAGACCACTCGCCACGACGCAGCCGCCGTGGCGATCGGAAGGCGCGCCCTCGGGCACCCGATCCGGCGACGGACGGCACCGCCCCACGACGACCAGAGCGATCGTCGTGGGCATCGGACCGCCCAGGCCCCATCGGGCACCCGAGGGCGCGAGGAAACCCGCCCCCGCATCCCCGGACCACGGACACGATCCGTGCGCGCCGAATGCGGAGCGAACGCGGGGGACCAGAACGCCCAACACCGTTCGGGACGTTCGGCTGAGCATGGGTTCTGGCAACAGGACTCACTCCCGCTCAGTCTCTAGGAACGGTGGGCGAAGCTCAGCGGGTATTGGTCCCGGATCACTTCGGCACGTACCAGCGGCCCGATGGCGGCCGCCGCGTCGTCCTCGGTCAATCCGGCGAGAGCCGCGACCGCGGGGAGCGCCGCGCCGTCGCCGAAAACAGCGATGGCCCGTACGATGGCCACAGCCGCGGCAGGCATCTGCGCAAGACGCGTGAGCACCACCCTGGAGACCGCGCGTGAGCCGATTTCCGTGACCCTGTCGACGTGGTCGTCGGTGGGCTCTACGCCATCGTCCTCCAGAGCGCGGAGCAGCCGGCACAGCAGATGCGGGTTGCCCGCTGTGGTGCGGTGGCATGCGGTGGCGAACCCGTCATCGACGGCTGCGCCGAGTCCGGCGCGTAAGAGAGCCGCGACGCCGTCGGTGCTCAGCGGCGCGGGCCGGATGTGTCGAGTGGCGGGGTCGGACGCGAGTTCGGCGAACAGCCCCTCCTCGTCATGCGGCTCTCCCGTCCGTACGGTGGCGGCGATCAGGACCGGCAGTCCCTCCATTCGGCGTGCCAGGTACGCAAGGAAGTGCAGCGATCCGGAGTCGGACCAATGGAGGTCGTCGATGGCCAGGACGAGCGGGCGTCCCGCGGTCAGGTTCACGATGAGCCAGTAGAGGCTGTGCTGGATCGCGAAGCCGTCCGGCCGGCTGCCCGCTGCGGTCGTCGGATTGAAGACGGCGGCTGCCGGAGCCGCCGGGCCGGCCAGTAACTCGCCGCCGCGTTCAACGACCTGCTGCTCGAGGAGCTGGCGTACGACGCCGAATCCGTGGTCCTGCTCCCGGCGGTTGCCGCGTGCGGTGAGGAGCTGGCGTACGACGCCGAATCCGTGGTCCTGCTCCCGGCGGTTGCCGCGTGCGGTCAGGATGAGTACGTCCTCGACTTCGGCCAACTGCCGTAACTCGGCGAGCAAGCGGCTCTTGCCGATCCCGGCAGGACCTTCCACGAACACCAGGGTGGCATGCCCGCCCAGGGCCGCTGACAGGTGGTCACGTAAGTCAACGAGCTCCCAGTCCCGGTCGACCAGATCGCCCGGCACCAGTGACGGCACCGCCTTCCCCGCCTGTTCCGTGGCCTGTGCCCGTGCCGTCGGCTCTCCCTCGGGGAGCGGGAGCAAAGCCGGCAGGAACGGCGGGGCGTCGAGGGAGGGCGACTGGGCACGTACTTCTGCTTCCAGGAAGCGCAGGGCGGGACCGGGGTCGGCCCCGAGCTCCTCGGCCAGGACCTGCCTGGCGCGCCGCAGTGCTGCCCGTGCGTCGGCTTGGCGGTTCGTTCGGTACAGCGCGAGGGTGAGCAGGTGCCAGCGCTTCTCCCGCAGGGGGTTCTCGGCCACGAGCGCTTCTATCTCAGGGATGAGAGCCGCGGCGCTGTCACCGCAGTCCAGGCGCGCGGCAAGCAGTCGCTCACGCGCCACCTCCCGTAATTCCGCAAGACGGTCCGCCTCCGTCCGGGCCCATGGGTCTGACGTGTATTCGGCGAACGCCGGCCCGTACCACAGTGCCAGGGCCTCGGTCAGAGTGGCGGCAGTGGCGGGGGCTGACAGTGTGTCGGCGTGTCGTAGCGTTCGAATTGCCAGGCGTCGACGGCGTCGTCTGGGACTCGAAGCGCGTACCCGGAACCCTCGTGAACTATCGGACCTCCCCCGGACCTGGCCGTCCGGCCGGGTTCGAGCCGGCGCCGTAAGTGGGAGACGTATGCCTGCAGCGCGCCCACCGCGCTCGGCGGCGGTGCGTCCGCCCACAGTGAGTTGATCAACTGATCACCGGTGACCATGCCACCGTGCGCGACTACGAGAAGAGACAGAACCGCACGCTGGCGGGGGCCGCCCAAGTCGAGGACCACTCCGTCCTGAGTGGCGGTCACCTTGCCGAGAACCCTGATCCGCAGCCCCTCCGAACCTGTGCCCGGTCGGCCGGCATCTTCCGGGGCGGGCCACGCGTTCTCGGCGGTGCGGAGCACTGCCCGGTGGGTGTTCGGCGACCGCGAGAGCGGCCGCTATCTCACCAAGTTCGCCTGGACCAGGATCGTCAGACATCAACTCGTCGCCAAAGGGGCGTCCGTGGACGACCCGGCGCTGACCGAGTACTGGGCCTTGCGGCGACACAGGAACAAGCCTCCGCTCAGCCCGCTCCTGCTACGTCTGCTCCAAGGGCAGCACGGCCGGTGCCCGCCCTGCGGAAGTCTTCTCCTGCACGCCGACCAGCAGCCGCAGAGCCCCCAGGAATGGGAGCAGTGGCTGCGGGCGATCCGGACGGCGGTACGCGCGAACGCGCTCACCACCGAACCGGACGGAAGCCAGTCCGACGATCCCGTCGCCTTCCGACTCACCCACGTTCACTGCCGCCGCCAGCGCGGCGGCAGTGAACCACGGAGACCAGCCACTCTGGCTGCCCGTGGGCCTTCAGGGCCTGCTTGAGCCGGATGCGGTTAACGCCGCACGTCCGGTTCTGAGGGGGTGCGGCGTTTTCCCCGAGTTCGGGCGAACTGAGGGGTCTTCGCGATGAACCTGGGGTTGGTCGCGTTCTATGGGTGGTTCGGGCCGTTGGGTTCGTTGGAACTGGTGGGGTCGTGTTGTTCGGAGGGGGTCTGCAGGAGCTGTCGTGCGATGGTCGCGTAGCGGATCGCGGTGGTGTCGTCGATTCCGAATACGGCGGCGAGGTGTAGGGGGTCGGCGTCGTGGGTGAGGGCTTCCTCGAGTTGGCGGTCGACTCGCAGGCGTTCCAGGGTGGCGGTGAGGCCGCGGCAGGTCTCGGTCAGCCAGTTCTCGCTGACCGCCCTGGTGGTCGTGGCGGTCTGCTGGTTGACGATCAGGTGTGGGTTGGCGGTGCAGCGGTCTTCGCCCCTTTGTTGCTCCGAACCCGATCCCACATCAGGTCGTCGAACCTTCGATGAGGATCATCTACGGCCCAACGGTGCAGCTTGGTCTGGATCTCCAGTACCCGCTTCGGGGCGCTGAGCGGTACGAGGTCGTGCGGTGGCGGCCCGGCCGGCCCCGCAGAGCCGCACGGGGCGGTGGTCGCGGCGCAGAGGCGAGAAAATTCCGACCTGGCAGTTCTCCGTACGGCACCGCCAGGGCCTGACAGCGGCGCCGTAGGTGAGCGGTCGCTATTCGGCGGCGCCCGTTCCCGGCGCGGCGGTAGGGCGCCGGCCCGGTTTCGGCGGCGGCTCCGCCAGACCTGCCCATGGCGGGGAGTCGTTCTCGGCGGCGCCCACGTTCGCGGCGAGACGGTGCAGGAGTCCGGTGAGGTTGTCGCGGTCAGCGTCGGTCAGTCCGTCGTTCAGCCTGCGGTCGAAGGCGAGGGCGGCCTCCCGCATGCGCAGGAAGGCCTCCTCGCCGGCCTGGGTCAGCTCGACCACGTGGATCCGGCGGTTGACGGCGTCGCGTCGGCGGGTGATCAGGCCGCGTGCGTCCAAGGCGTTGAGGTGATGCGTGAGGGTCGCTTCGCGTACGCCCACCGCTTCGGCGAGTTCGCGCTGGTTGCCGGGCCGGCGGATCTTCAGATTCAGCAGGATCAACCACACGGGCAGCGATCCACCGGCCTGATCGAGGGCGTCGTCGAACGCCCGGCTGACAACCCGGGCGGTCTGACTCAGCTCGAGGCCGATGGGAGAACGAAACGACTGCATGGGCAAACCCTAGCATCGACGTCGAACCATTTGACGTCTAATCATTAGATGTCTATGCTTCCAGTGAAAGCGGTCGTCGGGTCGTCCGCCGTCGCCGGCAACTCGGAAGGAGTGATGGTGAACAGCCGCGCCATCGAGGAAGCCCCATCGACTGCCGCTGCGGCCCAGCCCACCCACTCCACTCCCCCACGGAGGAGCACCATGACCACCCTCGACGAACAACTCACCACCTGGGCACGCGCGGAACTCAACGGTGACGCGCAGACCCTCGGCACCCTGCTCCACGCGGACTTCGTCGCCGTAGGCCCCTTCGGATTCCTGCTCGACCGCGAGCAATGGCTCCAGCGGTTCACCAACGGCCTGAACTACACGGCGTTCGCGTTTGCCCCCGACGGCACCAGGTACATCGGCGGCAACGCCATCGTGATCGGCACACAGACGCAGCAAGGCAGCCATCAGGATCGGTCCATCGACGGCGCCTTCCGCGTCACCCTCGTCTTCACCGGCGACCCCGAGTGGCGGATGGTCGCCGTCCACCTCAGCCTGCGCACCCCACCGGGCGCCCCCGCCCACAGTGCGCCGCCGGCATAAGCCCCGCCCTATTCGAGAAAGGGGACACGCACATGACCGCGAGGAACTATCTGCGCCCGCCCTGGGCGGCGCGGGCTATCGGCGGGCGCATGGCACGACTGTTCAAGCCCGAGGTCGTCAGCCTGCTCTCGGTACCCGGGCGCACCACCGGCACCTGGCGCTCCACGCCGGTGGCCGTTCTCACGCACGGCGGGCAGGAGTACCTGCTGTCCGCCTACGGGGACACCGAATGGTCGCGCAACCTCCGCGCGTCCGGTACAGGTCGCCTCACCCGCCGCGGCCGAGTCGACCAGTTCACCGCAGTCGAGGTCCTGCCAGACCAGTTGCCGCCCCTCGTCGAGGACTATCTTCGCCAGTTCGGCCAACTGCCCAGCGTCGCCCGAACTTTTCGAGCCCTGCCCGATCCGGCCGACCATCCCACGTTCCAGATCACCCTCACCGGCCACGATCGACAGTGATGCCCAACGCCACGGTCACAGGGACCACCCGATGCGTCGGCCGCGCCGCCCGCACCACAGACACGCTCACACTGGAGACACCCCATGACCAGCCTGCGAGACCAGGTCGCATTGATCACGGGCAGCTCGCGCGGTATCGGCGCGGCCATCGCCACGCTCTTCGCTCGCGAGGGAGCCCGCGTCGTCGTTCACGGACGCGACGCAAAGGCACTCGAAACGGTCCAAGCGCGCATCGAGGCCGCTGGCGGACAAGTGCTGGCCGTTACCGCCGACCTCACCCGCTTCGACCAGGTCGAAGCGATGCGCGAGCGTATCGAAGCAAGCTTCGGCCCGGTCGACATCCTCGTCGCCAACGCCGGGGGCAGCCCCGTCCGCCCCGGACCTGTGGAGCTGATCAGCGAACAGGACTGGCACGCCACCGTCGACGGTAACCTCACCGCTACTTTCCTCACCGTCAAGAGCTACCTGCCCGGCATGAAACAGCGCGGTCACGGCAACATCATCACGCTGTCCTCGGCCGCCGCCCGGCGGCCCAACGCCGGCTCCCCCGTCGCCTACGCCGCAGCCAAGGCCGCCATCGAACTGCTCACCAAAGACCTCGCCGCGCAGGCCGGCCCCCACGGTGTACGCGTGAACTGCATCGCCCCGGAAACGATCATGACTGAGCGAAACAGGCAAGAAATCCCCGAACACGTCCAGCAGTCCCTGGTCGCCAACCATCCCATCAGGCGCCTTGGCACCCCCGAGGATGTCGCCGAGGCCGCTTTGTACCTCGCCTCGGACTCTGCCTCGTGGATCAGCGGCATCATTCTCGACATCGCCGGCGGATCCGTCCTGCTCTGACCGGCTGTTCGACCTCGGATACGGCAGCGCGACTACGGACTGCAGCGAGCCGCAACAGGGCGTGGCGCGTCCTTCACCAACGGGCGGGGTCTCCGCGAGGGACAATCGAGGTGACGGGCCGGTTGCCGATGCCCCGGATGTGGAGCCGTTGATGACTACACCGCGGGACCTTCTGATTGTTGCCATGGACAGGCCGTCCAGTCGCTCTGTCGAGCGAGGCGATCTGTCGCTTGCGCTCGCGGGAGCCGAGCTGATCGACCTCCTGGGCGCCCACGCCGTCAGGCTGGACGGCGATCACATCGTGCCCAATCTCCGGCGGTCGGTCGATGATCACCTGTTGGATGAGGCAGCGTCCTCCTTTGCCCAGCAGGAGCCCTACGACTCGGTCGACGACTGGCTGTGGCGCAGGGGCCGTGGCCTGTCCGCTACGTATCTGGCCGCCCTTGAGGCGGAAGGCCAGCTCACCCGGCAACGACACCATCGGTGGATGCCGTTCCGGGCCGGCGAGATGGTGCTGGTCGATTCACCCGCTCGCCGGCGCGCAGGCGCCCGCTGGGCAGCCGACGAGCCCGACGTCGCAGCCCTGGCGGTGGCCATCGGCGTCAGCGACAAGCGGACCGAAGACTCACCGAGCGTGGCCGATGACGCGGTGATGACCGTGCTCACCGCCGTCACCGACGCCCTGGCCGAACTGGCGGATGAACGCCAACGACGGTCCCAGAGGCGCGACGAGGCAGCCAAGACCAATTACCGACGAGGCTACTGACGACCGCCCGCGCGGTGCCGGTGCTCCGTCGCCGTCCTGACGATCCGCGCCGGCCGGGCCGCACCGTCCGAAAGCAGGGCGTCGTCAAAGTGCGGCCCTGACGGTCTGCGTATGGGATGGACAGGAGGATCTGACCGGTTCGGTGGCGCGTGGACGGTGTCGAGCAGTTGCGTCCAGACATGCTGCCAGAGCCATCGCTGCGGTAGGTGCAGGGTGAGGCGTCTCGCGGATCGTCTGAATACCGGGCACGACAGGCGACCGGCCGTACCACGTCCTTTTCACGGGTGGTGCGTCGAATAACGAAAGCTGGTGGAACTCTGACGAACCGGTCTACGTCCTACATGTCGTGATGATGACAGACGGGCAGCATGGCCCCCGCCGGCCGAGGGTCGGCATATGTTGAGGCCGTCTGCGTCGGCCCCGCCCAATAGGGGACCCTCCGCAGCACCTGTAACCGCGACATCCAGTGGCGCCGCGCTTCGACGGCCTGCCCGGCACCGTTGGCCGCGTCTGATTGCGAAGAGCCTGTTGGCGGTCGGAGTCGTGGCAATGGCAGCATGCGTCGCCCTGGCGGCACTGACACCAGGCGTGGGCGACGCCGAGCAACGAGCGGCCGCTATCGACCGCACCCATCACGTCGCAGGCCCCGCCACCGCCGTGCCCACGCGATTCGCCGCCGCACTCATCGCCACCGAGGATTCCCGCTTCTACTCCAATCCCGGTATCGACGTCCTCAGCGCGGGGCGTACCGCGGTGGCGGCGCTCATAGGCAGCGTCGACCAGGGCGGGGCCACGCTTGAGCAGCAGCTTGCCAAACAGCTCTACTACGGCGGCCAGGACGGCGGCGTGACAGCAAAGGCCGGACAGGCGACGCTGGCGGTCAAGCTCGACGCCAGCTACAGCAAACGGCAGGTTCTGCAGATGTACGCCGCAGTGGTGTACTTCGGGGACGGCTACTACGGCCTGGACGCGGCCAGTCACGGCTACTTCGGGGTGTCGTCGGACCATTTGACCTGGGGCCAGGCAGCACTACTGGCCGGGCTCGTGCAAGCTCCGTCGGCCTACGACCCGGTCAACCACGCATCGCTCGCGGCCTCGCGCCAAAGTCATGTGCTGAACCGGTTGGTTGCCACCGGCCACCTCAGTGCAGCCGAGGCCGCCACTGCTGCCGCAGCACCGCTGCACCTCGTCGCCGGTAATACCGGCGCCTAGACTCCGGGCGAGGCCCAGGGGTTGTCCCGATCGCCGGTGCGACGGCCGGCAGCAGTCGCACCGGCGATGTCACGACCGACTTCGGCGGCACCCCGGAAGATCATTTACGGTACAACTCTTAGGGGCACGCGTGTTGGGCTATGACGGTCGGCCTTGTCGGTGATCATTAAACTCACCTGCGCCAACGTTCCGCATCGCGGCCGCCTCATGGTCTCGACGCCACGGGAGACCGGATCAGCTTCCTTCCGCGGCAGTAGCCGGAACCAGCAACCGCGCGCCGCCCAGGCCGCCTTGCGCTTTGGAGGGGTCTGATTCGGCGCGGACGGAGCCGCCGTGGGCGACGGCGAGGCCGTTGACGACGGCGAGGCCGAGACCGGAACCACCCGCCCCTCCCGGGGGCGCGGGTGCCTGACCCTGGGTACGTCCGGATCGGCGCGCGGGATCCGGGAGCACCCCCGGGGTCCCGGGTCCCGCGCGCTTCACCATCAACTGGGCAGTGTCCAGCTCTGGTTGGCCGAGCCCGAGCAGGACCAGATCTGCAGGCGGGTGCCGTTTGCCGAGCTGTTGCCCGTCGCGTCAAGGCACTTGCCGGACTGCGGGTTCACCAGCGAGCCGTTGGTGCCGGGCTGCCATTTCTGGGAGCCGGTGCCGTTGCAGTCGTACAGCTGGACGGTGGTGCCGTTCGCCGTGCCCGCCGAGGTGACGTCCATGCACTTGCCGAGCGCCTTGAGCGTGCCGTCCGAAGACACCGTCCAGGTCTGCGCGCCCGAGGCGTTGCAGTCGTAGAGCTGCACGGCAGTGCCGTTGGCGCTGTTGGCCCCCGCGACGTCGACGCATTTGCCGCCGTAGCCGTGGATCGGTCCGGTGGGGCTTCCGGACGGCGGGGTGACCGGCCCGCTCTGGCCGCCCAGCCAGCGCAGCCCCTGAAGCAGCAGCTGGTTCTGCTGGGCGCTGGCGAAGGTGGACGACAGGGCGGTGTTGGTGGAGTAGTCCATCGCGTTGTGGCCGAAGTTCGCGTAGATCATCTTGTAGTTGCGGTTCGACCAGACGATCGGGTAGTAGCCGCTGTACCAGGTCTGGTTGGGGTCGGTGCCGATCGGGAAGGTGGACGGGTCCATCGAGGCCAGGATGTCGATGGCCGGGTTCTGCCGCAGGTCGTACTGCCAGCTGTACCACTCGCTGACCGAGGACGCGATCGTCGACGACAGGCCTGCGGTCGCCGCGTGGTTCGGGTCGTCGATCTTCAGCGTCTCGGACGTCGGGCCCCAGGTGTTGGTCTGGAATGTGCCGGTGCCCAGGAACGTGTTGTGGTACCAGGACCAGTCGCTGGAGTTGGTGTTGAACGCCGCGACGTGGAAGCCCATCCAGCCGCCGCCGTTGTTCATGTAGGTCTGGAAGGCTGACTGCTGGGCGGCGGTGTGCGGGTAGTCGTCGAGGAACAGCACGACTTGGTAGTTGGCCAGGTTCGTGGTGTTGAGCTGGTTCCAGTCGGTGGTCGCGGTGTACGAGAAGCCGTACTGCGCCCCTTGCTGCGGGAACCAGGTGTTGGCCTCGTGGTCGAAGTTGATGTGAGCCGCGTCGTACGTGCCGTTGTAGAAGGCGATCACTTTGAAGGCGGGGGTCGCCGCCTGCGCGGTGTGCGCCGGCCCGGCCTGTATGCCGAGCAGCAGGGCGAGCAGGGCGAAGAGCCTTAACAGCGTACGGGACCAGGGGTTTTCGGTGCGAGGTCTGAACATGTGGGGGGGCCTCCTCGTTGCGACGGACCACGTGCGGGTGTGCGCATTCAATGGTCTAGACGATGTTCATGTCAATGACTTCTGGTCCGAACCAAGCTCCGCGGCGAGAGCTCCGACGTCCGCGAGGAGGATGCGGTCGGCCACGCCCACCGAGGCACCAATGACGCGCCGCCCGCGGCCGCCGGCACTAGCAATGACGCAGGCCGGTTGGTCGTCGTGGTGCTGGGATGCGGCACCCGGGGAGAACCGGCTGTGGTCGGCCGGAGCGGGCAAGGCTAGGAGCGAGGCATGGCGGTACAGGTCGAACCACAGGAGACCGGGGCTGCGGGCCCGGTCAGAAAGCCAGGCGCGGTGGTCGTCACCTGGCTGACCACCACCGATCACAAGAAGATCGGCTCGCTGTATCTCATCAGCGGGTTCGGGTTCTTCCTGGTGGCGGGCGTGCTGGCAATGGTCATCCGGGCGGAACTGGCGCGGCCGGGGCTGCAGATCGTCTCCAAGGAGCAGTACAACCAGGCGTTCACCATGCACGGCACCATGATGCTGCTGATGTTCGCCACCCCCCTGTTCGTCGGATTCGCCAACGCGATCATGCCACTGCAGATCGGGGCGGCCGACGTGGCGTTCCCCCGGCTGAACATGCTGTCGTACTGGCTGTTCCTGTTCGGTTCGCTGATCGCCATGGCGAGCTTCTTCACCCCGCTAGGCGCCGCGGACTTCGGCTGGACGGCCTACACCCCACTGTCGGACGCCGTCCGTGCTCCGTACATCGGGGGTGACATGTGGGTGCTGGGACTGGCGATGTCCGGCTTCGGCACCATCCTCGGCTCGGTCAACTTCATCACCACCATCATCTGCATGCGCTCGCCGGGCATGACGATGTTCCGGATGCCGATCTTCACCTGGAACATCCTGCTGACCTCGGTCCTGGTGCTGTTCGCCTTCCCCGTGCTGGCCGCCGCACTGCTCGCCCTGGCGGCGGACCGCAAGTTCGGGTCACACGTCTACGACCCGGCCAACGGCGGGGCGCTGCTGTGGCAGCACCTGTTCTGGTTCTTCGGGCATCCCGAGGTGTACATCATCGCGCTGCCGTTCTTCGGCATCATCACCGAGATCATCCCGGTCTTCTCACGCAAGCCGGTCTTCGGATACGTCAGTCTGATCGCGGCGACCATTTCCATCGCGGGGCTGTCCGTCACCGTCTGGGCCCACCACATGTTCGCCACCGGTGCCGTGCTGCTGCCGTTCTTCTCCTTCATGACGTATCTGATCGCGGTGCCGACCGGAGTGAAGTTCTTCAACTGGATCGGCACCATGTGGAAGGGCTCGGTGAGCCTCGAGACCCCGATGCTGTGGTCGATCGGCTTCTTGATCACCTTTCTGTTCGGCGGGCTGACCGGCGTCATCCTGGCCTCGCCGCCGCTGGATTTCCACGTCACGGACTCCTACTTCGTGGTGGCCCACTTCCACTACGTGGTCTTCGGCACCGTCGTCTTCGCGATGTTCGGCGGCTTCTACTTCTGGTGGCCCAAGTTCACCGGCAAAATGCTCGACGAACGCCTCGGGGAGATCCACTTCTGGACGCTGTTCGTGGGCTTCCACACCACCTTCCTGATCCAGCACTGGCTGGGCGCCGAGGGCATGCCCCGCCGCTACGCCGACTACCTGGTCGCCGACGGCTTCACCACCCTCAACACCGTCTCCTCCATCGGCGCCTTCCTGCTGGGACTGTCGACATTTCCGTTCTTCTACAACGTGTGGCGGACCGCCAAGTACGCGCCGCGAGTCGAGGTCGACGACCCCTGGGGCTACGGCCGCTCCCTGGAGTGGGCGACCTCCTGCCCGCCCCCGCGGCACAACTTCCTCACCATGCCGCGCGTCCGCTCCGAGTCCCCCGCCTTCGACCTCCACCATCCCCAGATCGCCGCCCTCGACAAAGGCCAGGACGACGGCCGGGACTTCGTCGATCCCCAGCCCCCGAGTGGGCCGGAGCGCGCGTGAGGCACCGTACGACCAGGGAGGAGGCGGCCGCCGGCCTCGCGCGGCTCGAGGGCTATCTGCTCCGCCGGGCCGAGCAGCAGGAGGCCGAGGTCCACGCCGAGGCGTTCGTCGCCCGTATGCCATGGCTGACCACCGCCCAGCGCGAGGAGGTCATCCGCTTGTACGTGCAAGACCGCATCGCCTACTCCACGGCCGCACTGCGGCGCGTGGCCGAGCGCTGCCACCAACTCCGCACCGAGTACAGCGCCCGCTACGCGCACCTGCGCAACCGCCTGCTGAAGACGGCCACCGCGTCGTTCCTGGGAGCCACCGCGATGTGCGTCCTGGTGGTCGAGCTCGCGAGGAGCCGGTGAGGGCTCGGGGCGGCGGGCGCTCGCCGACGGAACCTTCGGCGTCCCGGCCGCCCAGGGGCCCGTTGAGCAGGCCGTACGCGGCCTTCTGACCGAGGGCTGATGCCGCCCGGCCTTCGGGTTTGCGTGATCCGATCGGGGTCAGGCGTTCTGTGGGGAAACGGAGCCAGCCTCCTCCCCGGGAAAGGAGAACAAGGCTATGAGCAGCGCGAAGACAGAACGCGAGCAGGCGGCGAAACTGCCGTCGGGCGACGTCGTAGGCATCCTTCTCCAGCAGCACGCCCGTATCCGGGATCTGTTCGGCGAGGTCAAGACCGCCAGGGGCGATCAGAAGAAGCAGGTCTTCGACGAGCTGAGGGCCGTTTTGGCCGTGCACGAGACCGCCGAGGAGATGATCGTGCGACCGGCCGCGATGAAGGCGGCGGGCGAGGCGGAGGCCGAGGCCCGCAACCACGAGGAGGAGGAAGCCAACAAGGTCCTCGCCGAACTGGAGACGATGGACATCGGCAGCGCGGAGTTCGACGCCCTTCTCGCCGAGTTCGAGCAGTCGGTGATCGACCACGCCGAGCATGAGGAGCGGGAGGAGTTTCCCGCCATACTCCGCGGATGCGACGAGGACCAGCTCAAGAGCTTGGGCAGCCGACTCGTCGCCGTCGAGAAGATGGCCCCCACCCACCCTCACCCCACAGCTGCCGGCTCCCCCACCGCCCAGTGGACCACCGGCCCCTTCGCCGCCCTCCTCGACCGGGCCAAGGACGCGATCAACTCCGCCAAGCCCGGCAACTGACCCCTCCCCCGGCTGTGGCCCGGCACCTTCTGGTGCCGGGCCACAAGCCTGGTCGGGTGAGGTGGTGGAGTTGGGCGGTCTTGTCCAGGACGGCGGCGGCGCCGGTCTCGACCGCCTTGGCGAGGGCGGCGCGGTCGCGTGATGCGGTGAGCATGAGGGCTTCGGCGTGGGGGTTGATGTCGCGCAGCTCCGCGATGAGGTCGCCGCTGTAGCTGCCGGAGCGGGCCTGGGCGAGTGAGTCGGCCTGACCGGTCACGGCGAGATCGGCTTCCGGCGCCAGGGCCGCTGCCATGGCCTCGCGTACGACGGTATGGAACAGAAAACCGAAGAGGATCTGCACGCCGGTCCGGGTGACGCGTATCTCCTGTATCCGTTCCTGCCAGCGCCGGTTGGCCCGCTCGTCCTCGGTCTCCTCCTGAGGCTCCTGCCCCCGGCTGACCTCTGTTGTGCTCACGCGCACTGCCGTCGCGGTCGGTCCATCACGACCCTCGTGTACCCCAAGGGCGAGTAAAGAGACATCGGTGCCGGCCGGGCGACCTCGCACGCACCCGACCTCGCAGGGTTGACAGCGAGGCATGCCGAACTACAGTGGTTTTGGTAAAGCCAATTAGCCACTTAGCCAATGAAGGAGGGTGGCCGAATGGATCACTCATCCCGCCTCTCCGATCCCGGTACCACGTGGGTCGTGGACGATGTTGCGTCGCTGGCGACCAAAATCAGGCTTCGAGCCGTTCAGATGATCGCCCCGCAGGGATTCGGCTACCTGGGTCAGGCGCTGTCCGCGGCCGAGCAGGTGGCGTCCGTGTTCGGTCACGCCCGTCCCGGCCTCGACCGGCTGGTCTGTTCCCCCGGGCACTACATCGTCGCGCCGTTCGCGGCCGCCGTGGAGCTCGGTCTGATGGAGGAGGCGGACCTCGGCCGGTACGGCCAGGACGGGTCCCCCATCGAGGCCATCGGCACCGAGCGGTCACCGGTGGTCGACTACACGTGCGGCTCGCTGGGACAAGGGCTGTCCGCCGCGGTCGGCCTCGCACTCGGCGACCGCTTCAACGGCAACGAGGCCCGCACGTACGCACTCCTCAGTGACGGGGAGATGCAGGAGGGGCAGCTCTGGGAGGCGGCACTGTTCGCGGCCCACCACCGCCTCAGCGCGGTGACCGCCCTGCTGGACGCCAACAACTCCCAGGTCGACGGCCCGGTCGACACCATCACGACCCTCGACCCGATCACCGACAAGTGGGAGTCCTTCGGATGGCGGGCGATCGAAGTCGACGGCCACGACGACGTCGCGATCGGGGCGGCTCTGGACCAGGCCGCGCATACCACTGACCGGCCCACCGTGCTGGTCTGCCGCACCTCGACGGTGCACGGCCTGGACTGCCTGCCCGACGACGCCGACGGCCACTTCATCAAACTTCCTCCCGACCTTGCCGCCAAGGCACTGGCCGAGCTGACCGACAGACTGGAGCACCAAGGTGCTTGAGCCCCCTTTCCCGACGGTCCTCAAACCGTACGGCCGCGCCCTGGTCGACCTGGCCGCCGCGCGCCCGGAGATCCTGTGCCTGTCCGGCGACCTCACCAAGCAGTGCGAAGTCGACCTGTTCCAGGAGCGGTTCCCGGACCGGTTCATCCACGCGGGGATGGCCGAGGCCAACATGATGTCCATGGCCGGCGCCCTCGCCCGGCAGGGCTTCATCCCGTACGTGCACACCTTCGGTGTGTTCGCCACCAGGCGCCCACTCGACCAGGTCGTCAACGCCATCGCCTATCCGGCGCTCCCGGTGCGCATCATCGGGTTCATGCCGGGCGTCTCGTCGCCGGGCGGCCCCAGCCACCAGGCCATCGAGGACGTCGCCCTGATGCGGGCGCTGCCCAACATGACCGTGGTCGACGTGGGCGACTCCGAGGAGATCGCCCAGGTGGTTCCAGCGATCGCCGACCTGCCGGGGCCGGTGTACCTCCGCCTGAAGCGCGGGGAGATCCCCACCGTCTTCGAACCCGGCCACCGCCTCTCGCTGAGCGCCGTGCACACCGTGGCCGACGGCGGAGACGTCGTCCTGGTCACCAGCGGGATGATGCTGCCGGTCACCCTTCAGGCAGCGGCGACGCTGCGCGAGGCGGGCGCCGACGTCGGCGTCGTCCACGTACCGGTGATCAAGCCCCTCGACCGCGACGGCGTGCTGCGCGCGGCGCGCCGGGCGGCCGGAGTCGTCACGGTGGAGAACCACAGCATCATCGGCGGACTCGGATCCGCCGTCGCCGAGGTCCTCGCCGAGGAGGGGGTGCCCGCCAGGCTGCGGCGGGTGGGCATCGCCGACACCTTCGCCGAGGGCGCCAAGAGCGGGCCCTACCTGTTCGAGAAGTACGGGCTGTCCACCCAGCACGTCGTGGACGCCGCCTGGTCGCTCCTCGGACGGCCCGGACGCCCCCCGCAGACGCGCACCCTCCAGGTCGACAAGGGCGAGTACGCCCCCGTCTGACCTCCCGGCCCGCCGCCGGCGCCCGGACAGCCCGGCGTACGGCGATCACCTCCCACCGTCCGGCCGGGCACCGCGGCCACACCCCACAGAAAGCCACTGCCATGACCGCCAACAGCATCGCCTCCCCCGGCGCCGTCCTCGGCGTCGACTGGGAGGAGAGGGTCAACTTCGAACGCCTGCGTACCGAGCGCCTCGCCCGGGCGAACGCCGCCCTGGAGACTTCCGACCTCGGCGCGCTGCTGCTGTTCGACATGAACAACATCCGCTACACCACCGCCACCCACATCGGAAACTGGGCGCGGGACAAGCTCTTCCGCTGCGCGCTGCTCATGCGGGGCCACGACCCGATCCTGTGGGACATCGGTTCCGCCGCGCGCCAGCACAAGGCGCACGCCACCTGGCTGCCCGAGGACAGCTGGCGTGCCGGACTGTCCAGTTGGCGAGGTTCCATCCCCGAGGACGTCGGTGTCGAGGCGGGCAACGCCAGGCGCATCGCCGACCTGCTGCGCGAGCACGGACTGGCGGACGAGCCCGTCGGCATCGACGTCGTGGAGATCCCCGTCCTGCGCGCTCTGGAGGCCGAGGGCCTGCACATCGTCAACGGCCAGGAACTCATGCAACAGGCCCGCCGGATCAAGACGGTCGACGAGATCGCCCTGCTCGACCACTCGGCCGGCATGGTGGACGCCGCCTACGACGAGCTGTACCGCTTCCTGACCGTCGGAACCCGCGAGAACGACGCCGTGGCGCTGGTCAACCGCGTGCTGTACGAAAGGGGCTCGGAGGAGGTCGAGGCGGTCAACGCCATCTCGGGCGAGCGGTGCAGCCCGCACCCGCACGTCTTCAGCGACCGTGCGACCCGGCCCGGCGACACCGCGTACTTCGACATCATCCACTCCTTCAACGGCTACCGCACTTGCTACTACCGCACCCTCAACGTCGGCAGCTCCAACGCCCAGCAGCGGGACGCCTACAAGCGCGCCCGGGCGGCGATCGACGAAGCGATCGCCGCCGTGCGCCCCGGCGCATCGAGCGCCGACGTGGCCCGGGCCCTGCCCAGCGCGGCCGACCTCGGCTACGCCAGCGAGGAGGAGGCGTTCGGCCTCCAGTACTGCCACGGCGTAGGCCTGTCGGTGTGGGAGCAGCCGCTGATCAGCCGGTACCACTCGCTGGAGCACCCTGTGCCGATCGAGGAGGGCATGGTCTTCGCGCTGGAGACCTACTGGCCGACAAAGGACGGCTCCTCGGCCGCCCGTATCGAGGAGGAGGTGGTCGTCACGGCCGACGGGCCGCGCATTATCACCCGCTTCCCCGCCGACCAGCTCTACGTGGCCGGCACCCGCTACTGGAACGGATTTGACTTCGGCACGAAGCCCGGTGACCGCGGCCCGGCGCCGAGCGGATCCTGACCCGAGGACTGACGTATGACTGATCGCATTGGCTGGCTCGGCACCGGCCGCATGGGAGCCGCCCTGGCGGGCCGCCTGCTGGATGCCGGGCAGCAGGTGACGGTGTGGAACCGTACGACCGCCAAGACCGTGCCACTGGCCGCCCGGGGCGCGGCCGTCGCGGACAGCAAGGCCCAACTGGGCGGACTGGACGTCGTCTTCACGATGGTCAGCACCCCTGCCGACCTGGAAGAGGTCGTCCTCGGCCCGGAAGGACTGCTCAGCGGCCCGTCGGTGCCGGACGTCCTGGTGGACTGCTCGACCGTTTCCGGCGAAGTCTCGGCGCGAGTGCGCCGTGCGGTCGCCGGGCGGGGCGCCGAGTTCGTGGCCGCCCCGGTCAGCGGCAACCCCGATGTGGTCGCCGCAGGCGGCTGCTGCATCGTCGCCTCGGGGCCGCCGACCGCCCTGGAGCGGGTGCAGCCCTACCTGGCGATGGCCGCGAAGACCGTCGTACGGGCCGGCGACGCCGATCAGAGCCGGCTGGTCAAGCTCTGCCACAACCTGTACCTGGGAATGATGGTGCAGGCTCTGGTCGAGGTCACCACGCTCGCCGAAAAGGGCGGCACCGACCGCGCGGCCTTCCTCGAATTCCTCAACGGCACCGTGGTCAGCTCCGACTGGGTGCGCAACCGCACACCGGCCCTCGCCGCACGCGACTGGACGCCCACCTTCAGCACCGAACTGCTGCGCAAGGACTTCGACCTCGGCCTGGCCGAAGCACGCTCCCTCGAGGTGCCGATGCCGGTCGGCGCGGCCGTGCACCAGCTCATCCAGGCGGCGATCGGCGCAGGATGGCGCAGCGAGGACTTCCTCTCGCTCTACGAACAGCAAGCCAGGAACGCCGGCGCCGGCGAGTCGTGATCAATCCGGCAACCCGGGCCGGCACGGCGAAGCCCCCCATCGCATCGAGCTCAGGGAGAGTGTCATGGACGAAACACCTCGCGGGACCAAGGTCGCTTTCATGGGCCTCGGCCGGCTGGGCGGACCGCTGGCCACGAATCTGGCGGCGGCCGGGTTCCCCGTCACCGGCTACGACCCCGACCCCGCGGCCACCGAGAGGCTCACGGGCAGCCGGATCGACGTCGTCGACACGGCCGCCGAGGCGATCCAGGGCGCCGAGGCAGTACTGACCTGCGTTCGCAGCAGGGCGGACCTGGACGCGATCCTCGCCGCCGAACATCTCGCGGCCGACGCCGGTAGCGGGCAGACCGTGCTCGACTTCAGCACGATCTCCACGACAGACTCGGCCGCCTGCGCCGAACGACTCAGCCGGGAGGGCGTGCGCTACCTGCGTGTCGCCGTCAGTGGCAGCGCCCAGGCCGCCGCCACCAGGCAGGTGAGCTTCTTCTGCTCCGGTCCGAAGGAGGCGTACGAGCAGTACACGCCGCTGCTGGAGGCCATGGGGCGCAACCATGTCTGGGTCGGCGGGCAGGACGAGGCCCGTGCCATCAAGATCGCGGTCAACGTCCTGGTGGGCATCGGGATGGCTTCGCTGGTCGAGGCGGTGACCCTCGCCGAGAGCCTGGGCATCAGCCGGCAGCAGTTCCTCGACGTGGTCGCCGGAACGCCACTCGGCTCGCCGTTCTTCGCGGCCAAGACACCCGCCCTGATCGCTCAGGACTACAGGCCGGCCGCCAGCCTCGCCCTGATGACGAAGGACCTCGACCTGGCGCTGGACGCCGCCCAACAGGCGGGCGCTGAACTGCCCGTCACCGAACGGGCCCTGCAGCAGTACCGGCTGTGCGACCAACGCGGCTGGGCCGAACGGGACTTCGCCTGCATCGACGACCTGTACACCTCACCCTCCGGCCGCCCGGCCGGCGGCAGCACCGACGAGGAGTGACCGTGCCCGCAGTGACCCGACAGGACTGGAGCAAGGCGGAGGTCCCCTGGCCCTTCGCAGCCCACTCCGACGGCTTCGAACGGCTGGCCCTCATCGGCCCGCACACCGGCAGCGTCCACACCGACCTCGGCGTCGGACGCCTGCAGCCGGGGGGCAGCACGGACCTGCACGTCCACTCCTACGAGGAGGCCATCTACGTCCTCGACGGCGAGTTGGCCGTCCAGATCGACGACCGCGCCCACCTCCTGGTCCCCGGCGACTTCGCCTTCTTCCCCATCGGCTCGCTGCACGGCTTCCGCAACGCCGGCGGCACGCAAGCGCGCTGGATGGACGTCAACAGCCCCATCGCACTCCGGGAAGCCTCCGGACGCCGGGACACCTTCTTCCCCCGGGACCCGGCGCAGCTCCTGCACAAGGCCGTACCGCCGGACTTCTCCGACCCCACCCTCGTGCTCGTCGGCCACTACGACGGCACCGAGCCCGACCACGTCAGCCGGGCGACCGCGGCCGATCCGCGCGGCCGATCCTCCGCGGGCATGGACACCGCCGTCATGGCCTACAGCGGCATCTCGGTGAAGATGCTCGTGGACGAGCACCGGGGGGCCGGCATGCTCACGATGTTCATGGTGGACTACGAGGTCAACGGCGCCGCTCAGGTGCACGACCACCCCTTCGAGGAGACCTACTTCTTCCTGCGGGGCGACACCGACTTCGAACTCGACGGGACAGTCCACAAACTCGCGGCCGGGGATGTCGCGTGGGCCGGCGTCGGCGAGACGCACGCGTGCTTCAACACCGACGGCGGCCGGGTCCGCTGGATAGAGACCCAGGCGCCGGTGCCCCCGAGCCGGCACTCCTACCGCTGGCCGGCTGACTGGGACCATTACGAGCGGGAAAACTGCAGGTGAGGAGCGCAACCATGCTGGAACACTACGTCGTCTTCAAACCGCATCCGCAACGCGCCGACGAACTGGAAAAGGCCCTGGCCGCCTTCGCCGCGGGTATGGCCGGCACCCTGCCGTGCCTGCTCGAACTCAGCTGGGGCGCGAACACCAACGCCTCGGGGCTGCGGCACGGATACACCCACGGCTGCTTCGCCCGGCTGACCTCGCCCGACTCCCTGACCGAGGAGTACTGGATCCACCCCGCCCACCAGCGCCTCCTCGCACAGCTCGACGATCTGTGCGAGGACCGCTTCGCCCTCGACTACGTCACCGACGACGTCGTCAGAGGAGGTGCGCAACAGTGACCGGGCAGACGCACTCCACCCCGGTCACCGTGCGCGTCGAAGGACGTACCGCCGTGCTGGAACTGAACCGGCCACCGGCCAACCTCATCGACGAGGAGATGGCGGTCCGGCTCCACGAGAGCGTGAGCGAACTCGACGCCCGCGCGGACGTCGCCGCGATCGTCCTGACCGGGGCCGGATGGGTGTTCTGCGGGGGCGCCGACGCCGCGGCGGTGCGGGCTTCGGGCCGCGCCGCCCCCTTCGCCGACGCCGTCGCCCGGCTTTTCGCCTTCCTCCCGCGCTCCACGACCCCCCTGGTGGCCGCGGTCAACGGCGACGCGCTGGCCGGCGGATTCGGCCTGATGTGCGCCTGCGACGTGGTGGTCGTGGCCGAGGGCGCACGGCTGGGCACGAACGAGGCGGCCCACGGAGCCTGGCCGGCGCTGGCCCAGGTCCCCGCGATCCGCCGGGTGCCGGAGAAGGCGGCCCTCACCAACGCGCTGACCGGTGAGCCCTTCACCACCGAGCAGGCGCTGCGGCTCGGCATCATCGACGAGGTGGTGCCCCGGACACGGTTCGATGCCCGGGTGCGGCACTGGGCAGGGGCGGTGACCGCCGCGGGATCCGCTGTCGCCACCGGCCGGCCGCTCTTCTACCGGTCCCGGGAGCAGTCGTACGAACAGGCCGTGGAAGAAGCCCGGCAGGCACTCACCCGTGCCTTCGGCCCGCAGTAGGATCAAGGACCAAGGAGGAGTCCCCACCGGCTTCACTCCCGCACACAAGACCAAGGGAAACACACGTGGCGAAGATGGGCGGGAACGGCACCCCGGGCGGGAACCTGCCGGTCGACATCAGTGCCATGGACAAGGTGGTCGTCAAGCGGCTCTCCGACGAGGTGGCCGAGAAGATCCGGACGTTCATCCTCGAGCGCAACCTGGAGGAGGGCACCCGGCTGCCCTCCGAGCGCGTCCTCGCCGAGCAGTTCGGCGCCAGCCGCCCCACGGTGAGCCAGGCGCTACGGACCCTGTCGCTCATGGGCCTGGTGGAGATCCGCCGGGGATCGGGCGCGTACGTCCTGCGCCAGCCGGACATCACCATGCGGGCGTCGGTCAACCTGATGCTCGAACTCGAGGCCGGCAGCATCGCGCGCCTGGCCGACTTCCGCTTCTGGCTGGAGACGCTCGGCGTCCGGCAGTCGGCGTCCGCCGCCAGCGCGGACGCCACGCAGCTCGCGCGTGCCGCGCTGGAAAGGCTGCGCACCAGCATTGGAGAGACCTCCTCCTGGATCGCCGCCGACACCATCTTCCACTCCACCATCGTCTCCCTCGCGGGCAACCCCTACCTCACCTCGATCTACGAGAGCGTGCACACCGCGCTCATCGCCTTCGAGTACCGCCCTTGGGTCGAGAACAACGAGGTCCCCGAGTGGCTGCGCCCCGACCAGGCCGAGGCGCAGATGGCCCTGCACGAACCCATTGTCGCCGCCATCGAGGCCGGTGACACCGAGGCTGCGGTGGAGGCGGTGCGACACCACCACGAGGCAATGCTGGAGCACCTACGCCAGAGCAGAGCCGCGGCAGCAGCCGACGGCTGACCTCGAGACGCCTTTCGTCAGCCGAAGACCTTGAGCTCGTAGATGCGGGTGGCGGGGTCGGTGCTCTGGGTGGGAGTGGTGACGTTCAGCCGGACGTAGCGGCCGGACGTGCTGGTGAGGGTGTGGGTGGTGGTGTTGGCGGTGTTGGCGGCGGCTTGGGCGACGGTGGTCCAGGTGGTTCCGTCGGTGGAGACCTGCACGGTGTACGCCTTGGTGTTGTAGGCGGCGGACTCGTTGCCCGCGCCGGCGTGGTCGATCTCCAGGCCGGTGAGGGAGTATGCGGCGCCGAGGTCGACGGTGAGCTGTGACGGGGAGGCGAAGGAGCAGAACTTGTCGCTGTTCCCGCCGCTGACACTGCCGTTGACAGCCTTGGCGGGGGTCTCGTTGCTGTTGCACGGGGCGCTGCCCGTGACGCTCTTGCCGAGGGCGAGGTCGGTGGGGCCGGTGCCGCCGCCGCTGCCGTTCATCGCGGCGCTCACCGAGGCGGCCCACTGCCAGGGCGCGCTGGTGCCGCCGGGCTCGGAGTTGAAGTACTCCCAGCCGGCCACGCCGCCGAAGGAGGGGTACTTGGCGGTGAGCGCGGCGAGGGTGTTGCCGAGAGTGCTGGGATCGACGTAACCGCTGCCGCAGTTGGCCGGATTGGTGAGGGTGCCCGCGACAACCTTGTCGGCGGGGACGACACCGTGGTTGATGATCGCGTCGTAGCCGTTGGTGGAGCTCAGCGAGCCCCAGCCGCAGTAGAACTGGGCGTTGAACCAGCCGATGGAGCTGCCGCGGTCGCGATAGAGCTGGTCGTAACTGAAGCCGGAGAGGTTACCGCCGCCGCTCAGCGCGGTGGCCACCGGCGCGAGGGTCACAATGAAACCGGAGCCGAAGTCGGTGTGAAGCTGGTCGATGAGCCGCTCCACGCCGCCCAGGGACATGGACTCCTCGACGTCCAGGTCCAGGCCGTCGAGGTGGTACGTCGACACCACGTTCTTCAGGAGCGGGTAGTACGTGGCGAAGTCGGTGTCCAGCCGCTGGAAGCTGCCCGCGGCGGCCCCGCCGACCATCCCGATAGCGTGCACGCCCTTGGCCTGCATCGCGGCGATGTCCGTCCACATCTGACCGAACTTCGCGTCGCCGGGCGGGTTGTCGTTCAGATGGACCGAGCCGTCGCCGTTGAGGTGAAAGGCGCCGACCAGCAGGTCGGTGGCCCCGGTGCTGTGATCGGTCAGGCCCAACGGGGAGACGTAGGAACCGTTGTAGTACTGCGTCTGGTAATAGACCACGACCCGCTTGCCGCTTGCCGCCGCCGCCGGTATCCCGCTGCCGAACAGCACGGCCGCGGCCGCGACTAACCCGGCCACCAGCCCCGCGAGTGTTCGCCTGACAGTCATGCCTTGGCCTCCTTGGCCCTCGGATGGGGTGCTCACGCTGCCTCACGCGGTGAAGACCGCAGCAGCCGGAGCCGAGTTGACCATGTTGTCATTGATGCTGCTGATGTTGTAGAGGCCCTCGGCGCCGGCCCAGCGGGCCGAGCAGGAGCGATCTCAGCGGACCACGTGGTAGAGCAACCCCACCGCCGGAGGCAGGAAGAACGCCATCCCCACGGCAATCGCCGAACACGCCAGCCCACCCAGCAGGTACAACACGCGGCCCATCCATCGAGACTCCAGCTCAACTCACCGCTCTGTCCAGCGGTTTGGCGTAGCAGCGGCTGAGCTCATCGAAGCGGTAGGGGCCGAATTTGGCGCAGGGCTCGTAGCCGCTGGAGGTGTAGAGGGAGATGGCCTCCGGCAGGTTGGTGCCGGTCTCCAGGACCATTCGGGTGCGGCCCGCGGCACGGGCGTCGTCCTCCAGGGCCGCCAGCACGCGTCGGGACAGGCCGCGGCCGCGCGCCTCCGGGATCACGTACATGCGCTTGATCTCCGCGTCGCCGTCCGCGTACCCCTGGGCGTTCTCGTCCTGACTGCGCCAGCCGCCGGTGGCGACCGGGGTGTCCTGGTCGTCGTAAACGATCAGGTACAGACCCTGGGGCGGCTCGAACATGGCCGGGTCGAGGGGCGTGACGTCGCCCCCGCCGCCGTTCCCGTACCGCTCGGCGTACTCGAGCTGCACGCGACGGTTGAGCTTGACGGCGTTAGGGTGTCCGAAGGAGACAGGTCGCATATTCATCCGAAGCATTGTACTTCTATGCAGCCGGAGTAAGAACCGAGATCTTCACCATGTATTGAACCTGTGAAGCCAGCCATCCGACCTTTCACTAGGAAACGGTCGCACGAACAGCCCGCGCTTCACAGGAAATTCCTAGGTGGCGAGGACGAAGAAACCTGTTGGTCCAGACCTCTTGACGGCATGTTTGATTCAGCAGTTGAATCCCCGCAGACCTCAAACCGCAGATGCAGTAGTGCTCAGCGTGGTGTGCGCCGGGACCGGCCCGCACCTCCCCCACCGCAAGCCAGTGCAAATACAGCGGAAATCTTGCATGGAGTTGCGGGCCGTTGCGCCCGCTTACGGTCAGGGACGCCGAGTTCAGCTGTTGAACATCGGAGTCAACCATGGGTGTGTCACGTCGTACGTTCCTGACCACGGCGGTCGGCGGTTCGGCGGCCGTGGGGCTTGCCGCGCTCGGTCTGGCGCCGACCGCATATGCGGCGAGTGCGCCGGGAGATGTGGTCGGGAAGATCACGGTCGGGTACCAGGGCTGGTTCGCCTGCATCGGGGACGGTGCGCCGATCAACGCCTGGTGGCACTGGAGCCCCAACTCCGGTCAGGCGCCCTCCCCGTCGAACAACGGCATCAAGTGTTGGCCGGACATGCGCGAGTACACCAAGACCTACCAGACCGGTTTCGCCGCGTTGGGCAACGGCCAGCCGGCGACGCTGTTCTCGTCGTACGACCAGCAGACGGTGAACACGCACTTCCTGTGGATGCAGCAGAACAACATCGACACCGCGGCCCTGCAGCGGTTCAACCCCACCGGCAGCGAGGGCCCGACCCGGGATGCGATGGCCACCAAGGTGCGCAGCGCGGCGGAGGCGTACGGCCGGAAGTTCTACATCATGTACGACGTGTCCGGCTGGACGAACATGCAGTCCGAGATCAAGACGGACTGGACCAACAAGATGGCCGCGCACACGGCTTCTTCGGCGTACGCCAAGCAGAACGGCAAGCCGGTCGTCTGCATATGGGGCTTCGGCTTCAACGACAACAACCACCCGGCCACTGCGGCCGCCGCCCTGGACGTGATCAACTGGTTCAAGGCCCAGGGGTGTTACGTGATCGGCGGCGTGCCGACCTGGTGGCGCACCGGCAACAACGACTCCAAGGCCGGGTTCCTGGACACGTACCACGCCTTCAACATGATCTCCCCGTGGATGGTCGGCCGGATCGGCACCATCAGCGACGCCGACAACTTCTACAACGTGGCGACCGTGCCCGACGTCGCCGACTGCGCCGCACACGGCATCGACTACCAGCCGTGCGTCCTGCCCGGTGACGTCTCGGCGCGGCAGCGGGCGCACGGCGACTTCATGTGGCGGCAGTTCTACAACATGGTGCGGGCCGGGGTGCAGGGCATCTACATCTCGATGTACGACGAGTACAACGAGGGCAACCAGATCGCCAAAACCGCCGAGTCCCAGGCCTGGACACCGTCCAACGGCGGCATGCTGGCCCTCGACGAGGACGGCACCGCCTGTTCCTCGGACTACTACCTGCGGCTCACCGGTGACGGCGGGAAGATGCTCAAGGGGCAGATCGCCCTCACCGCCACCCGTCCCACCCAGCCGATGCTCTCCAGCAGCACGCCCGGCGTCGGCTCGGTGATCTCGCTGAAGGCCCTGGCCAACAACCAGTACGTCAGCGCGGACAACACCGGGACGTCCCCGCTGATCGCCAACCGTACGAGCGTCGGCGCCTGGGAGCAGTTCACCCTCGTCGACGCGGGCAGCGGCAACGTCGCGCTGCTCGCCCATGCCAACAACCAGTACGTCTGCGCGGACAACACCGGGACGTCCCCGCTGATCGCCAACCGTACGAGCGTCGGCACATGGGAAAGCTTCCAGCTGATCAAGAACTCCAACGGCACCGTCAGCTTCAAGGCCCTGGCCAACAACCAGTACGTCTGCGCGGACAACACCGGGACGTCCCCGCTGATCGCCAACCGGACCTCGATCGGGACGTGGGAGCAGTTCACCGTGGCCACCGCCTAGTCCCGGCCACCAAGGGGAACCACCACCGGGCCAGCCATCAATCTCTTGCGGTGCCGAAAAGGAGCAATAGGTGTTGCAGTCCATCCGATCCCCGAGGCGAGCGATCGTCTTCGCAGTCAGCGCAGGTTTGCTGGCTGCGGCCGGCGCTTTCGCTGTGGTCACCCCGTCGGCGTCGGCAGCGACCGCCACCGGTGGGAGCGGCGCGAGCCTGCCGTACGTCGAGGTGCAGGCGGAGAATTCCGCCACCAACGGTTCGGTCATCGGCCCGAGTTACACTCAGGGCCAGTTGGCTGACGAGGCGTCGTATCGCAAGGCCAC